>JAJRXJ010000145.1 GCA_024276355.1 Actinomycetes bacterium | reverse complement strand
TGGTCGATCAGCGCCGCGGCAACAACCACCGGCACGATCGTGAGCGGGGCGATAATGGTGAGGGCCGACCCGTATGCGCCAAGTGCCACGGGCCACCGGCGCAGCGGACGGAGCCACAGGTACACGAGAGTGCCGTCGTCTCTGGCGTCGCCGAGAACGCCGGCAGCGAACACCAACGCCACCACCGGCACCACGATCGTGAGGCCGAGATTGATAGTGAGATGAACAGCGTGATCAAGTGAGTCGGAAGCGCTGATGGTGGCGTCGGAGATTCCGACCGCCCACCCCACGACAATGATGAGAGCACCGAGCACGCCGAGCGCGACGAGACGCCCTCGGGTGACGATCTGACGAACAAACACGCGATAGGTGAGCAAGATCGTGGCCAACGACCCGACCTCATGGCGTTCGCGTCGGCCGGATTCGGTAATGGTCATCTGCCCTCCACCAGGTATCTGAACACCGATTCAAGATCGTCGTCGAGCGGCACCACCTCGCTGATGCGGATACCGGCGTCTCGCGACACGGGGGCGATCACCCGGCCGAAATGGTCGACGTCTGTCGTGTCGACCACGAGGCTGCCGCTCTCGAGTCTCACCGCCATGGCGGAGCCGGACTCGATGAGCCGTGCTGCCAGTGCTCGGGGGTCGTCGGCGGTGACCCTGATGCGATGCGGACGATCGTCCATCAGGCTCCGCAGCGCCCGATAGTCGCCGGTGGCCGCCAGTCGCCCCTGCGCGATCACCAGGACACGCGACCCAATGCGGGCCACCTCATCCAACACGTGACTCGACACCAGCACACAACGCCCCTCATCGCCGAGTCGATGGAACAGGGCGATCATGTGACGGCGCTGCACCGGGTCGAGCCCTGTGAGTGGCTCGTCGAGCACCAGCACCTCGGGGTCGTTGACCAGGCCGGCTGCCACCTTCACCCGCTGTCGCATCCCCTTCGAGTACTGCCCCACGGGCTTCGGGTCGGAGGCGTCGAGTTCGACCTCGGCGAGCGATTCTGCCGCGACCCTCGCCGGGTCGACCATTCCGTGCGTGGCCGCGGCGATCTCCACGAACTCTCCGGCCGTCAGCCGGTCGAAAAGCCCGTCTTGTTGGCCGACCAGACCGATTCGTCCCCGCACCTGACGATCCCGTCTGGCATCGGCACCGAGTACGCGGACTTCGCCCTTCGACGGCGGGGTCAGCCCGCACAGCATCCGAAAGAGTGTCGACTTGCCGGCACCGTTGGGTCCGAGAAGCGCGGTCACCCCGGGACCGACCGAAAAGCTCACATCGGACACGGCCACGACATCACCGAACACCTTCGAGACGTTGGTGAGTTGAACCATGGGTTCGACCGGCGGAGGGGGCGGTGGCGGGAGGTTGCTCATCGCGTGATCGCCAGCCTTCTGTAGCGGAGCCATACACCGGCGGTGCTCACCGCGACCCACCCCGCGTTGGCCCCCACGACCAATGTGGTGGAGATTTCCGGCAGGTCACCTGGCTGTCCGTAAATCCGTTGCACGATTTCGAATGGCATGCCCAGAAGGTTGAACACGTAGAGATTCGACGACATCCCAGCCGACTCCACAAGGGCACCGGTGACCGCGGCGCTGCCAAGCAGCAGCAGGATGATCCCGACCGAGGCAAACGCGTGGCGATCAGTGAGGCTCGCCGCAGCCAAGCTCACCGCGGCGAACACCGCCGAGATGGCCAAGCCGGAACCGATGATCCTGAGAAGCAGGATCAACCAGTCGCCCACACCGCCCGGGCCGGAACCCTCGAACGTGTAGGCGATCAACAAGAGCAACGGTGGGCCGAGGGTCACCATCGTGAGGGTGGACATGACCGCCATGACCTTGGCCACCAGGTAGGTGTCTCGTCTCAGCGGAGTCGACAGGTACAACCCGAGCATGCCGTTGCGCCGGTCGCGAACCAGCACCTCCGGGGCCACCAAACCGCAGAACAACACGATGGCGATACCGATGAAACCGACGTAGTCGGCGTAGGTGGGAAGCGCACCCTGGCCCACAAGATCGACCGGCAAAAGCGCGGCGATGCCCACAAACACCAACGCCGGGAGATAGGCGATCAGCACGCTGATCACCGGGAAGATCTTGTGGCGAGCCGACCTGCCCAGCCCCAGTACCGATCGGATCGAATGCCAAGTGACCGACCGAATGGCGCCGAACACGCCGGAGCGCTCGCCCTCGTAGCGGCGATAGCCGCGATCGTGGATGGTCGCTGAGTCGCTCATGAGTGTTCCATGAAGAGATCCTCGAGCGATCGGCGACGGGACGCCATCCGGCCGAGTCTGGCCCCGGCATCGGCAATCGCATCACGCGCCGAGTCGGCCACGAACCCGGCATCGGATCCGATCACGGTGAGCATCGAATCGTAGCGACGCACCGTGAGCCCGGCAGCGACGAGAGAAGCGACCACTGCCTCCACCGCTCCCGGCCGATCGTCGATCTCGATCAGCTCGATCTCGAATCCCTCATCGTTGCCGATCAGGTCGCGGAGCGGGCCGCTCGCCACGAGTCGACCGGCGTCCAACGCAACGATGTTGTCGCACACCCTCTCGACCTCTTCGAGAAGATGAGATGACAACACGACGTTGATGCCGAACTCGTCGTTGACCTGGCGGATCAACTCCAGCATCTGGTCTCGTTGGACGGGATCGAGGCCATCGGTTGGTTCGTCGAGAAGGATCAGGCTGGGATCGGCGGCGATCGCCTGAGCAAGTTTCACTCGCTGACGCTGACCTGTCGACATGGTTCCGAGCGGTCGGAAGCGTTCCTCGCCGAGGCCCACCAGCCACGTCTGCACAAGGGCTACCTCGAGGTACCCTGTCCCAGCCACGACAACCCGCTGCTGATGGTGCCCAAGGGACAACGGCCCGACTTCTTCGACAACCTGTTCGAGAACGACGAGTTCAAGTGGAACCTGAGTTACGGCAAGGAATACGACTGGGTCTTCCGCGACCGGCCCTGCACCATCTGCACCAGCCTGTACCAGGCGCTGCTGCACAAGCTGGACGATCCGGCCCAGGTCTTCCGCATGGTCCACGCCCGGCCCTACGTGATGAACGGGCGCCTGGGCGAGGGCGTGAGCGTGTACAACCCCGGCGACCGGGTCACCCGCCAGCCGGTGATCACCAACACGCAGCTACAGAAGCGCATTGGCAACCTGCTGCAGGACAGCAACCAGGTGC
>JAJRXJ010000144.1 GCA_024276355.1 Actinomycetes bacterium | reverse complement strand
GCGACGGCCGAACTCAAGGAACGCTGGGATGAATGGGCAGCCGAAACCGGCGAACGCAAGTGGTCCTCGCAGACCTACTCGGACAGACTCAGATCCAACGGTGCCGAGCCAGAGCAACGCAACAACCGACGAGGCTGGAGAGGCCTCGGAATGCCCACCCCCCTCGACGAGAACCAGTGAGACCACAGAATGGAAACCCAGTCGTACCAAGGGCCAATGCAGTGCATGCAGTTGCTCCGGTTAGTTTCTCATGCGGGCGCGCATGGCTGGGGAACCGGAGCAACTGCATCCACTGCACGCGGACGGTCTCGGCAATGACAACGATCCTCACCCGACGAGGCCGAATCCGACGCCACCGCACCCACGGCTGGACCCTCCACATCACCAGCAACACCCTCACCCCAACAGGAATCACCCTCAACCCAGAACACACCCTCGCGGTCCCAGACCGGCTCACAGACCAGAAAGGGACCGCGCTACGCAAGACCCTCGAGAAAGCACGAATCAAGGAGGCAACACGATGACCGACTACTCGCCCGACGTGCTCTCGAAAGCCTCCAAGCTGATCGCCGACAACGCCGTCGACCTCGTCGACACCTACCCCGACGGATCCGCCAAATACCAGATCGGCACCCGCCACATCGTCGTCGACCACAACGGCGCAGCCCTCTGCAGCTGCCCAGCACGAACCCGATGCAAACACCAAGCAGCCGCCCAACACGTCCACAACAAGGAACACCCACCCATGACAACCCACACCACCCCAGACAGCCCATCGGCTCCCGCTCCACCCCAACCCGACCAACAGCCACCCGAACCCGAGCAGCCTGAGATCGTCGACCCCACCGACACCACCCTCGCGGTCCCGAACACCGCCGCCTCGATCGATGTCGCCACCGAGGCCTTGACGTGGAACACGTTGGTCGCCGTCGCCGAAACCGAGTTCGTACCCAAAGCGCTGCGCGGCCGCCCCGCCGCGATCCTGGCTGCGATCCGCCTCGGAGGCGAGTACGGTCTCGGCCCGTTCGAAGCACTCGGAGCGATCGACGTCATCGACGGATCCCCGAACCCGTCCGCCGAACTCCAGATGCGCCTGTACCGCCGCGCCGGCCACCGCCTCGAGGTGCACCGCGCCGACGACCGTGCCGTCGAGATCACCGGCACCCGTGGCGACACCGGCGAAACGATGACCGTCGCCTACACGCTCGACGACGCCCTCGCCGCCGGACTCATCGACCGCCGCGCCGACGACGGCCGCCCCATCGCCAGATCCAAGTCCGGACGCCCGATGCCGTGGGAACTCCACACCGCCGACCTGCTCTGGGCTAGAGCGATCACCAGACTCTGCAGACGCCTCGCCCCCGACATCTACGACCGCACCGTCGAGGAAGCGCCGTGAACTGGTACAAGGACCGCCGTGCGATCGAGCTCGTCGCCTCCGGTAGGGTGACCCGCCCGGTCAACGGCCGCTGCATAGTGTTCGCCGACGGCGACCGCTACGACGTGACGATCACCGCCAACGGCTGGAGATGCGCCTGCAACGGCCGTCGTCGCTGCGTCCACGAACGCGCCGCGACGCTCGAGCAGCACAGATGGAAGAATCAGCAACAACGCACCCGCAAGCCGCGCACCGGCACATTCTGAGGAGGACCACTATGACGACGAGGACACCGGCCGCCCGTTTCGTGCAGGCGAAGCCGCCGCAGCTGCCGACGTTGCCGCCGGCGGATCAGCTGCCCGAAGGGCTCGCTGCGGCCTGCGACGAGTACAACCGTTTCGTTGACGACGCGGCAGCCACGACGAAGGAAGTCTCAGAGTTGATCCGCTGCCGCGACGACGTCGAGAGGGCCTGGATCAAAGCATGCTCGGAGGCGGACGTCGCCGGCGAGAAACGGCCAACCGATCCGATGGCCAAGTACGACGGCAAGATCGAACGCCTGATCCG
>JAJRXJ010000143.1 GCA_024276355.1 Actinomycetes bacterium | reverse complement strand
TCGGGGCCGAGGACTTCGGCGAACGCGGCCCGCAGGCGGTCGACCTGCTCCCTGGTCGCCCGCGGGGGTTCTGTCGGGAAGCACGACTGTGACAGTCGAAGACTCCCGGGCCGATACACGGTCCACGGGCCCTCGATCTTGTCGGCGAAGGCCAAACGGATGTAGCTGCCCTTGTGGTCGGCGAAATAGAGATGGAACCGACCGAGCGCGTCTGCGGCCCATGTTGGCATCTCCACGAGAGACGGCCCCTGAATGTTCGGGCCGAGTTCGGGTGCCGAGTCGGGGCCGATTATCGGTCCGGAGCCGAGTCGTGTCGCTCGCATCGCCGCGAGACTAATGTGCCGCCATGCGCGAACTCGTATTCACCCGTGGGCTTCTGCCCGCCATCGACCGTTTTGCCGACAAGGTGGGTTTCATCGACCGGGATTACACCGGCACCTACGCTCAGCACGGCGATCGCGTGGCTCGGTTGTGTCGGGCGTTGAAGAGCGAGCTCGGCGTCGGCCCCGGCGATCGGTTTGCGGTGATGGCCACCAACAGCCACCAGTATCTGGAGCTGTACCACGCGGCGTTTCTCGGTGGCGGAGTGATCAATCCGCTCAACCTGCGCCTGGCCGGCAAGGAACTCGACTACATCGTGCGCGACTCCGGCACCGAGGTAGTGTTCGTCGATTCCTTCTTCGCCGGGCTTTTCGCCAAGGCCATGGCCGAATCCGACGGCCCGAGCCCGATTCGCCATGTGGTGCTCATAGGCGACGGCGATGTTCCCCACGACTTGAAATACGAAGACCTGATCGCGTCGGTTGATCCGGTCTTTCCCGACGAGCCCGACGAAACCGACCCGGTGGTGCTTATGTACACCGGTGGCACCACCGGTCTGCCCAAGGGCGTGCTGGTCGAGCACCGCGCCGAGATGCTCAACCTCTACCACATCGCCATGGTGCTTGACTTCGACGAGAACGCCGTCTATCTCCACCAGACCCCCATGTTCCATGCGGCTTCCATGGGCGGCATCCTGGGCACTCCGTCGTCGGGTGCCGTCACCACCTTCATGCCGTTGTTCGATCCGGCCGGGGCCATGTCGATGATCGAGGCTCACGGGGTGACCCAGACCGTGATGGTGCCCACCATGATCGGCATGGTTCTCAATCATCCGGAGTTCCGGCCCGAACGTCTCGAATCGCTGCGTGTGCTCACTTACGGGGCCTCTCCGATGCCGGCGGCCATCCTCGACAAGTTGCTGTCCCTTTATCCCAATCTCGACATCACCCAGGGATACGGCATGACCGAGTCGTCGTCGGTTCTCACTTGGCTGAGTGCCGACGACCACAGGGTGGGTGGTAACAGGCTGCGCTCCGCCGGACGAGCACTACCGGGTGTGGTGTTGTCGATACGCGACGAAGAAGGCAACGAGGTAGCCAAGGGTCAGACCGGCGAGGTGTGTGCCAAGGGTGGGAACTACATGCGCGAATACTGGAACAAGCCCGAGGCCACCGCCGAAGCGTTCGCCGGAGGCTGGTACCACACCGGCGACGCCGGTTACATCGACGAGGACGGATTCCTCTACTTGGTCGATCGGGTGAAGGACATGATCGTCACTGGTGGAGAAAACGTCTACTCAGCCGAGGTCGAGAACGCCATCTCCAAACACCCGGCCGTCGAGCAGGTGGCCGTCATCGGCATCCCCCACGAGACATGGGGTGAACAGGTTCACGCGGTGGTTGTCCTACGGGCCGGCGCGGAGGCCACCGAGGAAGAAATCATCGATGTGGCCAAGGCCGAGATAGCGGGTTACAAGTGCCCCAAGTCGGTGTCGTTTCGCGACGAGCCACTGCCACTTTCGGGGGCCATGAAGGTGCTGAAGCGAGATCTGCGGGCGCCCTATTGGGAGGGGCACGACCGGGGCGTCAACTGACCCGTCGGCATCAGGTGAACACCGACCCGTAGGCCAAGAGCCCGGCCACGCCTCCGGTGTGCACGAAAACAATGTTGTCGCAAGAGTCGAAGCGGCCGGTTCGGGTCATCTCGAACAGTCCCGCCATGGCTTTTCCGGTATATACCGGATCGAGGATCAAGGCCTCGAGTCTGGCGGTGGTGCCGACCGCCTCTCGCATCGCGTCGGTGGGCAGGCCATAGCCCGGACCGACCTGGGAGTCGTCGATGACCACCATGGCCGGATCGACCGCATCAGTCGAGCCGATCATCTCGCCGGATTCCACCGCGATGTCGAACACGAGCTCCGACAACATCGATGCAGACATTCCGGCACTCACGCCGGTCACGGGTAGGGTCACTCCGGCAACGGCGATTCCGGCCACCAGCCCGGCCTGCGTGCCGGCGCTGGCGGTGGCGTGAACCACGTGGTCGATCTCGAGGCCGCTCGCCTCGGCCTGTTCAAGCAGTTCGAAGGCGCAGTCGACGTAACCGAGAGCGCCGACTGCATCCGAACCACCCAGCGGGACCAAGTAGGGGTTGCGGCCATCGCAGGCCAGGTCGTGTCCCCGTCGTTCCAGGGCCACCGCCAGATCGGTGCCCTTCTCCTGCTCGATGATCTCCGCTCCGAGAAGCCGGTCGAGCACCACGTTGCCCCCGGTCTCATAGGCAGGATCGGGAATCGCACGTCGGTTCTCCAACAAGAGCTCGCATCGAAGCCCCATTTTCGCTGCTGCCGCCGCGGTCTGACGGGCGTGGTTCGACTGCATGGCCCCGACGGTGACAATGGTGTCGGCTCCCCGCTCGATGGCATCGGCGATCAGAAACTCGAGCTTGCGGGTCTTGTTGCCCCCGGTGGCGAGGCCGGTTGCGTCGTCGCGCTTGACCCATATTCGGGGACCTCCGAGCGACTCGCTCAGACGGTCGAGGGGTTCCAGCGGGGTCGGCAGGTGGCCAAGCTTGATCCGAGGCAGGTCATGGATCGACATCCCCACAAACTAGGCGCTGGCCGGGTGTGACGAGGCGCCGCGCGTGTGGAAGTGTGCAGCGATGCAAGAAAGCGAACAAGATCCGATCGACATCATGTTGTCCACCGTGCCACTCACGGTCAGGGACCAACTGGAGGCCCGGGTCAACCACCCCGAAATCGGCGATCACGTGTTCTTGAGGACAATCGATGAAGAGTGGACCTATCGACGGTTCCGCGACACCAGTTGCGCACTCTCCCATTTCCTGCTTGAGAGGTGCGGTGGCACCTCGCCTGAATCACAGGGGCGGGTGGCCATTCTGGCCGACAACCATCCCGAGTTCGTCGCCGTGTTCGGTGCCTGTGCCCTGGCCGGCCTGAATCTGTTCGGAATCAACACCGGTCTGCGTGGTGAGACCCTCAGCGGTGTGCTCAACCACTCCGGGGCCAAGGTGCTGATTGTCGACCCGGCCTACCTGCCACGAGTCGAGCAGGTCATCGACGATCTCGACATGGACCCATCCAACATCTTCCTGCTGACCGGCGGAGGAGAGCGCGACCTGTGGGACCATGTCGACACCGACGCACCGGGCAGCACGGACCTGCCCGAGGTCGAGGTGACCCCCGAGACTCCACTGATGGTGATCTATTCGTCCGGCACCACCGGGCTTCCCAAGGGAATCAACAACAACAACCTCAAGTTTGTGAGCGCCGGGTACTTCATAGGATCTCAGGTGGAGCTCGGCCGGGAAGGTGTCGGTTACGCGGCGATGCCCCTGTTCCACTCCAATTCCATGTTCATGGCCGTCATGCCGGCCTTCGTCAATGGCGCCACACTGGCCATGCGAGAGAAGTTCTCGGCCAGCGGTTTCGTCGACGACGTGCTCAACATGGGGGTCACCTACTGGAACTACGTCGGTGAACCCGCTCACTACATCCTTGAGAGCATCGTCGAGACCACCGGTGGCGACATCGACACGATTCGTCGCCGGATCACCAACGACCCCCGCAACCGACTCCGGGTCACCATGGGAAACGGAGCATCGCCGCCGGACATCGATCGGATGATCGACTGGTTCGGTCTCGACGACATGCACGAGTTCTACGGATCCACCGAAGCGGCCATGTCGGTGGTGCGAAAGCGCACTGACCCCCGAGGAAGCGTGGGTGAGATCAAGGACCCGGCTGTGTGCATCCTCGGCCCCGACGGCGAATGCCCGCCGGCCGAGATCGACGACGAGGGCCGAATCCTCAACTACGACCAGGCGGTCGGGGAGATCTGCCGCATCGCTCCTGATGCCGGACTGTTCCAGGGCTACTTCGAAAACGACGACGCCACCGAATCGAAGTACCGCGACGGTGTTTACCGTTCCGGCGACCTGGGCCACGTGCTGGTGGTCGACGATGTTCGGTACCTGTTCTTCGACGGTCGCACCGACGACTGGATCCGCAAGGACGGCGAGAACTTCTCGGCCTTCCAGGTGGCCCGCGAGATCGCCAAGCATCCCGACGTTGCGCTGGCCGCCTCGTACGGCGTGCCCTGCCCGGTGTCCGACGAGTGGCTGATGGCGGCGGTGCTGCTCGACGACGGTGCGGAGTTCGACCCACAAGGTTTCTTCGAGTTCTGCGAACGCTCGTGCGTCGACGGTGCCATGGATCGCAAGTGGTTCCCCGATTTCATCAGGGTGGTCGACGATTTCACCTTCACCGAAACCAAGAAGATTCTCGTACGTGATCTCAAGCGGGCCCACTACTCACCGCTCTACGCCGATGATCCCGTCTATTGGCGGCAGCGGGGCGACACCGCCTACCGTCTCTTCACAGCCGCCGACTACGCCGCACTCAAGGCCGAATTCGTGGCCGCTGAACGGCTCAACATTCTCGAACCCCGTCAACCAGATTCAAAGACATCGGAGCAGAAATGACCCACGGAGGAAGACTCGCCGCCCGCACGCTGAAGGCGGCCGGAGTCGAATGCGTTTTCACGCTCTCGGGAGGCCATGTGATGGCCATCTACGACGGATGCATCGACGAGGGCATCGAGGTGATCGACGTGCGTCACGAGCAGGCCGCTGTTCACGCCGCAGACGCATGGGCCCGCCTCCACCCCGGCAAGGTCGGGGTGGCCATCCTCACTGCCGGCCCGGGGGTCACCGACGGGGTCACCGGGGTGGCCAACGCCTGGAGAGCCAACTCCCCGATCCTGGTGTTCGGTGGCCAGGGTCCGTTCAACAATTTGCGCCGGGGGTCGCTTCAGGAAATGGACCACGTTTCGGTCATGAAGCCCATCTCCAAGTGGGCCGATGCCTGCTATGAGACCAGCCGGATCGGCGAGTACATCGAACTCGCGATTCGCACCGCGGTATCCGGAATCCCCGGCCCGGCGTTCCTCGAGATACCGATGGACGTGCTCGGCGCCCCTCTCGACCTCGACACGATTCCCGAGCCACGGTTCCGCGACTATCGGGTCATGTCGGGTGCGCCCGCGCAGCAGGTCGAGGACGCAGCCGCGATCGTCGCCGCCGCCGAGCATCCGATGGTGATGGCCGGTACCTCGCTCAAGTGGAGCGAAGGCGGCCCCGCCCTGCAGCGCTTCGTGGAGGCCACCAACATTCCGGCGTACACCAACGGCATGGCTCGTGGTCAGCTGTCGATGGATCATCCCCGCTTCTTCAACCGCACCCGCAAGTTGGCCCTGGGCAAGGCGGATGTGGTCGTTCTCGCCGGCACCACCCTCGACTTTCGTATGAGGTTCGGTGCATCGATACCTGCCGATGCGAAGATCGTCCAGCTCGATCTCGATGAGACCCTCATCGGCCAGAACCGGGCCGCCGATGTGGGTCTGGTCGGCAATCTCGGTGTCAATCTCGACGCGCTGCGGGTCGCCCTCGGTGCCGATGTCGACTTCAGCGGTTGGTCAGCCGAGCTCAGATCGGCCGAGGACGAGGCCGATGCCGCCCTCGCGGGCCAGCTCCACAGCGACGAGGTGCCGATCGACCCGTTGCGGCTCTGCAAGGAAATCGCTGCTGCCGTCACCGACGACATGATCGTCATCGGCGACGGGGGAGACATCGTCGCCCAGGCATCCAAGGTCATTCGGGTGCCTGCGAACGGCGGATGGATGGACCCCGGTCCGCTGGGCACACTCGGTGTCGGCATGCCCTTCGCCCTGGCCGCCCAGAAGGCCAATCCCGACAAGAGAGTGATGATCGTCTACGGCGATGGCGCGTTCGGCCTCAACGGTTTCGAGTTCGACACCGCGGTGCGATTTGGTCTGCCGATCGTGGGGATCGTCGGCAACGACGCGGCCTGGGGCCAGATGCTGCGCCCACAGGCGGTCATCTACGGAGAAGACCGCTTGGTGGCCACCGAACTCAATCGCACCAGATACGACAAGGTGGTTGAGGCCCTCGGCGGCCACGGCGAACACGTGACCGAGCCCGACCAGATAGCGCCGGCCATCGAGAGAGCGTTCGCGTCCGGCCTCCCGGCTCTGGTCAATGTCGAGATCCGCACCGACAAGGGCATGCCCAAGGGCTCCACCTACGTGTGAGGCCGGCGTGGGCTGTCGTGTGCCTCAGTCGGAAACCTTCACACCGCGCCAAAAAGCGGTGCGGTCTGTGATCTTCTTCGCCAACGGCCACGGTTTTTCGTAGGTGAACGCGGCATCCGCGTTGACCTCGCTCAGAGTCACCACATGGAAGTAGTTGGCCTTCCCCTTCCAGTAGCACCGGCTGGTCGATGGGCTGGCTTCGAGAAGGTCCCAGTTGATGTCGTCGTTGCTGAAGTAGTGGTTGCCTTCGACGACCACGGTTTCGCCCTCGGCGAGTGTGACGCCGTTCCAAGTTGCTTTCATGGCACCGGGAACCGCGTTGCCGGTCGGTCAATTCCCCCACTGTGACCGATGGAGATACCAAGTGGACCAACCAGGACCGGTCGATCGAAACTGATTGGCGTATCCGGGCGACCCGATACGTTCACATCAGCGTGTTTCGGCGGACGACTCGGCGTACGGGGCCACGGGGGTGTACCCCCGAGATGACACAACTGTTGCTCAGGCTGGTTGCCGATCTTTACTCCCACGATCCGCTGTCGGCGCTGATACACGACGCCGCAAAGCATTTCGACCCAGGGCGGAGCGCGTGGTTTACTCGGATCCGGTGCCCAGCCGGCAGGAGCCCCCGGTCGCCCGACGCTGGAGCAGGCGACGACCAAGCGAACTCTTGTGGACCTCGTCGGCACCGTCGTAGATACGGGCGGCCCTCTCGTGGCGGTACCAGTAGGCGAGGATGGTGTCGTCGGTGACGCCGAGCGCTCCGTGAACCTGGATGGCCCGATCGACGGCCCGCAGCATCACATTGGCCACAGTGAACTTGATCGCCGAGATCTCGTCGCGCGATGCCTTCGGCCCGACCTCATCGATCATCCACGCGGCGTTGAGAGTCATCAGCCGGGCCCCGGAGATCTCCGCCGCCGTCTCGGCCACCCAGTGCTGGATGACCTGACGGTCGGCAAGAGTCCCGCCGTCAGGCCGGATCTGGCGCTCGTTGGCACGATCACACATCATCTCGAAGGATCGCTGAGCGATGCCCAGCCAGCGCATGCAATGGTGAATCCGCCCGGGGCCAAGCCGGTCCTGGGCGATCACGAAGCCGTCTCCCTCGCCGCCGAGAAGATTGGCCCGGGGCACCCGGCACTGCTGGTAGCTGACCTCTCCATGGGTGGCGTATCCGCTGCCCGAATGCCCCATCACGCTCACGTTGCGGATGAGTTCGAAACCGGGCGTATCGGTGGGAACGATGATCATGCTGGCGCGACTGTAGGGAGGGGCATCGGGATCAGTGATGGCCATCACCACCGCAAATGCCGCGCCGTCGGCGGCAGACGAGAACCACTTGTGACCGTTGATCACGTAGTCGTCGCCGTCCTTGCGGGCGGTGGTCGACATCATGGCCGGATTGCTACCGGGGTTCTCGGGCTCGGTCATCGAAAAGCAACTGCGAACCTCGCCCTCCACGAGGGGCCGTAGAAAGCGCTCGTGTTGCTCGGGTGTTCCGTACTTGTGGATGATCTCGACATTGCCGGCATCGGGGGCCTGGCATCCGAACACCAGGTGGCCGAGAGGGGAACGCCCGAGCGCCTCGGTGAGGAGGCCGTGTTCAAGCATCGACAAACCGAGGCCGCCGACCTCGACGGGATGGTTGGGTGCCCACAGTTCCATCTGGCGAACGCGCTTCTGCGCGGCTCCAACCAAGGCGTCGACCGTCTCTTGATCGCCGTGGAGCATCTCGCCCTCGATCGGGATCACATCGCTTTCGACGAAGTCGTTGACCATCCCGAGAATGGTCTGCATCTTTTCCGATACTTCGAAGTCCATCGACAATCCCCCCAGAATTGGCCCGGTTCCGGGAGTCTTCTACGCGAGTCGGCGCGGGGACCAATCAGGGTCGGTTTCAGCCGACGATGTGACCAAATGCCTCTTGTGCACACTCCCGGAAATCGACAGGGTCGTCGATGGCGACCGGGTCGACGAACATTCCCACGTCGAGCAGCCCGTTGTAGGACAGGGTGGTTATGTTCGCCGCGGTGCCGGCCACCGGACCCATCGGGATGTTGTGGAGAACCAGTGCCCCGCTCACGTAGAGAGGTATCGGGGCGCCGCGGAGGTTGGAGGTGGCGAAGTCGATCTTGGCAGCTTGGCTGCGCACCGTTTGGGTGACGAGCGACGTCGGGAGAAGATTGACGATTCCGGACAGTGCGGCGATACCGCCGGTCTCGATGGCCTCGGCCTTGGCGGCTTCGATCCGTCGGTGAACATCGGCGATCCGATCCGGGATGCTCATACGGCGGCCCGAGACCTGCACGGGCACCGGAGTGAACGAGTTCCCACCTGAGGCGTCGTCGGTCCGGGTGCTCATCACGAAGCTGGTGTTGAAGGCATCGACCTCAACGTCGCGTTTGGCGTGATACTCAACGGCGCCCTCAACCAGGCCGGCGACGTAGATGTCGTTTACGGTCACCCCGTGGGCCTTGGCTGCAGACTTCACCTCATCGAGTTGAAGGGTGAACGCCTCGAGATGGCGTCGACGCGACCGGTTGGCCCACAGCGGTGAACCCCCCTGCACCTCGTTGGCGGAGCCCGTGATCTGGCCGACTGCGGATTGCGCAATGTGGACCACAGTCGATGCAGTGTCGCGGGCCCGACGGGGGTCGGCCGGCCACATGGACAACTCGCCGGCAAGGCGGCGGGCGGTTCCGGCCTG
>JAJRXJ010000142.1 GCA_024276355.1 Actinomycetes bacterium | reverse complement strand
GTTCTTCCTGCTGTCCATCTGCGAGCAGCAGTCCCCGAGGCATCCGCTGGTTCGATGCCCATTCACGCGTTGGGAAACCGCCCCGGAGCGCAGGAGGCCGCCGCCGAGTTCGACCGACTCTACGATCTGGTGATCCACACGGAGGTGGCCCATGGCGTATGACCCGCAGAAGAACCGTCGGCGGCCCTCACCTCCAGACGCCGGCCCGGCTCCGGTAGATGCACTCATCTCCACCGACACAACACCGCCGCTACCGGGGCCCGACGATCCGGCTCCGGCACCCATGGTGACCCCTCCTCCGGCTGATCCACCGCCCGATGCGTTGGTGTTGAACTCGGGTCTGGTTGCTGCGATCGGCGCGGTGGGTGCCGCTTTCCTGGCCCGCTACCTATGGCGCAGACGCCGGCACAACTCCGGCGGGGAGTGACCCGCTGCGTGCTATCACGGCCTCTTGGCCTTCGTCGCACATGCCCAGATAGGGACACCATCCACACAACGGACCGGTATCGACCGGGAAGTGGTCGACATCGCAGGCGTGTCCTATTGCCTGCCAGGTGTCGGACAGGCCGGTGGTGACCTCGTCGAGACGCTCCGGGGTCACTTCGACCGACACCTCACGATACTTCTCGCCAAGATACAGCAACCTGGCCCGGGTGGGCACACGTCCGGTCGACTCGGCGATCGCCGCTGCGTAGAGCAGAACTTGTGAGAGCCGGGATTCCTGGTAGCGGGGCGACGGCGCATTGCCGGACTTGTAGTCGGTGACGACAAACTCACCGCTCTCGACATCGAGGCGGTCGACAATGCCCCTGAACGGCACGCCGCGAAGATCGGCCTTCACGTCCTGCTCGGTGGCCTCGACCTCGACCTCCTCGGGAAGTTCGAGGAGCCAAAGCCGCTCGATGGCCTTCCATGCCTTCCACTTGAATCCGCTGGTGGCCGAGGAATCCAGGCCAAGGGCGATGTAGTCGTCGTCGGCTTCCCAACTCGGCCATTCAAGCCCGGCGATGGCCTTGGCTTCTGAACGGGTCCGTTCCGAAGGCGGAAGCTGCATCAACAATTCGAGCACACGGTGGGCGAAACTCCCCACCATGGCTGCCTCTCCCGGAGGGTCGGCCAAATGCTCTATGTAACGCCATCTCCACTTCTTCGGGCACTGCTCGAATGACGACGCCCCCGATGGCGACAACCGACGGGGCCTTTGGAGCGGCAGTTGAGCCGGCGAAGTCTCGGGGGCGGACGGGGAGTTCATGGAAGTAGTTCTACAACACGTGTGTGACAGCAGAGGGCGAACGACTCAGATGTCGAGGACGGAATCATCAACCAGGGCCGAATTCTTGACCAGGAAGTCTCGTCTCTTGGAAACGTCGGTGCCCATCAACACATCGAACATCTTCAACGCGTCGGAAGCCTCCCGGCCGTCGTTCATGGTGAGTCGACGCAGCGTGCGCGTGGACGGATCGAGGGCGCAATATCGCAGCTCGTCGACGTTCATTTCCCCGAGACCCTTGAACCGCTGCCACTTCACGTTTTCGCGCTTGCGGTTGCCCTTGCAGAGTTTGTCGGTGATCGCCTCCTTCTCGGCATCGGAATAGGCGCGATGGATTTCGTCGCCGACCTTGGTGGTGAACAGCGGTGGCTGCGCGGCAAACACCCGACCGTCCTCGAGCATGGGCCTCATGTAGCGGTGGATCAGCGTGAGCAACAAACAGCGAATGTGACTGCCGTCGACATCGGCATCGCACAGGATCACGATGCGTTCGTAGCGGGCGTCCTCAAGGCTGAAGTCCTTACCGGCACCGGCGCCCACGGAGGTGAACAACGCTTTGGCCTCGGCGTTGTCGAGGACCTGCTTGACCGATGCCTTGGCGGCGTTGACCACCTTCCCACGCAGCGGCAGGATGGCCATGGTCTCGCTGTCGCGCCCTCGTTTCGCCGGACCGGCCGCCGAGTCGCCCTCAACCAGAATCAACTCCGTACCGGCGCCGTGGTTTCGGCAGTCGGCGAGTTTCTGGGGCATCCCGGTCGATCCGAGGCTGGCCGCCTTGCGCTTGGTCTCCAGGAGATGTTTGGATGCCACCCGATTGAGCACCGCGTTGGTGATCTTGTCGGCGATGGCCTTCACGTGTGTGCGGGGGCCGCCGCCGGGCTCGAACC
>JAJRXJ010000141.1 GCA_024276355.1 Actinomycetes bacterium | reverse complement strand
GAAGCCACCGATGAGTGACAGGTCGAGGGCACCGTCGAAGATGGTGTCGCCGGAAACGTCGATGCGATCGTGCTCCAAGCCGGGCAAGAGCCCGCCGATCTCGGCGAACAGGGTACTTCCGGTGTCGAAGACGACATCACCGCCGAACAGGACCCACCCGGGGCTCGCCCCGGGCCGGTAGCCGCCCTGAAAGACGGTGGTCCCGGTGCCGCCGAAGTCGGCGTTCCCGCTGACGTCGCCGTCGAAGGTCACAGTGCCCGCGATCATCACGCCGGCCGTGGCAACGCTCGCGACGCTGCCGCTCACCGTCGTGTTGATCAGGTTGAGCTGACTGCCCGCGTTGTTGGTCAGCCCGCCCTGGAAATCGATCGTGCTGCCGATCGCGTTGATCTGGGCGCCGGTGTCGTTGACGACGGCGTTCGTGAAGGTCAAAGCGTCGTTGATCGCATCGATCGTGCCGCCTGCCTCGTTGGTGAGATCGACTCCGACGACGCCGCTGCCCGTGATCTCGCCGCCATTCGTGAGTGGGTCGGCGCCCGTGATGCTCGCCGTGGGCGGAAAGAGCTCGATTCGCCCGTTCTGGGCGATGCCGCCCGTCGGCACCGCGACCGTGCCGCCATCGGAGACGCGCAGGTCCTGGTGGACGAGGAAGAGGTTCCGATTCGCATCGCTCAGGTCGGTGATCTCGCCGAGCGTGAATGTCTGGCCGAAGGGGATCGTCGTGATCTGCGGGGTGATCGTGATGACGCCGCGCGTGGTGGCCTCGCTTGCAGGGGTAAAGGTGAGCTGGCCTCCCTCGACATTGATCATCGAGGTGTCGATCACACCAGGCGTCGTTACACCGACTTTGAACTCCGGGAGCTGGTTGTAGCCGAAGATGGCGACGCGGCCTCCGCCGGCCCAGTTGGAGACGTTCTCGAACCGGAACGCGCCGGCATCCACCGTGCCGAGAAGATGGACCGCCGCACCGCTCAGCCGGATTCCGCCTCCGGCGCCGGGACCGCCGCCGGTCTTGAAGCTACCGCCGAAATTGTCGATGACCTTTCCGCCGGCCGCCACGAGGGAGCCATTTGCTCCCAGGGTGACGGGGCCCAAAGCTGAGATCTCCAGCGCGCCACCGCCGGCGGCGGCGCCGGTGAACCCTCCAAGTGCGCTGCCTCCGCTTCCCCCTTGGAGCGGGCCGAACGCGATATCACCGTAGGCGGGCCCGCCGAACGGAAGGCTCTGCTGCCGCCCAGGCCCGCCGAAGCCTGCCGGCCCTCCACCTTGGACCGTGACAGTCGCTGTCAGTCCACCACCGGGTCCATCGCCGGGCGCGTTGAGGGGACCGCCGCTGAATCCGCCAGCGAAGCCGACGGTGGACGGGACGGGTGGCGGGGTGAACGGGCTGGCTGGAATGATGAGGTCCGGGGGGCTCAGATCGATCGTCGTGTCGATCGAGGCGCTGCCGCGCGAGAGCAGCGCGAGTGCTCGGCTGCCCAGCACGGTGAGGGTCGCGCTCGACTGGAGGTCGATATTGTCGAAGGCGAAGACCGCGATCTCGGGAATGCCGTTCGACGCCGGAATCCAGACGTTATTCAGGTAGTCGGCCGTACCGCCCTGATCGTCGGCGACACCGGTGAAGAGCAGCGTGCCGGACCCGTCCCGGATTTCGAGGGTGTCGGTGTCGATCGTGAAACTGTCGTTCGCGAGCGTGAGGCTGCCGAGCGACACGAAGTCTTGCGGGTCCAGGGGTCCTCCCGCTGCGGACGTCCCAGGCACGGCGAGAACCGTGAGTGCTGTAGCGAGTATGAGGCGGGTGAAAAGCGACGGGTGATCGTGCGGGGTCATGTGGTGTCCTCCTGATTGGTGGGGAGGATCTGCGCGGTGCACCCCGAGCGAAATAGGCCACTTGGCATATGCTGCCATCGAGGTACTCGAAACCGGTCTCCGGGAACCCTGGGCCGCTTCAGTGCGGTAGGTTCTGAATCCCAGGAGGAACACCGTGAGAGAGCCGAACGCGTTTTCGAAACTTCAGTCCGTAGTCGGCTGGGGGCTGCTGGCCGTCGGCATCGCTGTTTTCGCGGTGCGCCTCTCGCATGAGGGTGCCTACGCGGTACCGCGCGGTGGGAACCTGTTCGGCGGGCTGGGTGCGCTGCTGCTCGGCGGGTTGCTGATCTGGCCGGACACGCCGCGGATGCTCGGTTGGCTGGCCTTGGCGGCAAGCCCCATTGTGCTCTTCTTCGGGTTCTACGCCACGATGTCGGAGCTCGAGGAGGTGGTGTCCCTCTATGCCACGGATAGCGCGGGCCGGTCGGCGGAGCTGCGGCTCTGGATCGTCGACCGAGAGGATGGCGAGTGGGTGGGGATGTCGCGCACGCAGGCGATCGAGCACTCCCTGGATCGCGCGCGGGTCGATCTGCTCCGAAATGGGGGGACTCGCTGCGTGATGCCGGTGCTCTTCGAGGACCGCCCGACCGTGAGAACGGTCCACGCCCTCAAGGTCGAGAAATACGCGGTGGCCCGTGCCTCTGTTGCCGTCGG
>JAJRXJ010000140.1 GCA_024276355.1 Actinomycetes bacterium | reverse complement strand
GTCGTGCTCGGGATCGTGGTGATCATCGTCACCGCTTTCGTACTGGTCAACCTGTTCGTCGATCTCATGTATTCAATTCTCGACCCGAGGGTTCGCCGTGGCTGATCAAGATTCCTCCCTCGACCCGGCCCAGGTTGTTCTCGACTATGACGACCTCGAGCCCGAGGCCGAAGACTCCGGCAAGCGAAAGCTCGGCTTGGGCTTCTGGATTGCCATTGGGTGGCTGGTGGCCATCAGCCTCGCGGCGATCCTCGCTCCGATCCTGCCGATCGACGGAGCAAACGTGATCGCCGCCGGCAAGAAGCTCGAATCCCCGAGCATCCATCATTGGTTCGGAACCGATGGCAGTGGCCGTGATGTGTTCGCCCGCACCATCTGGGGTGCTCGGGTGTCGCTTTCGGTTGGCTTCATCGCCATTGTTGCCGGGATGCTCATAGGAGGTCCTCTGGGCATCCTCGCCGGTTACTTCCGGGGAAAGTTCGATGCGTTCATCTCGTTCATCTTTGTCTCTCTACTCTCCTTCCCCAGCCTGGTTCTGGCTCTGCTGATCGTGAACAGCCTCGACCGATCGCTCAAGGTGGTGGCGATGGTGCTCGGCATCCTCGCGATAGCCCCGATCGGCCGGCTGGCGAGAGCGAACACCATCGTGTTCGCCGAACGCGAGTTCGTTCAGGCGGCCCGGGTGATCGGGGCCAAGGACATGCGAATAATGGTGCGCGAACTGCTTCCCAACGTACTCATCCCGATGGGCGCCCTGGCTATGCTCGGTATGGCGGTGGCAATCGTCGCCGAAGGTGGTTTGGCGTTTCTCGGCCTGTCGGTCAAGGAGGGCGCCAGCTGGGGAAAGATGATCCTCGAGGGATCAGGCACCCGAACCCTGCGAAAGGGCACCCACGTGGCCATGGCGCCAATTGCGATGATGTTCTTCACGGTTCTGGCGCTCAACTACGCGGGCGATCGCGTGCGTGCCTACTTCGATGTCCGCGAGACGGCGTTCTAGGAGCACACATGGCCGACATTCTTCTCACCGTCGAGGATTTGTGTGTTCGATTCCCCACCGATCGTGGGGTCGTTCAGGCAGTCAACGGTGTCAACTTCCAGCTCGAGCAGGGTCAAACACTCGGCATCGTCGGCGAGTCGGGCTCCGGCAAGTCCGTGACCGCCAAGACGCTCATGAACCTGCTCCCGCGGTCGGCCGACGTGGAGGGAAAGGTCACCTTCGACGGGCGCGACGTGCGAGAGCTCGCCCGCAAGAAGGAGGACCATTTCTGGGGCGTCCAGATGACCATGGTCTTCCAGGATCCGATGACCTCGCTCAACCCGGTGAAGCGCTGCGGAGAGCAGATCGCCGAGACGCTTCGATACCACCTCGGCCACAACAAGAAGAAGGCCATCGCCGAGGCCACCTCTCTCATGGAACAAGTCGGCATTCCCGAACCGACCAAGCGGGTGCGTCAGTACCCCCATGAACTCTCGGGAGGCCTGCGCCAACGCGTGGTGATAGCCATGGCATTGGCCTGCCAACCCCGTCTGCTCATCGCCGACGAGCCCACCACCGCCGTCGACGTGACCGTCCAGAAACTCCTCCTCGACCTCCTTGATGATCTGCGCAGGGATCGCGGCATGTCGATGATTCTCATCACCCACGATCTCGGGGTGGCTCGCGGTCGTTGCGATGAAGTGGCGGTGATGTACGCCGGCCGAATCGTCGAACGAGCCGAGACCGAGACTCTCTTTTCCGACTCGCGTCACCCCTACACCAACGCCCTGCTGCGCTCGATCCCACGAATCGACCAACCGAGCCACACTCGGCTCGACCCCATCCCCGGGCGTCCGCCGGAACTCATCGATCCTCCCGAGCAGTGTGCCTACGCCCCTCGCTGCCGCTACGCCCAAACCGACTGCCTCGACTCGATCCCCGAGGTCGGCGGTGTGGCCGGCCAGCACATCTATGCCTGCCATCATCCCGCCAACACCGAGCGCGGAGAGGCCGCTCTGGCAGCCAATCTGGCGGCCGGCGAGACTGCGACAGGATTGAAGATCCATGCGATCACGGAAGGTGTCCACTGATGGCCGGCACAGGTCTTGCTCCCCTTCGTGATCGACCCGACGTTCTGCTGAGCGTCGAGGAACTGACCGTTGAGTTTCCGGTGGGTCGCCACGACGTGGTCCACGCGGTGTCCGGCATCAGTTTCGACGTGGCCGAAGGCGAGACACTCGGCATCGTGGGAGAGTCGGGTTGCGGCAAGTCGACCGTGGCCCGGTCGATCATCCGCCTCAACAAGATCCGAAGCGGGAAGGTGCTGTTCGAGGGCATCGACCTGGCATCTCTCAAGGGTGAGGAACTGCGTCGGCATCGCCCCAACCTGCAGATGATCTTCCAGGACCCGATCTCGTCTCTCAACCCACGTCGCAAGGTACGCGATGTGATCAGCGAAGGCGTCAAGATCTGGGCCGGTAGCACCGGTGCGTGGTCGGAGGGCCGCATCGATGAGCTCATGCACGCCGTCGGCGTCGATCCCAAGTACGGCGATCGACGCCCCCACGAATTCTCCGGTGGCCAGTGTCAGCGCATAGGCATCGCCAGGGCCCTGGCCATGGACCCCAAGGTCCTGATCTGCGACGAGCCGGTGTCGGCTCTCGACGTTTCGGTGCAGGCTCAGGTTCTCAACCTGCTCGAAGACATGAAACAGCGCTACGGGCTCACCTTGCTGTTCATAAGCCACGATCTGTCCGTCGTGAAGAATGTGAGCGATCGCATCATCGTCATGTACCTCGGCAAAGCCTGCGAGATCGGCTCTGCCGACGAGCTCTACGAGAATCCCCGCCATCCCTACACGCGGGCACTCTTGGCTTCCATCCCGGAGCCGGCGCCGACAGTCGACGTGTCGGAGGGCAACATCGACGGTGAGCTACCATCGCCGATCACCCCACCCAACGGTTGTCGCTTCAACACTCGCTGTCCCTACGCCGACGAGGTCTGCTTCGAGGTCGAGCCGCAGATGGAAGCGGTGGGCGACGACCACTACATAGCGTGCCACCATCAGGTGGCGGTGTCGATCAGTTCCTGACCCACACCGACTCGGACGACAGCGGGTCGCCGTCGTCGACCAGGTCGATTCGTTGTTCGTCGCGAAGTTTGTGGAGATGGGCCAGCACCGAACGGGCGGCGGGCTTGTGGAGTTCCGGTCGCACGTCGGCGTACAGCGCGCCGACGATCTCGGCGGCCGTTCGAGGACCCGAGCTCAACTCGTCGACGATCTGGGCCTCGCGTTCGAGCCGATGCTGCAGAAGCGCCTCGACGTGTTGGTGGGGCTTGTGTATTGGTGGTCCGTGGGTGGGATACAGCACCTCGTCGGACCGGCCGAGCAGCAATCGTAGCGATCGCAGGTAGTCGGCGATGTTGCCGTCGGGTGGGGGGATGACGGTCGTCGACCATCCCATCACATGATCTCCCGACAGAACGGCCTGCTCTTCGCGAAGAGCAAAGCAAAGATGATTGGAGATGTGGCCCGGCGTGTGGAGTGCCTCAACCGTCCAGCCCGGGCCGACGACCACATCTCCATGGGCCAGGGTCCGATCGGGGGTGAAACCAATGTCGGAGTGTTCGGAGTCGTCGACATCGTCCTCGGCGACCGCACCGGGTGGGTGGGGGCCGAAACCGAGCACGGTGGCGCCGGTTTCCTCAGCGATGCGCCGGGCCCCGGGGGAGTGGTCGCCGTGGGTGTGGGTGATCAAGACATGTGACACGGTCTCGTCGCGAAGAGAGTGGAGGAGAGCACTCAGGTGGGTGTCGTCATCGGGTCCCGGGTCGACGACCGCCACGTCGCCCCGTCCTATCACGTAGGTGGCTGTCCCCCGAAACGTGAACTTCGACTCATTGGCGCACACCATGCGTCGCAACAGCGGCGAGATCTCTGTGAGTTCACCGTGGCGGGGATCGAAGTCGGTGTCGAAATGGATGGCCACGGCGAGACCCTACGCCCCGAACCTCAGGTGGCGCACTCCGACTCACCGACCTCGACCTCGTAGGGGCCGGTCTCCTCATAGTCGGTGTAGAACGACGGGTCGTCCTCAAACGACGGGAAGTGGTCGAGGTCGCGAAGTTCGTCGGCCAGCGCCGAGGGTCCGCCGGCCGCGTCGAGCCAGGACCTGAACGGCTGTCCGGCCGAGCGCTCGTCGGCGAATCGGCGGACGATCCGCACGGCGGCTTCGGCAGCGTTCTTCGCGGGGAGTCGCAGCGCCTTCTGGCCGAACCAGATCTGCTCCTGGCCAACGTAGCCGCCGAGCAGCATCTGGTACCCGGGGGCCGACCGCCCGTTCACGCGGCGCTCAGCCCCGAAGAATCCGATGTCGGCGGTGTGATGGTGGCCGCACGAGTTGGGGCAGCCGGAGATGTTGATGCGCAGGCCACCGATCTCGGACAGGCCCTCCTCCTCGAGTTTGTCGCCGATGGCCTTGGCCAATCCCCGAGACTGGGTGACGGCGAGGTTGCAGGTGTCGGCACCGGGGCAGGACACGACGTCGCGAACCAGCTCGGCTCCGGCCTCGGCCATGTCGATCTCCAGCAGGCGCCGGTGGAACTCGGGCAGATCGGACTCGTCGAGCCCCCGGTAGATCACATTCTGACGGTGGGTGAGCCTGACGTCGGCGTCGAACTCGCGCTGAATGTCGGCCAGTGCGTGGAACTGAGCAGCGGTGATGTCGCCGAGTCGAGCCCACGCGTAGGCCGACACCTGCCCATTGGCTATGCCCCGCACGACGCTGGAGCGAGACCATCGCTCGTACGGTGAGGCCCCGCCGATACTCACCGGCGTGCCCTGACCGATTGGGGTGACATCGGCGGCCGCTCCGATCCCGGCCGGCGCATCTCCGAGAATCTCGACCTCCGCGGGCAGGCCACCGGGCCAACTCGACGACGCCAGCAGGAACCGGCGGGTCCTGAGTATCCGGCGCTTGGTCTCATCGAAGCCGAGCTGTTCGACGACCCACTTCATACGGGCCCGCAGCTTGTTCTCGCGATTGCCGGTCTGGTCGAACACCCTCAAAATCGATTCGATCGTGGGGAGAAGCTCCTCTTTGGGAGTGAACTCCTCCAGGGCGAGGGCCGGATGAGGTGTGGTGCCGAGCCCGCCGGCGATGTAGATGCGGAATCCGGCCTCGGTCGTCCCGTCGGGGAGGGCGCGGGTGGTGGCGATCACTCCGGCGTCGTTGAACATCGCCTGGCCGCAGTCGGTCTCGCATCCCGAGAAGTTGATCTTGAACTTGCGGGGGAGGCGCTGCCCGAGCGGGTTGCGAACGAAATGCCGGTAGGCGGCCTCGGCCCAGGGAGTGATGTCCAGATGCTCGTGGGGGCAGGCGCCGGCAAGGTGGCAGCCCTGGACGTTGCGGATCGTGTCGCCGCAGGCCTCGCGGGTGGTGAGCCCCACCGAGGCGAGGAGCTGCATCACGTCGGGGATCTGCGAGAGTTGGACGTAGTGGAACTGGATGTTCTGGCGGGTGGTGATGTGTCCCCAGCCTCGGCTGTAACTCTCGACCAGGTGGCCGATCATGTCGAGTTGAGCCGGGGTCATGGACCCGTAGGGCACCTTCACCCGGACCATCTGGTTGGTGCCGCCCTGCCGTTGGCCGTAGATGCCATTGGTGAGGCGGAACACCCGAAACACGTCGTCGTCGATCTCGCCGGCCAGGTGCTGGTCGAGGACGTCCCGGAACTTGTCGATGTCGGCCTGCACAGCCGGATCGATGGGTGTGGTCTCGGCCGGAGCCGGCTGAAGAATGGTCATCTGAGGTGACCTCCCGTGAGAGAATCGAGAACAGGTTGAAGGGCGGGCGTGAGCACCGATTCCGCTGCCACGGGGCCCACGACGATCGTGGCCGGGTTGACGACATCGACGTAGGGGAGCTCGGCAATGGTGGTGCGGGTGACCGACTGGGCGCGGGTGGTGGCGGCGTGTATGACGGCCACGGCCATGTCGGGGCGCATTCCGGCCAGCAGGAGGCGTTCGCTGATCAGGTGGCGCCGCGACGCCCCCATCAGGATCACCAGGGTGGTACCGGTTCGGGCCAGGGCATTCCAATCGAGCCACTGATCGGTGGCGGGGTCCTGGTGGGCGGTGATCACCGTGAAGCCGCTGCTCAGCCCGCGCATGGTGACCGGCACCCCGACCGCGGCCGGTGCGGCGATGGCCGAGGTTATGCCGGGTACCTCGGCTACATCGATTCCCGCCCGGCGCAGTGCCAGCGCTTCCTCGCCGCCGCGGCCGAACACGAACGGGTCGCCACCCTTGAGCCGCACGACCGGATCGAACCTACGGCCACGGTCGATCAGGGTTTCGTTGATCCGACGCTGGGAATCGGTGGGTGCTCCGGGATGCTTGCCCACATCGATCAGTTCGGCCCCGTCAGATGTCAATTCGAGGACCCGGGGATCGATCAGGCGATCGTGGACGACGACCTTGGCCCGGGCGAGCAGGCTCAAGGCTCGGATCGTGAGAAGGTCGGGGTCGCCGGGCCCCGCACCCACGAGATGAACGGTCATGAGACGGCCTTCGATCGAACGGGGAGTAGCCCGAGATGGCGATGAAGCACCGATCGGGCCTGCTCGATCCGGCCCTTGCGAACAAGTTCGAGAACGCCGTCGTCAAGCGCCGTGTCCCAGCCGGCCACCTCGCTCGTTCCGTGCTGTTCGAGCACCTCGGTCCGGACCTCCGACAGCAGGTCGAGGAGCTGGTGGTAGCCGGCCGACATCTCCCGCTCGAATCGTCTCCGCAGCCAGCTGGCCAGGGCCGGACTTCGACCGGAGGTCGACACCGCCACTTGAAGGTGACCATGGCGGGCGACCGCGGGGAGGGTGAAGGCGCAGTTGCCGGGGTCGTCCGCGGAGTTGACCCAGACACCGGCCCGGTCGCCGTCGTCGGCCACTTGGTGATCGATCTCGGGCACTCCAGTGGTGGTGATGGCCAGGCGGTACGAAGCGACCTCGCCCCGCTGGTAGGGCCTGACGAACCAGCGAACATCGGGGTCGTCGGCGATCTCGTGGATTGCTGTTGGCGCAACGACGCTGACATCGGCACCGGCTCGAAGCAGACCGGCGACCTTGCGGGCTGCGATGTGACCGCCACCCACGACCAGCACCCGCTTGCCGTGAAGATCCAGAATCACCGGGTATGTGGCGGCCATCAGTGGATCCCGCATTCGGTCTTGGTTGATCCGGCCCAGCGCCCGGCCCGCTTGTCGGTATCGGATGGATCCGTCGGGGTTGTACAGGGCCAGCACCCGATCGAGGGGTAGCCCTCGAACGACAGCGGGTTGACCAGCACGTCGTTGGCGGCGGCGTACTCGTTCAGTTCTTCCGCGCTCCACGCCGCCAGTGGGTTGACCTTCACGAGGCCACGGCGATCGAGCGAGATCACGGGGGTGGTGGCCCGCTCGGTGCTGTCGTCTCGTCGCAGTCCGGACATCCACGCATCGGCGTTGGCTATCAGGTGCCGTTCGAGTGGCGCGATCTTCCGGGTCCCGCAGCAGGTGTCGATCCCGTGGGCCCACAGATCGGCTGAGGTGGCGGCCGGTCGCAGGACGGTCAGGTTGAGCGCGTACCTGACCATGGCCCGCTTCACCGTCCGGAGAGTCTCCGGGAAGTGAAAACCCGTGTCGATGAACACGACCTCCATGTCGGGATCAACCTTCGTCGCGAAGTCGATCAGCAGCGTGTCGGCGAACGAGGCGGTGACGCAGATGCGGTTGCCGAACTCATCGACCGCCCACCTGATCACGTCGGTGGGCCCGGCACCGGAAAGCGCGTTGTTCCACGCGGCCACCTCGTTGGCGGAGTGACGTCGCTGGTCGGGGGGAGCGACCGGCGTCTCGAAGGGCGTGTTCGTGATGTGCATGGATGCCTCGTGCAGGAGTACCGGTTAATCCCAATAAGCCTGATCTACTTACTCGGGTATTGGGGAACCTAACCATCACTTCGTGCCCGGACAACCAAAATACGACAAAACAGGTCAGGTATTGGTACGTACCTTTCGGCCACCGCGGGTGGCGCCGGGGGGCTCAGCCCCGGTCGGCCGGAAGATGGATACCGCACTCGGTCTTGGATGACCCCATCCAACGCCCGGCGCGCTTGTCGGACCCGGCGGAATCGGTTGGGGCGGTGCAGGGCATGCATCCAATCGATGAATAGCCCTCGGCGGTCAGGGGATTCACGAGAATCCCGCGCCGGGCCATGTAGCCATCGAGCTGGTCGGTGCTCCAGAGTGTGAGCGGGTTCAACTTGACCAGACCGTTTCGATCAATCTGCACCACGGGGGTCGTGGACCGCTCGGAACTGTCATCGCGTCGCAGCCCCGACATCCAGGCATCGGTGGACCCGATGAGGTAACGGTTGAACGGTTCGACCTTGCGGACCTGACAACACTCGTCGTATGTGCAGGTGCCGAAATCGACCGAGTCCTCGGGCGGCCGCACAACCGTCAGATTCAGGGAGTACCGGTGGAGCGCCTCCCGCATGATCTCGAGTGTCTCCGGGAAGTGGTGTCCGGTGTCGACGAAGACGACCTCGATCCCTGGATTCACACTTGTTGCCAAGTCGATCAGCAACAGGTCGGCGAACGAGGTTGTGACACAGACCCGATCACCGAACTCGGTCGTAGCCCACTCGATCACCTCGAGCGGTTCGCACGACTCGAAGCGCGTGTTCAACTCATCGGCGTCGATGGACGGGCGGCATCGACTCATGGATGCCATGTCATCCATGGTGACAGTTCTCTTCACTCGGACCTCTCCGATTGCGGCAGACATCGTTAGATGGCCTGATCGTTGCCGATCCGGTCGAGCCGAAAGTACCCACACTGCGTATGCATGCCAACGGGGGCGTCCTGAATCGGTGGGGGTATTGGTACGTACCTTTCGGACCCCTCAGGTCGGTCGGCCGCCCCGCGCATCGTGGAAGATCTTCCACATCACGAACGACACCGCGATCACCAGCAATGCGAGCAGCGTGAGCTGGGCCGACCCGCCGCGGTCCCCCGACTGTTGCGGCTTGGGACCGGCGTCCGGTGAACCGATACTGTGACCGGCATCGTCCGGAATCGATCCCAGTCGGTGGACGACCGCTGCGCCTGCCAGCGCGTCGTGCCCGACAATTGTGACCGGACCCATGGGCGACAACATCACTGCCGACACGATGGCAAAGGCACCCAGAATGCGATGGATCATGTGACGACCTCCCCGGTCGAGGCTTGCAGGTAGGCGGGGTTTTCTCCGCCACCGTGGACGGGAACAGTGCAGCCGGTGACCCAGCGGGCCAGGGGAGAGGCACAGAAGATCACCACATCGGCAACCTCGTCGGTCTCTCCCATTCGCCTCATGGCGAGGGTGCGGCCCACCGCGGCGATGCCGTCCTCATCGCCGTAGAAGAGCTTGGCATCGTCGGTGATGATCATCCCCACCACCGGAGCCACCACTCGGATCTTCGGCCCCCATTCGTGGGCCAGAGTGGCAGTGAGGTTGATGAGCCCGGCCTTGGCCGCCCCGTATGCGGCCCCCATGGGGTTGGCGCGCTGCCCGGATACCGATGCGATGTTGATGATGACCCCACCATCGGGCTGTGAGTCCATCACCGGTTTCACGGCCTGGGAGAAGGAGAGCGGGGCGAGCAGGTTGAGAGCGATCACCTTCTCGTTGAAACGAGGAGACGCGGTTGCGCTGTCGGCCGGGGGAGCACCGCCGGCATTGTTTACCAGCACATCGATTCGACCAGTGGCCTCGACTGCCGCCCCGACCACCCCGGCGACTTGGTCAGGGTCGCGCACGTCGGCTGCCACGAACACGGCGCTGCGGCCCGCCGACGTGATCGGTCGTTCGGCTTCGTGGCGGGCACACACCACCACATCGGCACCGTGGGCCAGAAAGGTCTCGGCGATCACCCGCCCGATGCCCTTGGTGCCCCCGGTGACGATCACGGTGCGACCGGTGAAATCGAGTGGATCGGAACCTGGGTCGAGTCCGGACATGGCTGTGACACTATCGCCGCGCATTCGCACCACTGACCGGGGTGCAATACCGTCGTGACGGTTCGGTGATCCGCCGAGTGTGAAATGTCCCGAGTCGTCAATGCTTCCCACCGCCCGCAAGGAGAGCCTGTGTCCCACAAGGTGATGACCGAGGACCAGGTCGTGGCCGAGATCCACAGCGGAATGACCGTGGGTATCGGAGGCTGGGGATCGCGGCGAAAGCCGATGTCGCTGGTGAGGGCGATCCTTCGAAGCGACATCGATGATCTCCACATTGTGAGCTACGGAGGTCCCGACGTGGGCCTGCTCTGTGCTGCGGGAAAGGTGCGCAAGGTCACCTACGGGTTCGTGTCGCTCGACTCGATTCCCCTCGAGCCCCACTTCCGGGCCGCCCGCCAGGCCGCAAGCATCGACTTCTCGGAACTCGACGAGGGGGCCTTCTATCTCGGGCTCATGGCCGCGGCCCATCGGGTTCCGTTCTACCCGACCCGGGCCGGCCTGGGTTCAGCGATGCTCAGTGAGAACCCCGATCTGCGCACCGTTGTGTCGCCCTACGACGACCACGAAGAGTTGGTGGCCATACCCGCACTCGAGATGGATGTCGCCCTAATCCACATGAACCGCGCCGATGCCAGGGGCAACGGACAGTTTCTCGGACCAGATCTCTATTTCGACGACCTGTTCGCCATGGCCGGAAAGCTCACATTCATGTCGGCCGAGAGGCTCGTGCCCACCGATCAATTCCTCGCGGAAGGCAGTGTCCACACCATTCGCATCCCGCGTATTCACGTCGCCGGTGTGGTCGAGGCACCCATGGGGGCCCATTTCACCGAATGCCCACCCGACTACGGGCGAGACGAAGAGTTCCAGCGGGAGTACGCCGCCACCGCGAAAGACCCCGAGTCCTGGTCCGAGTTCAGCCGCCACTGGCTCGAACTCGAATCCCATGAGGCCTACAGGGCCAAGATTGCCGAGCGGGTCGCGGGCATCACGCGGGGAGGCCAACGATGACCGAGCCGGCCACGCTCGATGAGATCTGCATCGCCGCCATCGCCGATGCGTTCCGCGGGGATGGCGAGGTGCTCTGCAACCCGATGGGTGCCGTGCCGGTGATCGCCGGACGACTGGCTCGGGCCACGTTCGAACCCGACCTCATGCTCACCGACACCATCGCCTACGCGGTGGCCGGCAATCTTCCGCTGGGAGGTGACCCGGCAGACTTTCCGGTCGAGGCCTACATGCCGTTCCGGTCGATATTCGATCAGGTCTGGTCGGGTAAACGCCACGTGGTGATGGGGGCCAGCCAGATCGACCGGTGGGGCAACCAGAATTTCGCGGCGATCGGGCCGTACCGCAAGCCGAAGGCCCAACTGCTCGGGCTGCGGGGAGCACCCGGAAACCTGATCAACCACGCCACCACCTACTGGGTGCCGAATCAGGCCCGGTCCTTCTCTCCCTCGGTGGATGTGGTTTCGGGTCCGGGCTACGACAAGGCGGCTGAGCTCGGTCGCTCGGCAAGGTTTTTCGAGATCCGCCGGGTCGTCACCAATCTGGGGGTATACGACTTCGACACCCCGGACCATTCGATGCGGCTTCGTTCGATCCACCCGGGGGTCGACATCGACCAGGTTCTCGAAGCCACACCATTCGAGATCACCATTCCCGATGACCCACCGACCAGCCGTGTTCCCGACGCCGAGGATCTGCGCCTCATACGAGAGGTGTTCGATCCGGACGGGGTTCGCAAGGGAGAGTTTCGGTGATCGATCTCATCCTCACCCCTCGATACCTGGAGTTCCGCGACGAATGCCGTCAATGGTTGGCCGACCACAAGCCGGATGGTCCGATTGCCTCGATGGACACTCCGGAAGGTTTCGAACAACACCGCGAATGGGAACGTCTGCTGTTCGACAACGGCTGGTCGGTGCCGGCGTGGCCGATTGAGTACGGCGGACGCGGCTGCGACCTCATGGAGTGGCTCATCTTCGAAGAGGAATACTGGCTGGCCGGCGTCCCGGGTCGGGTCAGCGCGAACGGCATCAGTCTCCTGGCTCCCACCATCTTCAATTTCGGTACAAAGGAGCAGCAGGACCGCTTCCTGCCCAGGATGGCGTCCGGTGCCGACATCTGGGCTCAGGGGTGGTCGGAGCCCGAGGCCGGGAGCGACCTGGCCGGGATCAGGACCCGGGCCGTGCTCGACGGCGACCAATGGGTGATCAACGGCCAGAAGACATGGTGCTCGAGGGGAGCGTGGGCCGACTGGATCTTCTGCATCGTCAGAACCGATCCCGAGGCCGAGCGCCATCGCGGTCTCACCTACATTCTGGTGCCGGCCGACTCGCCGGGGTTGGATCGCCGACCGGTCGAGCGTCTCGATGGAGAGCCCGGCTTCGCCGAGATCTTCTTCGACGACTGCCGCGTGTCGGCTGAGAACGTCCTCGGTGAGGTCGGACAGGGTTGGGCGGTGGCCATGGCCGCGGCCGGATCAGAACGGGGACTCAATCTCCGTAGCCCGGGCCGGTTCATGGCCGCGGCCCGCAGGCTCACCGATCTTGCCCGGCGGATTGGTGCCGGTGGGCAGGGCATCGACCCGCGTCTGCGCGACGAGGTCACCGACGCGTGGATCAGGGCCGAGGCCTATCGATGGCAGACCTACCACACCGCGTCTCGGCTCATGGATGGTGCCGAGATGGGATCGGAGGCCAGCCTGATGAAGGTTTTCTGGTCGGAACTCGACCTCGAACTTCACGCCACCGCGATGCGACTGCTCGGCAACCGGGCGGAGCTGACCGGTGGGGCCCCCGACTGCGTGGACGGTGCGGCCTGGCTCGACGGCTATGTCTTCGCGTTGTCCGGGCCCATCTACGCGGGCACCAACGAGATCCAGCGCAACATCATCGCCGAGCGGGTGCTCGGCCTTCCGAGAAGGTGACACCATGAGGTTCAGTTTCACCGAGGAGCAGGACATGTTTCGCGACACGATCCGCGACCTGCTCTCCAACCGGTGCTCCCCATCGGACATTCGTGTCGGCATTGCGTCCGATGATGGCCGCGTTCCGGGGTTGTGGGACGCCCTCGCTGACATGGGTGTCCTGGCGATGCTGGCCCCCGAGGAGGCGGGCGGCCTCGGGATGAACGAGATAGACATGGTGAGGGTCCTCGAGGAAGCCGGTTACGCGGGGTTTCCGGAGCCGCTCGGGGAACACGCAGCGGTGGCGGTACCCGCCCTGGTGGAAGGCGGAGCCGAACACCTCGCGTCGGCCGCCGCCTCGGGGGAGATCACCTGCACCATCGGGCTGGATGCGGGAGGTCCCTACATCGTGTCGGCCAGGATTGCCGACCTGCTGGTGCTCGAGCAGGCCGGTCGGCTCTGGGCCGTGCCGTCCGACGCGGCCACATTCACTGAGCAGCCCTCGATCGACGCCACGCGGCGGTTGACCACCGTCGAGTTCGACACGGCCAATGCCACGTTGCTTGATGCGGCATCGGTTGGGATGGCCACCGACAGGGCGATTCTGTCCGCCTCCGCTCAATGCCTGGGAGTGTCTCGAAGGCTGCTCGACGCGACTGTCGAATACGTGTCGCAGCGTCACCAGTTCGGCAAGCCGGTGGGGAGCTATCAGGCGGTCAAACACCACTTGGCCAACGTGAGGATCGGCGTGGAGTTCGCGGCCCCGCTGGTGTACCGGGCGGCATGGTCGGTTGCGTCCCCGAAGTCCGTCGCCCCGGCTGATCGAAGTCGCGACGTGTCGATGGCCAAGGCCCTGGCGTCGGATGCGGTTGATGCGGCCTGCCGCGCCGCGCTCCAATGCCATGGAGCCATCGGCTACACCATCGAATACGACCTGCAGATCTGGTTGAAGAGAGGTTGGGCGCTGTCGGCGGCCTGGGGTGACGCTCGCCGTCATCGCAGCTTGGTTGCCGATGCCATCGGGGTCTGAGCCGGGGGAGATCAAGAACCACGGGCTTACCAGGGCGCGGGCGCGACTCCGGCTCTCCGGGTCACATCCACGGTCCCCCGCTCCGGGATGGACCGTATGACGCGTGTCAGAAGTATCGCTGAATCAGCTCTGCCATACGGGCCTGGCTGAGGCAGCCGCTGTTCGAAATGGCAGCGACCGCGTCGATCAGGGCGGTGGACGGGAGTGCCCTTCCCTCCACGACACCGACGAGGTAGTCGACAGAGAACGACAGCAGATGAGGGGCCACGCACAGGGCCTCGCCCGCGGTGAGCCCACCGTCGATGAGCGCCTCTCGGACAGAGCGGGTGCAGCTCGTGGCGGGGCCCGGTGGGGCCACGGAGTCCGGAGCCGCGAAGCGGAACAGGAAGGTGGCGGCCTGGGCACGGGTGACAGGCTGATCTGGGGAGAACGTGGTCGGGGTGGTGCCGGTGGTGATGTCGGCCGCGAACATCCACGAGATGGGAGTCTGCTGATATCCGGTGGTGACATCGACAAATGGGTGTGGTGAGACGGCGTCCGGACGACCGGCATATCTCCACAGCAAGGTGGCGAAGTCGCCTCGCGTTATGGGGGCATCCGGCTCGAAGGTGATGGCTGATGTGCCGGTGGTTATGCCGGACGCGTGGAGCCAACCGACCGGCTGCTGCTGATAAGCGGCTTCGACATCGACGAACGGGTTGGCTCCGGGAACGGGATTGTGGCCGAGCGCGTTGTCGAGCCGGTAGAGGAAAGTCGCCACCTGACCACGGGTGACGTTGTCCGATGGGCCGAAACAGCCCGGCTCGATCCCGGTGGTGATGCCGTTGTCGACCAGCCAGGCCACCGCTTCGGTGTAGAACACCGAATCGGAAACATCTCCGAACCCGCTGACCCCTCCGGCGGACGCGGGGGACGCCGGAACGGCGACCATGGCCGCAGCGAGAACTGCCGTTGCAATCCGGAAACGCATGTTCATCGATCGACTGTCTCTCTCGGGGGATTTAGCGTTGGGCAGCGATTGTGATCGATGCCGGCCCAAAACGGTACCGGCGATACATGGACTAACGTCATTCGGCGGTGACGGAGGGCCTACGCTCCGGGTCATGAGTACCACTTCCACGTCGGCAGCCCTGGCAGCCGAGATCCGTTCGCTGGCGGCGTCACTCCACGAGTTCGAGGCCGATCCCGACACGAGAATGGAAGTGCTCAGGCAGTTGCGGCAGGCGAGAGCGGCTCTGGAGACCGGTAGTCGTCGGCTCAGGTGGTACGAACAACCGGGCGGAGTCGACAGCGTCAAGACGAGGAACCGGGACCTGTCCCCGTTCAGCGGTTCCCTCAACGCGATGGCTCCCCCGATGCGACTCTTGCTCGGGTCAAACGACAGAGGTGAGCCGGCGATGATCGGACGGGTGAGTCTGGACCGGCTGAGGGAGGGTCCCCCCCACACCGTCCACGGCGGTGTCGTGGCCGGGCTGTTCGATGAGATCCTGGGTGCCGGTCAGCGCCTCTCGGAGCGACCAGGCGGTGTCACCGGTCGGCTCACCGTGCGCTACCGCAAGCCGACCCCACTGGGGAGAGATCTCGAGTTTCGGGCATGGGTGCACGACGAGCGGTCCCGCACCTTGGTGATGCGTGCCGATTGCCGCGTCGGATCGTCGGTGTCCGCGGAGGCCGAGGCCATGTTCGTGAGGGTCGACTTCACCGACATGGAGAGGGCCATGCGGGCAGAGGGGGAGGCCTGACCCGTGCCGAGATCGAACCCCCTGACCGAGCTGCTGCGGGGAAAGCGGCGCCTGCCCGTCGACCCTTCCGACCGGCGGCCGATGATCCTCTTTCTGTGCACCGGCAATGCTGCCCGATCAGTCATGGCCGCCACGATGATGAGAGACCTTCTCGGCTCCGAGTCGCCATATCTGGTAGCCAGCGGTGGAACCCACGTGCTGCCCGGTCAGCCGATGAGCGTGCGCACACGCAAGGCCCTGGAGCGCCACGGACTGGCCGATCCGTGGCATCGCAGCCACCAGTTGGAAGAGTCCGACGTGGAACGGGCCGGCCTGATCGTGGCCATGGAACCAATGCACTGCGAGTGGATGCGGCGTACCCATCCCGACGGCCTGCCGAAGCCCGGCGGTCTTGGTGGCCTCGCCGACCGGCTCGCGGCCAACCCCGGGATACGCGTACGTTCGCGCGACGAGCGCGAGTCGTTCGATCACCGGGTGGGCCTTCTGGGGCTGGCCGACCAGGAGATCGACGATTGGGAGGAGATCATCGACCCCGCATCGGGTCAGCAAGACGTCTTCGACGCGTGTTCCGACCTGATACACCGACTCGTGGTTGAGCTTCACGCCGCCCTGATCCAAGGATGACCCCTCATCGTCGCCAGGCCACGGTCCTTGTCGCGGCCGTTGGGGTTGTTGGAGTCACCTTCGGGGTGTTGGCCGATGCTGCCGGTCTGTCGATACCCAAGATCGTTGTCATGTCGGCGCTTGTGTTCACGGGCGCGTCGCAATTCGCGGCAGTGGGTGTCGTGTCCGGAGGAGGTACCCCGTTCGCCGCGTTCGGGTCGGCGATGCTTCTGGCTGCCCGCAATGCCCTGTACGGCCCCGTCGTGAATCGGGCACTGCCCAATTCGACCAGCGGACGGGTTGTGGCCGCTCAGTTCGTGATCGACGAGACAACTGCCATGTCGGCAGCCCAGCCCGACGACCGGATGGCCGCTGATGCGTTCTGGTTCACGGGGATCTGGTTGTGGTGTCTCTGGGTGCTGGGCTCGGTTGCCGGGGCGGTGCTCGGGTCTTTCATAGGTGATCCGAACGCCTGGGGGCTCGACACGGCATTCCCGGCCTCGTTCGTGGCCCTGATCTCACCCCATCTGCGCACCTCTCCGGCGCGGTTCGCGGCCGTCATGGGAGCGGCGATTGCCGTGGTTGCCATTCCGTTCACGCCCGCCGGTGTGCCGCTGTTGTTGGCAGCACTCGGGGTGGTGCCTGCAGTATGGAGGCACCCGAGGGGCCCGTCCCACCAGGCACCCGGAACGGTCGAATCGTGAGTTGGCTCCTGCTCACCGCAATGATCGTCGGAGCATACGGATTCAAGGCGATAGGGGTGTTCGCTCTGGCCGGTCGGGACACCGGGGCGATATCGCGCCGACTCGCCCCGTTCTCGGCCCTGGTACCGGCCGCGTTGTTCGCGGCTCTGATCGCGGTCCAGACCGTGGGTGCCGAACGTTCCCTGAGCCTCGATGCCAGGCTTGTGGGGGTGGCCGTGGCGGTGATCGCGTCGTGGCGAAGGGCCCCGTTCGTTCTAACCGTGGGTTTGGCCATGACCTCGACTGCGGCGATCCGTGCTCTCGCAGGCTGAGTCTCGCCGGGCTCCGATCATGGCAGACTTCCCGTGATGTCGTCCCCGAATCCGCCTGAACGCCGACCGGTAGCCGCCGCAACCGCCGGGCACCTTGATGAACCCAGTTCGGAGAGCCCCATCTCCAATCTCACGGTCGTGGGAGGAAACCCCCTCAACGGCACCATGCGGGTGGGTGGAGCCAAGAATTCGGCGCTGAAGTTGATGGCGGCCTCGCTGCTCGCCGAGGGGACGTACCGACTCTGCAACGTGCCGAGAATCACCGACGTGGCGTTGATGTCGGAAGTGCTGAGGTCGATCGGATGCACCGTTCACTGGGAAGCCTCCGATCCCGTTCCGGACCTGATCATCGAAGTCCCGTCGGAGATCGAACCGGTGGCCCCTTACGAGTTGGTCGAAAAGTTCAGGGCATCGATAGTCGTTCTCGGGCCTTTGCTGGCCCGATGCGGGGAGGCCCGCGTGGCGCTGCCCGGTGGCGACGATTTCGGTCCCCGGCCAATCGACATGCACATGCGTGGCCTCGGTGAGTTGGGTGCGGTGTTCGAAAATGTCCACGGATACATTCACGCCTCAGCCCCCAAGCTGCGTGGAACACGAATCCTGCTGGAGTTCCCAAGTGTCGGTGCCACCGAGAACATCCTGATGGCCGCGGTCCTCGCCGAGGGCACAACGGTCATCGACAACGCCGCGCGCGAGCCGGAAATCGCCGATCTGTGCGAGATGCTCAACAAGATGGGTGCCGGCATCGTCGGGGCCGGGTCGGCAACTCTCACCATCACCGGGGCGACGGAGATGCATTCGTCGGACCATACGGTCATTCCCGACCGCGTCGAAGCGGCCACCTACCTGGCCGCGGTGGGTGTGACCGGTGGCGAGATAACCATCAGGGGTGCCCGCCACGATCACATGGCGATGCTTTGCCAGAAGCTCGGTGAGATGGGTATGCGGATCTCCCCTGATGCCGATGGTCTTTGGGTGCTGGCCCCGACCCGGCTTCGTTCGGTCGACTGTCCGACCCTGCCCTATCCCGGACTGGCCACCGACTTCATGCCGTTCCTGGTGGCCCTTCTCGCCACCACCGAGGGAGTCGGCATCGTCACCGAGAACCTGTTCGCGGGCAGGTTCAAGTATGTCGACGAGCTCCGACGAATGGGCGCCGACATCCGCACCGACACCCATCACGCGGTCGTGCGTGGGGTCGATCGGCTTTCCGGCGCGCCCGTGAAGGCCCACGACATTCGCGCCGGTGCCGCGCTGGTGGTCGCCGGGCTGGGTGCCGAGGGATCAACAGTCGTGTCCGATGCCCACCATGTGGCCCGCGGTTATGAAGACCTGGCCGGAAAGCTCGTCGCCCTCGGTCCCGATGTGACCGTTTCCTGATCCGGGCGCATTGCCCTACGCGACCGGTATGTGCTCACCGTGTCCGTCGGCCCGGGCTCTGACAGCCTTGTTGCGGCCGCTGGCCTTGGCCTCGTAAAGGGCTTGGTCGGCCAGCCGGATCGCGGCCTCCAGACTCGGACACGAACCGGCGTCGACGTATCCGAAGCTGGCGGTGAACGGGGTTATGCCGGAGGTCGACAACTTCCCCATCAGGTTCAGCCTGATCCTGTCGAGCATCTCTCCGGCCTCGTCCTCTGATGCACCGACCAGGGCCAGTGTGAACTCTTCGCCTCCCCACCTACAAATCACGTCGGAGGAGCGCACGGTCGACCTGAGAACCTCCGCGAACGCGGAGAGGGCCCGGTCACCGGCATCGTGGCCGAAGCTGTCGTTGAGGAGCTTGAAATGGTCGAGGTCGGCCATGACCAGGGAGAAGTCGTCGCCGTCGAGATGGAGTCTGCGGACCCTGCTCTCGAAGGCCCGACGGTTGAACAAACCGGTCAGCGGATCGGTTGTGGCCTGCAACTTGATGTCGGCACTGGAACGGATGGCCCCGATTCTGGCCCCGGCAGCCGCGCCGATCGACACGAGCAACCCGGCCCGATCGGGATGGATCGGCTGTCTGTTGGGTCCGGTGCTGTGGAGAACGCCGACATTCTTGCCACTGAAGCTCACAGGGATGCAGGTGGCCGAGCATGGTCCGCCCTGGCGATTCCGGAGATGCGGGCAGGCATCGATGTCCTCTCCGGACTCGAAGTCGAGTCGGATGCCGGCGGTGATCGCGGGGCAATCGTCGAGGGTGCCTACATCACATCCCGCGACGGATGGCTCGTCCCCGGTGGCCACCACCGTCGAGATGGCACCCTTGGGTCCGGTGGCCGCCAGGAACTCCGAGCGGTGGCCGTCGGAACTGTCCCCCAACGCCCGGGCCACGACCTCGAGGACCTGTTCTTCGGTGGCCGCGAGATCGAATGCCTTTTCGATTCTCCGCCCGGTCGCCTGACGTTCGTGTTCCCTGACAAGAGTCTCTTCGCGCGTCCTCAACTCACGAAGCATGAAGTTGAACGCCGCCGCGAGCTTGCCGGTCTCATCGTTGCCCGAAAGATCGACGGTGGCTGAAAGGTCTCCGTTCGCTGCCCGTTCGGCGGAGCATTCGAGCTCCAGAAGCGGTCGGCGTATCAGGTGGGTTATCAACCAACTGGCACCCGCCACGAGTGTGAGCGCGAAGATCCCCAGAGAGATCGCGGCTGTACGCAGGTGGTTGGCCGTCTCCCCGAAGCGTTCGCTGGCCAACGCCTCCAGCCGCATTGATTCGCGGGAGAACGTGGCGGCGTCCTCGGCCATGAAGGTGAAGCCGAGTTGCTCGGCCCCCAGGGTCAGGTTGTGGGCCGTATCGAATCTGCCGGCCTGAATCTCGTTGAGGATGAGCTGGTCGACGGCCAGGAAGGTTTGGTAGCCGGTGGCGATCTTGATGACCAGGGCTTCCTGGGCGGGGGTGACAGCATGCGAGCGAAGGTCGTCGAGCGCCAGCTCGAACCGCCCGGCCGCGGCTTCGAATCGAGCCCTCCCCACGCCGTTGCCGGCCACGTAGGAGAGTTGCTCGGCTCGCATGTCGGATGCCGCGTACTGGAGTTGTGTGGCCACTTCCTGCCCAACGGATGAGCGGTGTTGGAACGAGTTGGCGTTGTTGGCCTTCCCGATGGACCAGATGGTGGCCCCGACCACCAGCGCGACGACGATGCCCACCGCGGAGAAGCCCAGCGCCAGCTTCTGGCCCACACTCCGGTCCTGGGCGAATCGGTGGCTCGGGTTGGTGTCTTCAGCCGAGGCGACCACTGACAACCACCTCCTCGCTGTCGGTGAGCGAAACCCTCACCGTGATGTCGGATCCGCCGGATATCGAAATGTTGTCTCCGAAGTGGACGTCCGGGGCGCCGGTGACGACGTCCTGCATCCGTACCGGGTTCACCTCGAATACCTCGCCGGTGGTTCGGTTGGTGACCTCGATCGTGGGCACGATCGAAGTAATGGGCAGGCCTGTTGCCCGGTCGTACACGTGGGCCTCGACATGGCGGGAGTTTTCGGCGAGGGGGCTACCGGAACCTTCCAGTGTGAGTTCCCCGACGGTCGGATGTCGCTGTTCGGCCTCGGCCCGGGAGAACATCTCCTCTCCGGGCAGGACGTTGACCACGACGATGTGATTTGCCGTGAAGCCGATCTTGGTGAATCCAGCCACGTCCGACACCTGAAGCGGTGAGGCCTGCAGATGATCGTCGGGAGACTCCCAGAACCCGCCATCGACGATGGCCGTGGTCAACGAGATCGTGGCGATGATGATCAGGGATCCGATCGCAAGGCGCTTTGCGAGCATTCTCACCAATCGGTTGTGTCACAAAGATGATTAGCTGTCGAGATCAGCTTTCGCTTCGATGTCTCTCTGGGCGACGATTTGTCGGGCCCTCTGCCTCGCCACCAGCAGCAGTCCGCCGAACAGCGCCACCGGGATACCGACAAGCATCACTTCGTCCCACCCGCCCTGATGGGCCAACAGCAACCGGGGGCCTTCTGCCGTGGCCGCGATCAATGTGTTTCCGCTCATGGCAACGATGATATGGCAGGAATGGCACGGGGTGCGTCGGTGTTGGCTGAAATGCCTGCGACAATGCCGGCACGGGCCCGCGGCTCCGAGATCGCGGATCCCACGAATCGGAGATCGAATTGCGTGAAGAAGTCGAAAAGGTGATCGCGGTGATCCGCCCCGCCATTCAGGCCGACGCGGGCGACATCGAACTCATCGACGTCGATGAAGCCACCGGAGTGGTCACCGTCGAACTGAAGGGCGCGTGTGTTACCTGCCCGGCATCCACCCAAACCCTGAAGGCCGGTATCGAACGCATCATGACCAGCAGGGTCGACGGGGTCACCTCGGTGGTCGACATCAACTCGGTCGGAATGAGCGAGACCTCGGTCAGCCTCTGAGCGCGGAGATGTTGCAAGCGTTGTGAATCAGGCCCAGATGTGAGTAGGCCTGCGGGTGGTTGCCGAGAGCCCGTCTGGTCACCGGGTCGTATTCCTCGGCCATGAGACCGGTGGGACCGGCCAGATTTGTGAGTTGGTTGAAGAGGTCCCGGGCGGCGGGCACATCGCCGACAAGGATCTTGGCGTCGATCAGCCAGGAGGTCATCAGGTTGAACCCGCCCTCCTCGCCGGGCAGGCCATCGTCGTGTTTGTATCGGTAAACCGTCGGGCCGTCCCGGAGCCATGACTCGACCGAGTTGACGGTGGACACGAACCTGGGATCGTCCGGTTCGACCAACCCGGCGAGGCCGACCATTAGAACCGAGGCGTCGAGGTCGGTGCCGTCGTAAGCAGCGGTGAACGCTCCCACCTCGTCTTTCCAGCCGTTGGAGAGCACATCGGCGGCGATCATGTCGCGAAGATTCTTCCACTCCGGACGCTCGCGTCCGAACACGGTCTCGGCGATGTCGATGGCCCGGTCGACGCTCACCCAACACATGACCTTGGAGTAGACGTGATGGCGGGGCGCGGCTCTGATCTCCCAGATGCCCTGGTCGGGTTCGGACCATCGTTGGTCGACGGCGCCGACCAGATCTTCGACGAGGCGCCAGTGTCGAGCCGACAGGGGTGCGTCGACTTCGCCGAGCTGATGGATGAGTTCGAGAACCGGCCCGAACACATCGAGCTGAACCTGGTGATCGGCGGCGTTTCCTACCCTGACGGGGCGCGAGCCGGCGTAGCCGGGAAGTTCCTCGATGGTGGCCTCGGGCGGGAGCTGTTGCCCGTTGACGGTGTAGAGGGGAGAGAGTCGCTCGGGGCCGGTGTCGCTCGACTCGATCACCTGCAGGAGCCAGTCGAGTAGGTTCATGGCCTCGTCGATAGAGCCGAGTCTGACCAGCGCGGCGGCGGTCAGGGAGGCGTCGCGGATCCAGCAATAGCGGTAGTCCCAGTTCCTGACCCCACCCAGGAACTCGGGCAGGCTGGTGGTGGGGGCGGCCAGGATCGCACCGGTTGGCCCGTAGCACAGTGCCCGAAGGGTGAGGGCCGAGCGACGCACGAGATCGGTGGCGGTGTCGGGGAGATCAAGCTTCTCGACCCAACGAGACCAGTAGTCGGCGGTGGAACTGCGTCGGCTCGGCTCGTCGCTGCGATCGGGCCGCATCGAAGCGGTGCCGCATCGGAGCTCGAGGGTGATCGGTCCGTCGGCCAGGTCGACCTCGGCCCACGCGGTCTGGTGGATACCGGCATCTTCGATGTTCCAGCTGACGCCCGGTGATCTCAACACGACGAGATCAGAGGCGTTTACCACCTCAAGCCCACCTTCGCGCACCTCGAGTTGTGTCGGGAACCGACCGAAATCGAGACGGGGAGCGAATTCGATTCGGGCCTTGCCGTCGCCTTCGATCACCCTAACGAGGTCGGTACGCCCCGAGATCCGCTCCGGGCGACCGTCGGAGCAGTCGAGGTAGTCGGTGACCGTGACGGCGGGCCAGGAGGTGCGAAGAATCAGCGTGTCGCCGACGTAGCTCTGGGTGGGTGCGGATGAGGTGTCGGTGGGTTCGATCGAAAAATGTCCGGACCCGGGACCGCCGACCAGTTCGGCGAAGATCGCCGACGAGTCGATGCGGGGCACGCAGAGCCAGGAGATTCTGGCATCCGGGGTGACCAACGCGGCCGTGCGCTGATCGGACAGCATCGAGTGGTCCTCTATGGCGGTGACCCCGGCGCCGGCGAGCCAGTCGGACCGTCGGGCACACAGTGTTGCCAGCAGGACAGCCACGTCATCGGGAGAACCGATCCGGTACTTGGCGATGGTGGAGCCATCACCCACCTTCACACCCATGTCGGGTCCCTGGAGTGTGAGGAAGGCGTCTTCGTCGGTCACGTCGTCGCCCAGGAACATCACCGCGCTGGCCCCCACCGAGCCGCGGACCGTGGTGAGGGCCTCGCCCTTGTTGGTCGGGATCAACAGGAGTTCGCAGACCATCTTGCCGTGGCGTACCGTGACATCTCCGATCTGGTCGGCGACCGCAACCACGTCGGCCAGCAGCGACGCCACTTGGTCGTCGGCCACTCGGCGATAATGGACCGCCACGGAAGTGGGCTTCTTTTCGAGTGTGACACCGTCGAACTTGTCGCAGGCATCGTGTAGACCGGCGACCAGGCGGCGCCGGTGGTCACGCAGATCCGGGTCGAGATCAAGCGCGAAGTCGATGTCGAACTCGGTGCCGTGTGAGCCAACGAGATGCACCTCAACCGGCAGTCGCGACAGCATGGCCAGATCCCTCAGGGATCGCCCCGAGATCACCGCGACGTGGGTGTGGGGAAGCGTGGCGAGGTTGCGAAGGGCCACTGCGGTCTCGCGCAGGGGTAGCGCCTTCATCGGATCGTCGACGATCGGGGCGACGGTGCCGTCGTAATCGCAGGCCACCAGCAGGATCGGTGTGCGGGCGAGTTGGTTGATGCGGTCGTCGAGTTGCTTGTTCAGAAGCGCTGCTGATTCCACTGTGCCAGAAGCTACATCGCCATCGATGGTTCCCGGTGCGACCGCGCCCGCGGATGACGGGCGGACGGGCGCTACGGTCGGCGCCGTGGTCAACGCAAACAACGAGTCAGAATCCACGAGTTGCTATCGGCATGTCCACCGCCACGCGGGAGTGAAATGCCAAAGATGTGGACGCCCCATCTGCCCCGAGTGCATGAACCAGGCCTCGGTCGGGTTTCACTGCCCGGAGTGTTTCCATTCGGGGGCACAGCGCATCGTGCGCGGGCCGGTTGCGTTCGATCCGATGGCCACCAAGGTCCTCATCGGCATGAGCCTCGTCGGGATGCTCGTCTCCATCTACATGGGAGGCACGCTTTTCAGGCTGGGCAACGATGCTCTGCGAGACGGTGGACTGTTCTCATTCGCCACCGATTTCCGCAACGGCCATCGGGTCGGGATCGGGGTGGATCAGGGGGAGTACTACCGGCTGGTGACATCGGCCTTTCTTCACGACGGCCTGATGCACATCGGTTTCAACATGTTTGCACTGTGGATTCTCGGTCCGCAGTTGGAGCGTCTGCTGGGGCGGCCCCGCTTTGTTGCCCTCTATGTGGCCTCGATTCTCGGGGGGTCGTTCGGGGTGCTTCTGGTGAGTCCGAATTCTCCGACGATCGGGGCGTCGGGCGCCATCTTCGGGCTGTTCGGGGCGGTGATGGTCATTCAGCGGAAGTCGGGTGCCAGCATCTGGCAGTCGGGTCTCGGAGGTGTGCTGTTGATCAACCTGGCTTTCACGTTTCTCGTGCCGGGAGTTTCGATAGGCGGCCATATCGGCGGTCTGATCACCGGTGGGCTGGTTGCGTTGGTCTACGTCGCCGCCGCCAGGGCCAAGTTGCCGGAGTCGGCGGCACTGGCCGGCGTGGTGGTGATGTCGCTGGCGCTGACGGCAGGCTCGATCTGGGCCGCTTCTCTCTGGACCAATCCGATCTTCGGTTAGGGCCGGCCGGCGCGGTGGTGGGCTTATTCGAACCGCCTTCGGAGCGCCCGAAGATTTCGCATCCAGATCAGACGGAACACGACACCTCCGACAAGGCCGCCGACCGGTCCTCCCATCCACCAGGGGAACCAGAGGGTCTCGGTCCACGAGAACTCCACGGCGTCGTCGCCGACCGGAGTGATCGTGAACTCTCCGTTCCCGGTGACGATGCCGACATGACGGACCGCCATCGAACGGCCTTCGGTCCAACCGGTGACCTCCATGTGATCGGTCAGGTGGAACGGCCCGACACGGGTGTCGCATTCGAAGGTCACACCGATGCCCTCGACCGAGTCGGTCGTGATCCGGATCTCGTGGGCGTCAGCCATCCACTCCACGTGTCGATCAATGTGACGGATTTCCTCCCAGACCCGGTCGGGGGAGGCATCGATCAGTGTGGCCACCCTGATCCGGGTCACGATGGGTTCCTGGTCATGTCGGAGTCACGGACACCGGGTCGGGACCAAGTCGGTAGACGCTCACGTGGAGATCTCCTTCGGGGTCGAACGACTCGTTGTGCCAACCAGAGTGGCGACTCTCGAGGATGAATCCGACCTGTTCGAACATCTCGTCGAGTTGCGGGGGAGTGAGATATCGGAGCATCCACGGTCGCATACGGATCCCGGATGCGGAGATCTCGACGTGTTGGCCGATGATGCGTTGGGTGTTGTGATCGTGTTTGGACACGGTGAGAACCACCGATTCGAGCGTGACATCGCGAACCGAGGTGCCACCGTCGGACAGGCCCCCGGCCGGGGGGAGAAACCCTTCGATCACCAACACCCCACCCGGCCTGATGACCTCAGCGAGGCGCCCGGCGCAGGCGGACTGCTCCTCGATGGTCGGAAGGTTGAAGAACGTGTTGAACGCGGCGAACGCGACATCGATGCTGTCGCAACGAAACGGCGGAGCGGCCATGTCGGCCATCACCATCGGAATCGCCGACCCGCCGGGTTTCGCCCGCAACTGCCGGCCCATGGCCCGGGAAGAATCGAGACCGACGACCTCGATTCCCGCGGCTGCCAGTGGGACAGCGAGCCTGCCCGTGCCCACCCCCAACTCGAGCACGGTCCCATGTCCGGCCAGCGCGGCGATTCTCTCGACCGTGGCCGCCACGTCGCTCACATCGAAATACCAGGCGTCGTAGACGTCGGCGAAACTCTCGCCGTAGGTGTCGGATCGGTAGCCGTGCATGACCCACAGTGTGCCGTGTTGCATGATGTAGCGGCTCGGCACATGCCGGGCCGATCACACACCACGATGCGGGGGATGACTTGAGCGACCAATGGGCGGCGCCCGGATCACAGACATCGCAGCCATCCGCGGCGAGACCGGTTGCTTCCCACGTGAGCCGCCAAGACCAGACCGACCCGGTCGCCGACCTCCCCCGTCCGCTTCCCATGCGACCCCAGTCGTTGATCGAGGTCCTCGACGCTGGGTTCGCCCTGGTGCGGTCGGCCCCGGTGCTGCTCTTTTCGATCGTGGCCGTCTTTCATGTCCCGCTGGCGGTGTTGTCGGCATATCTGCGCCGGGGATCTCTCGGCTTCGACAATCAGTTCCTGCTCGGCGACCCCACCGTCGCCGGCCAGGGGTTCGGCTCGGCGGTGGCCTCGTCGACACTCTCGTTCGTGGCCGGGTCACTGATCCAGACCATCGCCGGTGTGGCCATCGGCCTGGTGGTCACATCGTGGTATTCCGACCGCAACCCCGATGTGGTCGGCGTGTTGGCCTCGGTCGGGAAGCGCCTGCATTGGATTGTTCTGGCCTGGTTGATGGTTCACCTGCTTGAGGCGGTGGCACTGATCGGGTTTGTTGTGGGATCACTGCTCGTCGCCGTGCTGTTCGTGGTTGTGGGCCCGGTGATTGCCGTGGAGGGTGTCGGACCCGTGTCGGCGATCAGACGCTCGGTTCGGCTGGTTCGGGGCCGTTATGGATCGGCGCTGTCGTTCTTCCTTCTCTCAGGGTTGATCGCGTCGGTTCTGGGATCGGTCCTCGGTGGCCTGCCGACCGTGCTCGGCCTGGTGCTGGGGGTCAACGGTGGCTGGATCCTCGTGGCTGTCGGCTCGATGATCAGCGGCATCATGTCGACCGCCTTTCTGGCCGCGGCCACGGTCGCCTTCTATTTCGATCTACGAGTGCGACGTGAGGGCATCGACCTCCACTTGGCGATGGTCGACAGGTTCCCGCGGTGACAGCGGTCGCCGATCCCGGGGCGGTCCGTGACGCGGCCAGGGAGATCCTCTCGCGGCCGGAATTCGGCGATCACCGCAGCCTCATCCAGAGGGCCATCGACTGGATCGGCGGTCGACTCTCCGACCTCTTCGGTCGACTCGCCGGAGGAATCGGCTCGGGGGCCGGACTTCTCGGAGCGGTGATCCGGGTGTCGGTTGTGGTGGGCGCCGTGATCGTGATCGTTCTGGTACTTCGCGTCATTCTCCGGGCGTTGGGTTCGAGGCGTCCCCGTACCCCCGATGAAGGTCTGGCGGTCGTGTTCGGCGAGCCCGTCGATCCGGCCGGGCTGGCAAGGCAGGCCGATGAGGCCGAGGCCCGCCTACTCTGGAAACAAGCGGCGTTGGCCCGCTACCGACAGCTGGTGTCGTCGCTGGTTGTCGCCGGGGTGCTGGCAGATGTTCCGGGCCGTACCACCGGCGAATACCGCGCCGAATACCTGGAGGTCCGTCCGGAGACCTCACCGGACTTCGACGCCGCCACGGAAATGTTCGAACGGGCTTACTACGGCGATGCCGATGTCGGCGCCCGCGGTTACTCGGAGATGAGCAGGCTCACGTCCTTGATGCTGGTGGCCGGTGGGTCGGTCACTTCCCGGGGCGGTGCATCGTGATCACGCGAAGCCGGTTGCTGGTCGGTGGCGTTCTCATCATCGGTCTCGTGCTGATCGCATTTGCCGGGCGTGACTCCACCGTGGCCCTCGATCCCGACAGTACCCAGCCCGATGGTGCCAAGGGTCTGGTGCTTCTCCTCCGTGAGTTCGCCGGGACGGTGACGGTGTTCGACAGCGTGCCCGACTCCGACACCGACGTGGCCATCCTGCTGTCCGACCGTCTCAGCCCGTCGGCGGCGGGTGCTCTCGGCCGATGGGTCGACGATGGAGGACTCCTGGTGGTGGCCGATCCCGGATCGCCGTTCGTCCCCGACATCGTCGCCGCGGTCGCCCCAGACCCGTTCGGAACCGGCGACCAACATGACACTCCCGGGATCGATCGCGGGGAGTGCGACCTGCTTGCACTCGAGGGGTTCTCCGGTCTCGGCGACGTGCCCCGGGTCGTCGTCGACCGAACCGTTCTCTACGACCCGGCCGGGTCGGATGCTGCGTGTTTCGGAGACGAAGGTGGCAGTTATGTGGTGATGCGGAGCGTGGGCGGCGGGGCCATCATCGCGGTCGGTGGCGCCGCTGCATTCACCAACTCGGAGCTCGACACCGCCGACAATGCGGTGTTGGCGGTTGCGCTCATGGTCCCTGACCCCGAGGGCTCGATCGGGGTGCTCCGCCGGTCGTTGCGGGCACCTCTCACCGCCGACACCCCGGCGACAGGGCCGGGCCAGAGGGATCGCCGCGTGGGGGATGGTTCCAGGGGACTGTTCGATCTGATGCCTGACTATCTGCGCTGGGTGGCGTTGGATCTGGCCGTCGCGTGGTTGGTATACGCGATGGCGAAGGCCCGACGACTCGGATCACCGATCATCGAACCGCAGCCCGTGGCCATAGCCGGAAACGAACTGGTGCGCGCACGCGGCCGGCTTCTCCGAAAGGTCGACAACTCGACCACGGTCGGCTCTCTGATCGCGGGTTTCCGTCTGGAGCTGGAGAGGGGCCTCGGGGCATCCCCCGGTATTTCCGACGAGCGCCTGGCCGAGCTGGCAGCATCAAGATCAACGATCGACGCGGTGGCCGTTCTCGACGCTCTACGAGCCCGAACGGTGAACGACGACCGAGGCCTGGTTGAGTTGGCAAACCGTCTCGACAGGATCCGCAACGATGTTCTCACACCAAGGACCACAACGTGACACAACCCATCCAGTCCCGCGACCGCACCCCTCTCGAGGCGGTACAAGCCGTCCGTGCTGAGGTCTCGAAGGTGGTGATCGGCCAGGACGGTGTGGTGTCGGGGCTCATAGCGGCACTCCTGGTGAGAGGCCACGTGTTGCTCGAAGGAGTCCCCGGGGTGGCCAAGACCCTGGTGGTCAAGACCCTCGGAGAGGCTCTCGACCTTGATGTCAAGCGAGTTCAGTTCACACCCGACCTGATGCCGTCCGACGTGCTGGGGCAGTTGGTGCTCGATCCCACCGGGGAGTTCAGATTCCGGAAGGGTCCGGTGTTCACCAACATTTTGATCGCCGATGAGATAAACCGCACCCCGCCCAAGACCCAGGCGGCGCTGCTCGAGTCGATGGAGGAACGCCAGGTCTCCGGCGACGGGGTCACCCGCCCGTTGCCGACCCCGTTCATCGTGATAGCCACCCAGAATCCAATCGAGTACGAGGGCACCTATCCGTTGCCTGAGGCCCAGCTCGACCGTTTCCTGTTCAAACTCGAGGTCGGATATCCGTCGGCGGAGCAGGAGCTGGAGGTTGTGCGCCGTCACGATGATGGTTTCGACCCCCACGACATCACCGGTGCGGGTGTCGTGGCCGCGGCAACAGCAGCCGACCTGGAGGCCGGCCGGCGACAAGTCGTCGACCTCAGGGTGGAGGACCCGGTGCGCAAGTACGTGGTCGATGTGGCCCGGGCCACCAGGGAGCATCCGGCGGTGTTGCTCGGGGTGTCGCCACGCGGCGCGGCTGCCCACCTCCACGCCGCGAAGGCGTGGGCCTGGCTGTCGGGCCGCGAGTTCGTGACCCCAGACGAGGTGAAGACCGTGGCCGCCCCCGCTCTTCGGCATCGCCTCCAGCTCCGACCCGAGCTCGAGCTCGACGGGGTCACCCCCGACTCGGTCCTCGAATCGGTCCTGTCGGCCACCCCGGCCCCCCGCTGAGGCCTCTGCCGTGCCGGTCCCGACCCAGCGGTTGTCGGTGGTTGTCGCCGCGGGTGCGCTCGTGCAGTTCGTGGTGGCGGTTTTCGCCCGCGATCTGTCGCCGTGGTCGCTCACCACCTGGCTGGTGGTGTCGCTCGGGTTCGTGATCGGTGACCTCCTCACCGCCCCCAACCCGGACGAGGTCGGCTTCGAGAGGTTGCTGCCCCCGGTCACCACCATCGGCCAGGAAGCGGTCGTGGTCTGGACCATCACCAATCCGCTCCCGCGGCCGCTGCGGATGGGGATCTCCGATGACCTCGCACCATCGCTCGAGCCCGAGGTGCGCCGCACCACCCTGACGATTCCTCCGCAGGCCACCGCCTCCGTCGAAGTGCCATTTCGTCCGACAAGGAGGGGCTCGTTCACACCAACGGAGGTCGTGGTGCGCTCAGAGGGCCGGCTGGGGTTGGTGGCCCGACAGCGCTCGCGACGGGTTCCGGGCCAGACACGCGTCCACCCCTGGTTCCGGTCGCGCCGGGAGGCCGAGCTGAGAATCAATCGGGCGAGACTGCTCCATTCCGGTGTGCGTTCCACCCGGCTTCGTGGTTCCGGCACCGAGTTCGACCAGCTGCGCGAGTACACCATCGATGATGAATCCCGCCGGGTCGATTGGGCGGCCACGGCTCGGGTCGGTCGGCCGATAGTCCGCACGTATCGTGCCGAACGCAACCAGACGGTCATCAACCTTCTCGACTCGGGACGGGTAATGGCCGGTCGGGTCGACGGCGTGCCGCGTCTCGAACACGCCATGGACGCGGTGATGACCCTCACCGCGCTGTCCACCGGCGTCGGCGACCGGTGCGGACTTGTGATCTTCGACAAGTCGGTCCACACGGTGCTGGCGGCTTCCAACCGCAGGTCGCAGTTGGGGGCGGTCACCTCGGCGATGTTCGCGGTGGAGCCGGCGTTGGTCGAGTCAGATTACCGCAGCGCGTTCGCGTCGACCCTGGGGCGGTTTCATCGCCGCACCATGTTGGTGATCCACACCGACATCATCGGCGAGGTGGTATCCGACACGCTTCTACCGGCGCTTCCGTTGGTGTCGAAAACCCATCTTGTGGTCGTGGCCGCGTCGAGCGACCCCGACGTGGCCCGGTGGGCCCGTCAGACGGTTCGCAACGGTGATGACGCCCGACGGAGGGCTGCGGCGATAGCCGCGCTCGACGAGAGGCATCGGGCTTCGGTTCGGCTGAAATCTCTCGGAGCGATGGTGGTCGACGCTCCGGTGGGGGTGTCGCCGGGGATGCTGGCCGACGTGTACCTACGGGCGAAGGCTAGGGGTCGACTGTGAGGGTCTCGACCCCGACCCGGTGGCCGAGGCCGAACGTGTAGAGAAGAAACGCCGCCTCGACCAGCACGCCGATGCCGACTCTGGTCCATGTCGGAAGCCCGCTGGGGGTGACGAATCCCTCGATCAGTCCGGCGGTGATGAAGACCAGCACCAAGCCGATGACGATCGGAACCGATCTGCGTCCTTCATCGGCCACGGCAGCGGCCCGGCTTCGATCACCGGGGCTCACGACCGCCCATCCGAGTTGGAGACCCGCACCCCCGGCGACACACACGGCGGTGAGCTCGAGAAGACCGTGGGGAAGGATCAGGCCCCAGAATCTGGGAGCTTCACCGGCGGCATGGAAAAGTCCACCTGCCTGACCGACTCCGAGGCCGTTTCCGATCAACACGATCACGGTCCCGATGCCGGCGAAGATTCCGAGTGCGTAGGCCATGAACGACACTTGGATGTTGTTGATCAGGACCTGGGTGGAGAACTGCGCGGCCGGTTGTGAAGAGTAGTAGTCGGCGAAGTCCTGCTGTACGTAGGACTCGCGCAGCGCCGACGGCGCCGAGGCTTCGAGAGCGGCATCGGAGAATGTCATCCACACCCCGACATATATGGCCGGTGCGAGGAGGATGAACGCGGCGATGGCAATGAACTTCCTGGATCGCCATACCGCCCCGGGGAATCCTCGGGTGAAGAAATCGGCCAACACGTTGCCGGTCTTCTCGCCGGGACCGTAGATGGCTGCACTGGCGTCGCCGACAAGCCTGGTGAGTCGGGCCGTGACCGGCGTGTCTCCGTACCAGGTTCGGGAGTAGCTGAGATGTGACGACACCTTCTGGTATGTGCGAATCAGATCATCGAGTTGTTCCCCGTCGAGCCGGTTTCGCCGCCGTGGGGACCGGACGCGTCTGATCATCGAATCTAGATGTATCCAGGTCGGTTCGTTTCGCCGTATGAACTGGTCGACGTCCACTGATCGCCTAGGTTACGTCAAGTGCACGACGGCGCCGCCCAATCAAGGATCGTCACCCCTGAGGGGGTGGTTCTCGACTTTGCGATGGCCGGGGTGGCCTCCCGTCTGCTGGCCCGGCTCATCGACTCGATCATGCTCCTGTTCGTGTTCTACGCACTGATGATTGTCATGGTGGTGGTGTCGGTGTCCAACCCCACCCTCGCCCTGATTCTGGCCATCGTGATCGGCTTCGCACTGATCTTCGTCTATCCGATGGTCATCGAATCCAGATGGAACGGCAGGACCGTCGGCAAGTACGCGATGGGTCTGCGTGTGGTCACCACTGAGGGCGGCCCGGTGAGGCTCAGCCACACCGCCATTCGCAGCATGCTCCAGCTGATCGACATTCTCATCACCGCGGGTGGCGCCGCGGTCGTTGCCGCGATCAGCAGTGAACATGGCCAGAGGTTGGGCGACATGGCCGCCGGCACCTATGTGATCAACGAGAGACGTTCGATGGACCAGATCGCCGATCACGAGGTCGTCATTCCCACCCCCTGGGGCCTGCAGTCCGTCGTCGATTCCCTGGACACCTCGGCACTCGACGCTTCGCAAGGTGCACTCATCCGTTCGGTCCTTCTGAGGGCCCCTGATCTCAGCGCCGATGCCCGTGCCGCACTTGCCACCGACCTGGCGACCCGAGTCGCGGCCGTCATCGGCACCGAGATACCGTCGACGGTCCACCCCGAGACTTGGCTGGCGTGTGTGGCGGCGCGTGCCCAGCAACTCGCCGACCCGGCCACGGCTTCCTCGCTGGCGCCTCCTCCGCCTCCTCCCACGGGTCCCTACACCAGGTTTGTCGGCCGGTCGGGTCCGTAGACTCTACACATGACCGGCCACGAGATCTATCTTGATCACGCTGCGAGTTCGCCTATGCGCCCGGAGGCTCGCGACGCCTGGATCGAGGCATCGGGGCGTCATCATGCCAATCCGACCGGATCCCACAAGGCGGCCCGCGATGCCCGCAGGGCACTCGACGATGCCCGCGACCTGATCGCCGGGGCGATCGGCTGCCTGCCGTCGGAGGTGGTTTTCACCAGCGGTGGGTCGGAGGCCGACAATTTTGCTGTTCGCGGCGCATTGTCAACACGTGGGGGCATCGCTGTGTGCAGCGCGGGCGAGCATCACGCCGTGCTCGAGCCGGTCGAACATTCCGGGGGACTCACCTTCGGTTTGTTGCCCGACGGAACCGCGGATCCGGCCGGGCTGGCAGCCGTGCTCGATCAAACCGACGACGTCTCGATCGTGTCGGTGATGGCGGTCAACAACGAGACGGGTGCCACGAACCCGCTACCCGAGTTGGCCGGGGTGGTTCGAGAACACGCACCGGAGGCCCTCCTTCACACCGACGCCGTTCAAGCCGTGCAGTGGCTCGATCTGCGCTCGGTGGCGTCCGATTTCGACCTGATCTCGATCACCGGACACAAGATCGGTGGGCCGGTCGGCACCGGGGCCATCATCATGCGGGGAGGGCTCGAACTCGATCCACTCATTCTCGGGGGCGGTCAGGAGAGGGGTCGTAGGGCCGGCACACCCGACGTCGCCGGTGCGGTGGCCTTTGCCGCCGCGGTCGCCGCCACCGTCGCCAATCGGGAATCCGATGTCGCTCGCATTCGCATTCTGAGGGATCGACTCATCGACGGTCTCGTCGCCGCGCTTCCCGAGCAGGTGGTGGTAACCGCCGCCGCCAATGGCTCTCGCGACCACATCGTGGCCGGCATCGCTCACATTTGCCTGCGGGGAGTGGAGGCGGAGGCGTTGCTGTTTCTGCTCGACGCAGAGGGGATTCGGGCATCGGCGGCGTCATCGTGCTCGGCCGGTGCCCAGGAACCGTCACACGTGCTGGCATCGATGGGTGTTCCCCGCGACGTCGCTGTCGGCTCACTGCGTCTCTCGCTGGGGCCGTCGTCCACCGAGGCCGACGTTGTCGAGGCCCTGCGTGTCATCCCCGCGGCCGTCGACCGACTCAGCCGTTTCGGAGGTGGCTGACATGGCCACCGGCCCGGTGATGGTGGCCATGTCCGGCGGCGTCGATTCGTCGGTGGCGGCGGCCTTGTTGCTCGACGCCGGCCATGATGTGGTGGCAGTCACCATGAAACTCTGGGGAGGCGAGAGCGACACCGGATGCTGCGCGGTGAGCGATGTCGACGATGCCCGCCGGGTCGCCGATCAGCTCGGTATCGAACACCACGTATTCAATTTCGGCGAAGACTTCGAACGTGATGTCGTCCGGCCGTACGCCGCCGACCATGCGAGGGGACTCACGCCCAACCCTTGCATCGAATGCAACCGTCACCTCAAGTTCGATCGCCTGCTCAACCGGGCCGAGGCCCTTGGATTCGATCGGATGGCCACCGGCCATCACGCCCGCATCGTCGACACTCCCGTCGGCCCTCGTCTGGCCCGGGGGGCCGATCCGGCCAAGGACCAGTCGTATGTTCTTCACGTGATCGATCCGGCCGTTCTGGCCAGGTTGATCCTGCCGGTGGGGGCGATGACCAAAGCCGATGTGAGGGCGGTGGCCGTTGATCTCGGCCTGCGTACCGCCTCGAAACCCGAGAGCCAGGACGTTTGCTTCATAACCAACCAGCACGGGCGGGAGGCGTTCCTGGGAGATCGAATCCCGCTTCGTGCCGGCCGGGTGGTCGACACCGATGGGATCGATGTGGGTTCAGTCAACGCGATCGAGCTGGTCACGATCGGCCAGCGCAAGGGTCTGGGCCTGGCCGGTGGCACCGATCCGAGATACGTCATCGACATCGACCCCGATGAGGCCGTCGTCACCGTCGGACCTCGCGAGGCGCTCGCCGGTGAGGTCACCAAGCTTGAGTCATGGAGCTGGACGGGTGAGCCGGTCACCGCCGCGGTGAGCGTGCAGTGTTCGGCGCATGGCGTGCCGGCGTCAGGCCTTGTCGATGCCGAGGCGATGTCGGTGCGATGGACCGAACCCCACCGTTTGATCGCCCCCGGCCAGAGTGTGGTGGCCTACATCGACGATGTCGTGGTGGGAGGGGGCATCGCCGGTCGTTGATGATCAGGGCCGGTCCGACAGGGCCTGCTCGTAGTCGGCGAGTCCGGCCTCATCGATGCCCGCCGGGCTTCGTAGTCTGAACGGTGCGTCGGCGATCAGTTCGGAGAAGTAGTTGTCGGCCCACGCGGCCGCAGACCTCGATCTGATGAGCAGCGCCGCACCGGGACGCTCCCAGCGGCGATGATCGTGGACCATGAGCACGATCCGCCGAGCGACGGAGAGGGGAGCGATCACCAACGGCACGGTCTCGTCGTAGGCGTGAATCTCGACATTGGGGCCGTCGATCTTCTGAACCATTCTCAGGATCGACGCGAATCGCTTGATGCTGCCGGCACTGACGACCATACGGACCGTCCACCCTTGGCTTGCTCGCATGGCCTCGAGCTCGTGGAGCCTCATGAGCTTCGACCTGAGCTCGGGTCCGAACAGTGGATCGCTCTCGAACGGAATGAGCCCCGACCTCTCGATATGGAACGCGGCGTGGTTGATGATTCGATCAGCAGGTGAGTCGGGTTCCCTCGAGATCTCGTCGGATGTGACGTCGAAGACAGCGGCGGGCTCGGTGAGGATCTCGAGACCCGCGGTGCGGGGCCCGGGAGACGAGCCGGAGTGCATCGATCTGAAGTGGAGATCCAGGAGGCGTTCGGCATCGAAGTGGTCGGGCCATCGCCGGGCCAGTTGCTCGCAATGCTCGGGCGTGGCCGTTGACCTCTGCTGTCGCCATCGGCTCACCGTGGATCGTTCCACCCCCAGAACGCGTGCCACGGTCGACATGTAGCGGCCGCCGTGGGCCCTGTCGAGCGCGACGAGGCCCTCGGCTATCACTGTTCTGAGTTCGGATTCGGTATCGGCTCCGTTCACGCCGCAAGTGTTGCATGCCGTGCACCAACTCGTGCAACCGCAGGCCACGGACAACCTGCGATCCTACGGTGGCAGAGTCTGACGGGTGAAGATTCGAAGAGCGGCGGTCCCTCGAGCCGCTGGGGTCAGCGGAGAGGTATCGGCCCCAGCGGTGGTGCCACCAGATCCGGTGGCGCCGTGGGTCAGCCGATCACGAAGCCGCGTTCGGCTGCCGCTGCCAGCAGAGCGGCGGGCCGACTGGCGGAGAACATCAGAGCCTCGACCGGTATCTCCTCGGCGTGGCCCCGGCCCGTGACGATCGGAAGCCTGATGGGTTCGGTGAACCTCATCTCTATCCCCAGGCCCAGGGCCTGCGAAGTGATGTCGCGCGCCGTGGTGTCGGCGCGTGCCGGCCCCAATGCGGCGATCTCATGGGTCTTGAACAGGACGGGTTCGGCCAGGGCCCCGTAGTCGTGGATGACCAGGCCGTTCGGAACGAACACCACGAACCGGCTGGTAATCCGGCTCAGTGCCCGGTACCCGATGAGCGCGGCCGGAGCCCCGACAGCGACAGCGATGGCGCCGAGGACCCAGTCACGGTGGGCAAGAAGCAACGGACCGGCGGCGACACCGGCGACCGTGGCGGCCCATGTGGGGACGAGCAGAAACAACAGCACCGGTCCGGGGGGCCGTAGTGGGAACCTCCGCTCGTCTCCATAGCTGGCCGCGTCGATGAAGCGCTCGGCGACCACCGGCAACAGAACCGCGATGGTCACCAGCGCTGCCGACACCAGTCCGACGATGATCGTGGTGTTGGAGTCGACCGAGAACGCCGCCCATGCAGCGGCCGGGATGATGGCCGGGGAGGCGATGCGACCCAGCGTGAGGGTGAGCGGACGGGGCACGGCCAGGATGATCAGCACCGCCAGCCAGGACAGCCACACCATCCAGGTGAGCGCGGTTCGAAACGAGTCGGGGGTTGGGTTGAGTGCGTCTCCGATAAGGGGGCCGACCGTGAAAGGCTGAGCGGCCCAGAGCGTGGCCGGGCCTTGTGCGGGGAACCATTGCTTGATCCGGGTCAGCGCGCTGGTGGGGGTGTCGGCGTCGTTGCTCGATGTCACGGTGAATCACCGTACCCGGGAGCGGTGCCGCCTCGACGGGCAACCGAGGCTGTCGGACCCGATGGGTAGTATCGCGGCCACATGGCAGCTAACCCCGATGGCATCAGCCCACACGTCCCCGGCGACCACGAGTCGGCGGAGGCCCGTCTGTTGGAGCTCAAGCGCGTGATCGCGTACCACGCCGAGCGCTACTACGAGCTCGACGATCCCGAGATCCCCGACGCCGACTACGACTCCATGCTGCGTGAACTGATCGAGATCGAGCAGGCCCACCCCGAGCTGATCACCCCCGACTCGCCGTCGCAGAAGGTGGGCGGTCCCCGCAACGATGCGTTCGCCCCGGTGGTCCACGAAATGGCGATGATGTCGCTCCACAATGCGTTCAGCATTGATGAGTTGCGGGCGTGGAGCGAGCGAATCGAGCGTCGTCTCGAAGACCGCCCGGTGCCGTCGTATGCCACCGAGTTGAAGTTCGACGGCCTGGCCATCTCACTGCGCTACGAGGACGGCCGCCTGGTTCAGGGCGCCACCCGCGGCGACGGTCGCGTGGGCGAAGACGTCACCCGCAACATCATGACCATTTCCGACATCCCGCACCGGCTTCCCCCGGGGGCTCCCGCGGTGCTCGAGGTGCGGGGCGAGGTCTACATGAGTCTCTCATCGTTCGAAGCTCTCAACGCTCGCCAGATAGAGGAGGCCCGGGCCGCGGGCAAGCCACCGAAGCTGTTCATCAATCCTCGCAACACCGCCGCCGGGTCGCTGCGCCAGAAAGACCCATCGATCACCGCCGAGCGCAACCTTTCGTTTTTCTGCTACCAACTCGGTGTGGTCGAGGGCGGGCCCGAACTCACCTCCCACACGGCCACCCTCGAATGGCTCGGCTCACTGGGTCTACCGGTCAACGAACACAGCCGGTCGGTCGCGTCGATTGATGATGTGGCCGATCGGATCGCCGCCTTCGAGAAGAGCCGCCACGACTTCGACTACGAGTTCGACGGCGTTGTGGTCAAGGTCGATGACCTCGGCCTTCAGGCCGAGTTGGGTGCCGATGCCAAGGCCCCCAGGTGGGCCATCGCCTACAAGCTCCCACCCGAGGAAGTGTCCACCAGGCTGCTCGACATCGAGGTATCGATCGGGCCTTCGGGCCAGGCCACCCCGTTTGCCCGCCTGGCCACGGTGAGGGTCGGCGGGGTCGATGTGAGCACCGCCACCCTCCACAACCAGGACCAAGTGGCCGTGAAGGATGTTCGTCCCGGCGACCTCGTGATCGTCCGGCGGGCCGGCGATGTCATCCCGGAGGTGGTCGGCCCGGTGCTGTCGGCACGCCCCAAGGGGTCGAAGCCCTGGAAGTTCCCCACACGTTGCCCCGAATGCGGCGAGCCCCTGGTACGGGCCGAGGGCGTGGCAGCCACGTTCTGCATCAATTTCCACTGTCCCCGCCAGATCCGCGGCCGTATCGAACACTTCGCCAGCCGTCACGCCATGGACATCGAATGGCTGGGCGAGAAGAACGTCGACCTGTTCGTCACCGAGGGTCTGGTGGCCGACGTGGCTGATCTCTACTCGCTCGACTTCGACAGACTCCTCAAGTTCGACCGGTTCGGGCAGAAGTCGGTAGACAACCTTCGCGGGGCCATCGAAGCGTCCAAGGCCAAGCCACTCGGCAATCTTCTCTTCGGTCTGCGCATACCCGAGATCGGGCAGGTCAACGCCCAGACCCTCGCGGCCGCTTTCGGTTCCATGGATGCCGTGATGGCCGCCTCCGTCGAGGAATTGGCGTCGGTCGACGGTTTTGGCGAGGTAATCGCCCGATCGGTCCACGATTGGTTTGCCAGGCCCGATGCCCGCGATCTCATCTCGAGACTGGCCGAGGCCGGGCTCACGATGGAGGCCGCATCCACCGACTCCTCGCTGCCGCAGACCCTCGAGGGCAAGACCGTGGTGGTGAGCGGCACCCTCGATGGGTTCACCCGCGACGGGGCCAAGGAAGCGATAGTGGCTCGCGGTGGTAAGTCGCCCGGCAGCGTGTCGAAAAAGACCACCGCGCTGGTCGTGGGGGCCGAACCGGGGGCCTCGAAGGTCACCAAGGCCGAAGATGCGGGTGTGCCGGTGATCGACGAGGCCGCCTTCCTCGTGCTTCTGGAAACTGGAGAACTGCCGGGCTGAGCGTCGATCCACCCAATGGGTCAAGTGCGAATACCACCTGCCGACGGTTGACGGGGGCATGCCGACGCGAGCCCCGAAGACGTATGGGGAGATCATGTCCACCACGACCGGTAGAAACTTGTGGCAACGCTTCAGCGTGTCCTTGACGGCAGTCTCGATGATGGCGGCCACGATGGTCACGAGCGCGGTGGTCACAGCCACGCCCGCCGCCGCGGCCAACAACGGAGCGATGAGCTTCTCGGTGGGTTCGCCATCGTCGATCCTCTACGGTCAGGACGTCACCTACACGCTCACTGCGTCCAACCCGTCTGGTCCTGCCAACGGTTTCAATCTCTCATGGCGGGTGGTCCTCCCGGCCGGAACGGCCTTCGCGTCGTCTCCGGCGGGCAACCCGACGGCCTATCCCAACAGCCCAACCGCCGGCGAGACCACACTCCTGTTCCTGAACACCGACGACCTGCAGGTCGGGGTCACCAGGACCCTCGACATCACCATCACCCCAGACCTGGTGGCCTACCCGGTTGGCTCGTCGATCACCATCGCTGCCGGGGCCTACATGTCGGGCGATGTCCGACTCATTCCCGACTTCGACGTCACCGGAGCCCATGTCGACAACGCCGACACCAACGCGTTCGCCACCGCCTCATCCACCACCCGAGTCGAGGCGATCTCGATCACGAAGGTGGAGCCGAACGCCGAAGCCGAGCTTCTGCGTGGCGTCCACAATGAGTGGACCACATACTCGCTCACCGTCCAGAACAACTTCGTCAACCCGACCGGCACGATAATCATCAATGACTATCTGCCCGCGGGCATCGAGTTCCTCGGGTGTGGAGCGGTCGACAACACGTCGGTCACTCCGATCACGAACCCATCGGGTATCGGAACAGAGGAGTATCCGGGGTCGGGTGCATTGGGTATTGGCGTGGCGCCGGTCGACCCGACCGGGCCCGCGGTCACCGCCGTCTGTATCGACCCCGATACCGTCACCACAGAGTCACTGGCGGCGGGTGCCATCAAACCCGGGTCTCCCGCGGGTGTCTACACACACGTCACTTGGAACCTCACCGACAGCCCCACCGACCCACTGTTCGGTGTGGCCATGACCCCCGGCCAGGCGGTCGAGATCATGTACGCCGCCGGAATACCAATTCGTCAGAACGTCGTTTTCGGGTCGGCCCCGGCAGGAATCGGCGAGATGGCCAACCTCGACAACAACACCGGTGGGCTTACCAGCGACGAACAGAACTGGACCAACTGGGCCATCGCCTCAGGCAACTACCACCCGGGCGTGCTCGACGCTCCGACAACAGATTTCGATACCGAGATCGTGATTGCCGAGGATCTGTCGATCCACAAGACGGTGTCGGTCGGATCGTTTGTCCAAGGCACCAACCCCCGTTGGTCGCTGTTGATAGAAACCGGTGAATATCGCTCGGCGGCGAACCTTCGGGTCACCGATGTCTTACCCGACGGCCAGTGTCCATTGCTGGTGGGCGGCAACTCCGAATCGGCCGCCGGCTCCCAAACCGTGGAGTGTGACAACACGGTGGTGGGGGCACCCGCGCCCACGATCGGCGGAGTTGCCACCGACCCCGACACTTCGGTGGAGCAGGTCGACGGAACCCATGTGATCACCTGGAACACGCTGCGCCCGATGACCATCGACGATTCGATCCTTGTCGAGTTCTCGTCGAACGTGAGGGCCTTCTACCAAACAGCGTTCGAGAACGATCTACCGGTCAATGGTGGCGACTACTTCAACAACAGCGTCACCATTCTTGGCGACACCACGCCCATTGCCACCGGCGGCGGAGTCGACCTCGACAGAGCCTTCGAGATCGATACCCCCGACGCGTCTGCGGCCACCATGCAGTCGCAGGTAGTGTCGATCGACAAGTCGGTATCCGTACCCTCCGCTCCCGGGGTGGTGCTCGATTGCGACACGGCCACCTACACCACGGCTGCGCCGCCAACACCGGATGTATCACCTTGGGCCTACCGCCCCGGGGACCGGGTCTGCTACAAGATCGTTGTTGATTTCCCGCTCAACCTCGATTATCGCAATCCGGTGGTGCGCGACTTCATCCCGCCGAACACCGTTTTCGAAAAGGTGTGGGGCATCAACGCAGCCACCGGTGCCACCGCCGCCAACGACACGATCATCAACGAACTCCACGACTCGGTGCTTGGATCCGGTAACCCGGTGACATCCACAACCACGGCCCTGGCATGGAAACTCGGCACCAACACCTTCGGCAACGGCGACCTTTACGTCGACGAGACCGCCCACCATTTCGAGGTGCTCTTCTCCGTGAAAATCCTGGGCGATCCGCGCGCCGACACAACCGTCGACATCGTCGACAACCTGGCCAAGTTGACGCTTCAGAATTCGGCGGTGCTGGGAGGCACCACCTGGTCGACCCGGGACCAGGCCGGTTTCTTGTTCGTCGAACCCCACCTCTCGCTGGACAAGCGCAGCGGTACCACTGATGTAGCCGCGAATGTGGAGTCGACGGTCGACATCGTGCGCCAGGGCGACACGGTTCCCTACGAGGTGGCGATCACCAATGACTTCCAGGCTCCGGCATCGCCATCCGACGGGGTGTACGCACGTGCATCTGCCATCTCGGGTTGGGACATCCTGCCTGCCGGTCTGAGTTGCAACGATCTCACCGCCG
>JAJRXJ010000139.1 GCA_024276355.1 Actinomycetes bacterium | reverse complement strand
TCGTCGAGCGAGCGCGGAAGCGGCTCCACCCCGATGGCCCGACGTTGTGAGTCGTCGAGTTCGAACAGGTTCTTGTTCGTGGCTGCCGGCAGTTCGTAGCCGTCGGCGATACCGCGGAGCCCGGCGTTGAGCAGCAGGGAGAACGAGAGATAGGGGTTGGTGGCGCCATCAAGGGCGCGGAATTCGATCCTTGCCGACTCGGGCTTGGCCATCTTCCGGACCGGTACCCTCACCAGCGCCGAGCGGTTGTTGCGAGCCCACGCGACGTAGGGCGGCGCTTCGGATGTCTCGGCGAAGCGTTTGTAGCTGTTGATGAGCTGGTTGGTGACCGCGGTGATCTCGCGGGCGTGTCGCAGGACCCCGGCGGTGAACTGGCGGGCTGTGGTGGAGATGCCGTACTCGTCGTCGGGGTCGTGAAAGACATTGGAGTCACCGTTGAACAACGACAGGTGGGTGTGCATCCCCGAACCTTGGACCCCATTGAGCGGCTTGGGCATGAAGGTGGCGTAGGTGCCGCGTTCCATGGCGATCTTCTTGACCACCAGACGGAGGGTCATGATGTTGTCGGCCATGTCGAGGGCCTCGGTGTAGCGCAGATCTATCTCGTGTTGGCTGGGGCTGTCTTCGTGGAACGAGTACTCGCTCGGAATCCCCATGGCCTCGAGCATGTGGATGGTTCGCCGCCGAATGTCGCTGGACACATCGGCGGTGGTGAGGTCGAAGTACGAGGCCTGATCCAGCGGTTGGGGCGTGCCCCTGCTCGGGTCGCCGGATGCGAAGTAGAAGAACTCCACCTCCGGGGCGGCCATGAAGGTGTAGCCGAGTTGCTGAGCCGATTCGAGGTTGCGTCGAAGCACCTGTCGGGGGTCGCCCTGGAATGCCGATCCGTCCAGGTCGGCGATGTCGCAGAACATGCGACCGGTGGGTTCGTCCTCATCGGCCCACGGCACCAGCTCGAACGACGTGGCGTCCGGTCTGGCTAGGACGTCGGATTCGTGTACCCGACTGAAACCATCGATCGCCGTGCCGTCGAACTGCACCCCTTCGGCAAAGGCCGAATCGAGCTCGGCCGGGGAGATCGCCACCGACTTGAGCTGCCCGAGTACGTCGGTGAACCAGAGTCTGATCAGTCGCACACCGCGTTCTTCGATGGTGCGTAGAACGTATTCCTGTTGACGTTGCATGCCGAACTCCGGTGTGTCGCCTTCATTCAGATGATGCCAGCATGGACCGGCCGGTGCCCCTGAAACGCGGTCCGTTCACATGCCGTTCACAAAAGGGCAACAGCTCGGAAACGGTGTGCTGGAACGCTGGGTGCCGGAACACCACAATGGTGACATCCGCCGACAACTACTCGACCCCGGCCGGGGTGGATTGAGAAAGTGAACTCATATGGCTTACCGGGCTGAATACATGTGGATCGATGGCAGTGAGCCGACGCGCGAGATCCGCTCCAAGACCAAGGTTCTTGCTGATGGTGCCGAGCCGGGCACCTGGGGGTTCGACGGTTCCAGCACCAACCAGGCCGACGGCGACAACTCTGACGTCGTCCTCAATCCGGTCTTCCAGTGTCCGGATCCGATTCGCGGTGGCGACGACGTCCTCGTTCTCTGTGAGACTTTGCTGCCGGCCGACATGTCGCCGCATCCCACCAACACCCGGGCGATCGCCGCTGCCTCGTTGGCCAAGTACGCCGACCAGGAGCCGGTGTTCGGACTCGAGCAGGAGTACACGCTCATCAATCCGGCCACGGGTTGGCCGGCCGGATTCCCGCCGAACGGCTTCCCGGCACCGCAGGGCCCGTACTACTGCGGCGTGGGCGCGTTGAAGATCCATGGACGCGATCTCATCGAGGAGCACACGTCGGCATGCATAGCGGCCGGTCTCGCCATTTCCGGAACCAACGCCGAGGTCATGCCCGGTCAGTGGGAGTTCCAGATCGGCCCGGTCGACACCGTCACCGTGGGTGATCATCTGTGGGTGGCTCGCTACCTCTTGTTCCGTCTCGCCGAGAACCACGGAGTCGAGGTGAGCATCGAGGCCAAGCCGATGCCCGGTGATTGGAACGGGGCGGGCATGCACACCAACTTCTCCACCAAGGCGATGCGCGAGGGCCCGTACGAGCACATCGTGGCGGCCTGCGAGGCCATGGGTGCGCTCGGAAAGCCCGAACAACACATCCGGGCCTATGGCGTCGGCATCGAGGATCGCCTTACCGGTGCCCATGAGACCCAGCGATACGACCAGTTCAGTTACGGCGTGTCCGACCGCGGCGCCTCGATCCGAATCCCGTGGCAGGTGGCCAAGGAAGGCAAGGGCTACATCGAGGATCGTCGCCCCAACGCCAACGCCGACCCCTACGTGGTGTCAGCCCTGGTGACCGACACCATCTGCGGCGCCCTGGCCTGACCCCCCCCCAACCTGTTTTTGTGAACGTTTGGAGTCCCATTTGGGACTCCAAACGTTCACAAAACCGGATGGAACGGGTCGGGGTTGGACGGTTTAGGATATTTCAATGAACTCCGACGGGACTCGCGACTTCATCCGGGTGGCGATCTGTCAGATCAACACCACCGTCGGAGACATATCCGGGAACGTGGGCCTGGCCCTCGACTCCTTGGCCGAGGCTGAGGCTGCGGGAGCGGATGTGGCCATCATGCCCGAGATGACCATCCCGGGGTACCCGCCCGAGGATCTCCTTCTCAAGCCGGGATTCGTCGCCGAGAGCCGAGCTGCTCTGGAAAAGTTCGCCGCCGCCACCAACAAGTGTGCGGCGGTGATCGGTTTCGCCGACGGCGCCGCGTCGGACGACATCGACCATCGTTGGGTCCCCGGTACCGATGGCACCGTCCGATACTCCAACGGCGTGTGGAACGCGGTGGCGGTGTGCGCCGGCGGACGTGTGGCCGGCACCTACCACAAACGACATCTTCCGAACTACGACGTTTTCGACGAGATGCGCCACTTCCGGCCCGGCGATGGTGCCATGTCGTTGTTCTCGATCGCCGGCCACCCGATCGGGGTGACTCTCTGCGAGGACGCGTGGATCCCCGACGGTCCGGTCTCCCAATTGGCGAGGGGCGGGGCCCGCATGGTGATAAATGTCAACGGGTCACCGTTTCGGGAGGACAAGGCCGCAGTCCGTGAGAACGTGATTCGCCAACGGGTTGCGGAGGCCGGCATTCCGGTGGTCTATGCCAATCTTGTCGGCGGCCAGGATGAGCTCGTGTTTGATGGCGGGTCATTCGTGATCGGCGACGACGGCGAGGTCGTCGCCAGATGCCGACAATTCGATCAGTCGGTCGCCATCGTCGATGTCGAGTTGCCGGAGCCGAGCCCCACCCTCGACACCTACCCGATCATCTCGGTGACCGAGCGTCGTTCGGCCCCGACCGGCCGGGTGACGGGCCCGTCGGAGCCGCTGCTTGATCTCAACGAGCAACGGTGGAGGGCCCTTTCCCTGGCCACCCGCGACTACGTCACCAAGTCGGGGTTCACCGATGTCTGCCTGGGCCTGTCGGGCGGCGTCGACTCCTCGCTGGTCGCGGCCATTGCGGTTCACGCACTGGGTCCCGACCATGTCCATGGTGTGCTCATGCCGTCGCGCTACTCGAGTGATCACTCGATCTCCGATGCCGAGGCCCTGGCCACCAACCTCCACATCGACGTGCGTACCATCGCCATCGAGTCGGCTCACTCGGCGCTCACCTCGATGCTCGAGCCGAACCTCGACGACGGCCGCATCGAGGTGGGAGATCTGACCGACCAGAATCTGCAGTCGCGAATTCGGGGTGTATTGCTGATGGCCTTGGCCAACGAGCATGGTTGGCTGGTCCTCACCACCGGAAACAAGAGCGAGTCCGCGGTCGGTTACTCGACCCTCTATGGCGATACAGCTGGAGCGTTTGCGGTCATCAAGGACCTGTGGAAGCTGTCGGTCTACGACCTGTGCAGGTGGCGAAACCTGAACTCCGATCGCGAACTCATACCCGAATCCGTGCTCACCAAGCCACCATCGGCAGAGCTCCGGCCCGACCAGCGAGACGACCAATCCCTGCCGCCGTACGAGATTCTCGATCCGATCCTTCAGGCCTACGTGGAGGGCGACCGCACCGTCTCCGAGGTGGAGGCGATGAATCTTGCCGAACCGGACACAGTCAGACGGATCTGCAAGATGGTCGATCTGGCCGAGTACAAGCGGCGTCAAACCCCGGTGGGGGCCCGCCTCACAGGCAAGGCATTCGGTCGCGACAGGCGCATACCCATCATCAACGCGTACAGAGGATGAGTCCGGGTCCCCGATGGGGGCTGTGAGCCGGGCTACGGTCGACGAACCGTTGGTCAGGAGTTTCGATATTCATGGAGGCTCGGTGAGCGAGGGTTTCACAACCACTGAATCGGCTGGAATAGTCGCGGGGCTCGCATGGGCCTCAACGCGCCTGTTCGGGCTGCTGGGCCGGTGGGCCTCAACGGCGGATCGACCGGATGTGGCGGTCTCACTGGCCACTGCCAGCCGTCACATGGGGTGGCATGCCGATGATCTCACGGCCCTCGAACCCGACAGCGAGGCCCTCCTCCTGCCTGGCGACGGCAAACGCTTCGAGCGGCTGGCTGCCGTGCTCGACTCCCTGGAGAGCGGCAATGATCCGGTGGAAAATCTGGCCATCGCCCATCGGGTGTTGCTGGCTCGCGTCGGGTCCGGCTGTGTGGCCGTCGAGAAGTTTGCCTCGGCCCATTCGGATGCCCCTCTCGCCCGTGTGATGGGGTTCATGCTCACCGATCTTCGCCGAGACCGGGATGAAGGCGAGACCCTGCTCGAACAGTTGATGTCCGACGCGTCGATCGTGCGCCGGATCGGATCAGCGGTGGTCAACGCCGAGGCTCTCATAGTCGGCGCCGGTGGCTTGCCGCAGATCGCCAGGATCCCCTAGCACCGCGATTCCGGCGAATCATGGGCTGATCGGATCATTTGGCAGGTGACTTTCGGGAATTCCGTCATGTCGCGACGCCGACACTCCGATATTCGATGGGTCCGGTGTTCGGTGGCGTGAAGGTCATACGTCGCTATCGTTTGTCGGACGGTGATGCGGGCCAGCGCCAGCCTCGCCAGTCCAGCAGGGGTACACCTCAACGAAGGGCAGTCCGTGGCCAAGGAACGTGTGGAGCGAGACGAGGAAGATCTTGTCCGCCTCTATCTCACGGATATCGGCCAGTATCCGCTGCTGACCAAGGACGACGAGGTCGATCTGGCTCAGAAGATCGAGGCCGGTGCTGAGGCTCGCATCGAACTCGAGAGCGCCGACTCCAACCTGACCACCGCGCGCAAGCGTGAGCTGCGTCGCACCCTGCGCAAGGGTGAAAACGCGGAGCGCACATTCGTTCAGTCGAATCTTCGGTTGGTCGTGTCGATCGCCAAGAAGTACCAGGCCTCCGGATTGCCGCTCCTCGATCTGATTCAGGAAGGCAACCTCGGTCTCATGCACGCCGTCGAGAAGTTCGACTGGCGCAAGGGTTTCAAGTTCTCCACGTATGCCACCTGGTGGATCCGTCAGGCCATCACGCGCGGCATCGCCAACACCGGTCGTACCATCAGACTTCCGGTCCATGCCGGCGACACGCTCGCCCGCTTGCAGAAGGCCCGGTCGAGGCTCGAGCTCAAGTACGGTCGCGCCGCCACTGTGGCCGAACTGGCCCGCGAAGTCGAGATGCCCGAAGAGAAGGTCACCGAAGCTCTGCGATTCGCGGCCGAGCCACTGTCGCTCTCAGAACCGCTGCGAGAAGACGGCGACGCCGAGCTGGGCGATGTGGTGGAAGACCGTTCAGCCGACTCCCCGTTCGAGGTGGCTGCCACCTCGCTGCTTCCCGAGGAGATCGCCCGCCTCCTCGCTCCCCTCGATGAACGAGAGCGGGAGATACTCAAGCTTCGATTCGGTCTCGACCGGGGCGAGCCCCGCACCCTCGAAGAGGTCGGGGAGCATTTCAGCCTCACCCGTGAGCGAATCCGTCAGATCGAGGCCCGAGCGATGTCGAAGCTGCGCCACCCCTCGTCCGACACGGGTGCTCGCGACCTTCTCAGCGTCTGACCCACAACGGGCTCCGATAGGTTTCCCCGTGGAGGTGTCCGAGCGCCTGGTGGGCTCCCCCGCCTTCAAAGCGGGTGGGATGGGTGATCCCTGTCCGGCGGGTTCGATTCCCGTCCACCTCCGCCAAGATCGCACCCGTCACATCGGGTGCGATTGCCGCGCTCGGCCCTGCAGACGATGAGACTTGCCGAGTGGCTATCTTTGCACCATGACCAAGAATCGTGTGATCCTCGCTGTCCTCCTGGGTGGCCTTCTTTTGGTGCTGGCCCGAAAGATTCGCGACGTCTGACGTCGGTAGCGCCACACCAACCCCAATGCCACCGCACCTGCTGCTCCTGCGCTCATACCCACGACCGCGGGCTTTGGTGGTGTGAAGGTCCGGCTGGGGCGCAGGGGTCGTGGGATCTCGAATGTGCGGATCTCCCAGCCGCGTTCGAGGGCCTCGCGCAGGAGGGCCCGGTCGGGATTGACAGCCACGGGATGGCCCACCGTTTCGAGCATCGGCAGATCGGTGATCGAGTCGGAATACGCGAATGAGGATTGCAGGTCGTGGCCATACTGTTCGGCCTTCTCACGTATGGCCAGAACCTTGTTGTCGCCGGCTGAGTAGAACTCGACGCCGCCGGTGTAGCGGCCGTCGCTGTCGATCTCGGCCCGAGTGGCGATTGCGTCGTGAACCCCGAGGTGGCGGGCGAGTGGCAGCACGATTTCTTCGGGTGAGGCCGACACCAGGTAGACGCGTCGTCCGGCTGCCCGGTGGGATTCGATCAACTCGAGAGCCTCTTCATACACGAGCGGATCGATGATCTCGGTGAGGGCGTCGTCGACAAGTGCGGAGATCCGGTTCTGGTCCCAGCCGGTGGCGATTCGGAGGGCGGTTTCCCGCATCTTGATCATCCGGCCCTCGTCGGCTCCCAGATAGCGAAACACGATCTGGCCCCACAGGGCCCGAGCGACGAGCCAGCGGTTGAGCATCCCGGCCCGTTGAAGACTCGGCCCGAACGCGAGCATTGCCGCCTTGGCTATCACGGTCTTGTCGAGGTCGAAGAACGCGGCCTCGGTGAACCGTTCGGGAGTGTCGGTCATCGCCAAACCTTAGGGAGCGGTGTGCATCAGGCGTTGGCAATAACACCTGATCGCTCTATTGTGCCGTCAACGACTTCCCCGTTGAGCCCCGATCTGCTCCGGAGAAGTCGTGCTTACTGTCTGTTGGTCCCCGAAGGGCGGCGTTGGTACATCTGTAGTCGCCGCGTCCCTCGCCATCCGAACCGCCATGTCGGGGGTCGATACCCTCTTGGTCGATCTCGATGGCGATCAGCCGTCGATCCTGGGGCTTGCCCCACCCACCGGTCCGGGCGTTGGTGATTGGCTGGCGGCAGATCGGGAAGTGCCCGTTGATGCGCTCGCCGAACTCGAGTCCGATGTTGTCGACCATCTGGCGCTCCTCCATAGGGGGGATCCTGTCGGTGTGGCCGACGGCGATCGCCTCGAGGTGCTGGCGGCCGTCCTGGCCGGATCTTCCCGTTCGACCATCGTCGACGCGGGTCGATCACCTGATCGGGGTCGATGGTGGGCGGGGTGCGCCCAATCGGTTCTGGTGATCCGGCCCTGCTATCTGGGGTTGCGTCGGGCCGGACGAGTCGGGTCGGATTGTGAGGTCGTGGTGATCGACGAGCCCGGTCGGGCACTCACCGTCGCCGATGTCGGCGCTGCCACCGGGGCCAGCCTGCGATGCCGGCTCCCGTGGGATCCGGCGGTGGCGAGAGCTGTCGACGCCGGGATTCTCGCGAGCAGGATGCCTCGCTCGTTGCGCGCCCTGGGAGAGGCTGCCTGATGGTCGCCGGCGATGGCACCGACCTCGATCGCCTGGTAGAGGCCGTCCATCAGGATTCGCTCGACGAGGGAATCGTCAGGGGATCGGTCGGCGAGATCGAACGGTTGGTGATGACTCGTTCCCCACTATTGACCGCTGCCCAGCGTCGCGATGTGTGCTGCCGGGTGGCCTCGCGGATGGAGGGGTTCGGTGCGCTCGACGAGCTTCTCGCCGATCGTGAAGTGAGCGAGATCATGATCAATGGCCCCGGGCCGGTGTGGGTTGAACGACATGGTGCACTCGAACTTTCAGGTATCAGCCTCGGTCGGGCTGAGATTGATCGACTCATCGAAAGGATGGTTGCTCCGATAGGCCGCCGTGTCGACCGGAGATCACCGTGGGTCGACGGGCGCCTGCCTGATGGAAGCAGGGTCAACGTCGTCATCCCCCCGATCGCGCTCGACGGCCCTTGTGTCACGATCCGACGTTTCGTGTTGCGGCGCCTGGCCCTGTCGTCATTCGCCGGTCCCGAGGTGGAGGCACTCGTGTCGGAGGCGGTGGCCGAAGGCGCCAACATTCTCGTGAGCGGCGGTACCGGCGCCGGCAAGACCACCCTGCTCAATGCCATGGCGGCAGCGATCGATCCGGCGGCTCGAATCATCACGGTGGAGGACTCCGCGGAGCTTGCCCTGCCTCACCGACATGTCGTGAGGCTGGAGGCGCGACCCATCTCGGTGGAGGGCGTCGGTCTGGTCACGATTCGTGATCTCGTGAGAAACGCGCTTCGCATGAGGCCCGATCGGTTGATCATCGGTGAGGTCCGCGGAGATGAATCCCTCGACATGATTCAGGCGCTCAACACCGGCCATTCGGGATGTCTGTCCACCTGTCATGCCAACAGCCCGATTGACGCGCTTCGCCGAATCGAGAGCCTCGCCATGATGGCCGGTGAGGGTATGCCCCTGACCGCCATTCGTTCCCAGCTGGCATCGGCAGTCGATCTGGTGGTTCAGGTCGGCCGTAGCGGCGACGGGGGCCGCCGAATAGTTTCCATGGGCGAGGTGGTCGGCCCGGATGAGGTCCGGACGATCGTCGAGGGTGATTCGGTCGTCGCCTCCAGGTCACGCGGCGAGAGGCTGGCGGCGTGACGGCGTTGCTCATTGCCGCGGCGGTGGGAGCGGTCGTGCTGGCGCCATGGGACGGGGCATCTCCCCGACGGCTGGCGGGCCGCCATCGAAGGACCGGCAGTGTCCGCGTGCCGTCCGGCGAGAAAGCGATACTGCAGGTTCTCGATGTCCGGCTTCGTAGAGCCGGAATCTCAATTGATGCCCGCACTGCGGTGGGTTCATGGCTCGGATCCGCCGTGCTCGGTGCGATCTCGACTGCCGTTCTTCTCGGTGCAGCCGGACCGATCGGGCTCATTGTCGGGGGCGCCGCCGGGGCGGTGGTCCCGGTTGTCATGGTGCTCCTCAGGGGAGACCACGAATCTCGGCGGGTCATGGCCTCGCTCCCCGAGATGCTCGAACTGTTGGCCCGATCGCTTCGCGGTGGCGCCGACCTCCACACAGCTCTCCACGACCTTTCCGATGGCACCAACGAAGCCGGACTGACCCTCAAGCCGGTGCTTCTGCGGGCGGAGGCCGGGGGACGGCTCGGCGAGTCGTTCGACCGGTGGGTGGTGGATCTCGGCCACCGCGACGCGTCGATTGTCAGGGCGGTCATTCGGCTTGGCGACTCGACCGGAGGCTCGATGGCACCGGCACTCGATCGCGCCGCCGCCACCATCCGTGAACGTTCCGCGATCCGTGCCGAGATCCGTGCGCTCACCTCACAGTCCCGGGCCTCGGCAATCGTCATCGCAGCCAGCCCGATCGGGTTTCTCGCCGTGGTGTCCGCCACCGATCCCAGAAGTGCCCATGTTCTGTTCGCGACTTCGATCGGTCGTGCCTGCCTGATCGGCGGCTTACTGCTCGATGGGCTGGGGCTCCTCTGGATGTCGCGCCTGACCAGCGGAGTGGAACGGTGAGCATCATGGCAGTCCTCGCGTCGATTTCGCTGGTGGCCGTGTTGGTGGAACCACGGCGTGTCCGGGCCTCGCGACGCCCGTGGAGATCGGGGCGAAGTGGTCGACCCACGAGTGGACTCGATCGGGTCGGAGCCCGGCTCGGTGCCGGCCTTCCGTTCGATCCGATGCTCGGTCCCAGGACACTCGCGCTGGTTGCATTGGCGGCACCCGCAATGCTGCTGGTGTCTCCGATCGCGATGCCGATGCCGATTGTTGTCGCGGCCGTGGTGTCGGTCCGCCGCCGCCGCAGGCAGCGACTCGACACCGAGTCCCTGATCGCCCGCGGTCTTCCCGATGTCGTGGATCTGCTGACGATGGCTGTGGGTGCGGGCCTCACCGCGCAACTTGCGATGTCGACGACCGCCCCATGGTTGCCGGAGCCGTATCGAACGATGGCTTCTGAGGTACACCGCCGTACCGGTTCGGGTGAGCCGTTCTCGGCAGCGCTCGAGGCGGCTGCCGATGGCCTGGGTCCCGACGCCAGGCCGCTCACCGCCACGCTGGTGGCCGCCCAAACCGACGGTGCCGCCTTGTTGCCGGCGCTCGAACGCGTCGGGGATGAAGCCCGTCGACGTCGACGGGTGGCCGCCGAGGACCGGGCCAGAAGGATCCCGGTCGCGATGCTGTTCCCACTGGTGATCTGCGTGCTCCCGGCATTCGCCCTCCTCACCGTGGTTCCGCTTCTCGTCGGCACCATCTCCGAATTGCAGCTCCCGGGCTGACCATCCTCACGCCGTTCCCAAGACCTCAGTCGACTTCCCCGACCAGAAACTCAACACGGGAGAGACCCGATGATCATCCGAAACGCAGCGACACGAGCTGTTGTGACAACCCAATCGTTCCTGGCCGTCCGCCTGAGTGATTCGACCGATCGCGGTCAGGCCACCGCGGAGTATTCACTCGTGATCCTGGGGGCCGCAGCGGTTGCCCTCATGGTGATCACCTGGGCCACCAAGACCGACAAGGTCGCGTCACTGCTCAACAAGGTGGTCGACAAGATCATCAACCAAGTGGCGTGAACCGAGAGTCGAGGGGCCAGGCCACCGTGGAGACGGCGCTGTTGTTGCCGTTCATCGCGCTGGTTCTGCTGGCCGTGATCCAGGTCGGGCTGGTGGTCAGATCCAGGATCCTCATCACCCACGCGGCCCGGGAGGGGGCCCGAGCGGCGGCGGTCGGAGCGTCGTACGACGATGTCAGGACCGCCGTCGGGATCGCCGGTGATCTACCGATCCAGCGGCTCGATGTGGAGATGAGCCGAGTGGGCGGAACCGCGACGGTGACGGTCACCTACATGGACCCAACGGATGTTCCGTTGATTGGCCGGCTCGTTGGTGATGCTCGCATCGTGGCGGTTGCTCGTATGCGAATGGAGCCCGGATGAGAGCATCCCCCAACGGTGGCTGCACCCGTGATGGCGGTCTCCTACCAGAGCAGCAGCTGAGACGGGTAGGTGCTCGATCCGTATGCCACCCGGAGGTCGCTGCTCGACGATGTCGACGCGGTGATCGACGTCACCAGATACGAGCCTGCCGGCGCGGTCACGTCGATCGATCCCAGGTAGATGACGAGGCGTCCGAAGCCGTCTCCGTGGTCGGCTTGGAGAAACCCGTTGGAACCTGAGCCGATGGTGGTGCAACCGGCCATCGGGCCGCGGCAGATCGCGGCACCGGCATCGACCACTCCGAGGGATGTCGGGTCGAGTCCGGCGGCGGCCACCCAGACCTCGACCGCCAGATTGCCTGTCAGCTGCGTATCGGTGTCCACGGGTCTCGACCAGACCAACACGTCGGGGTCAGAGAGTTCGATGAGCGAGTTCGGATTCCTTGTGAGCAGAACCCCGGGCTGCGGATCAGTCGCCTGGTCCCAGTTGAACAGGCCCGGCTCCGCGGCGGGGCCAGTGAGCGGGAGAGGGCTTCCGATCCCGCCACCGAGATGGGCATCGGGCAGAATCGAGGCCGGGATCGTGGCCGTTGGGGCCACCGAGGCCACAACCGCGGCCGTGGTGGTGGTCGGTGGCACGGTGGGGGCAACGGTGGTGGCAGGGACGGTGGTTGTGGTTGTGGTTGTGGTTGTGGTTGTGGTCGAGGTGGTGGGTGGAAGAGTGGTGGTGACGGGGATGGTGGTCATGGCCACCACCCTCGATGCTGCCATCTCGTGTGGGGAAGCGGGGGCGGGTGAGGCGGTCGGCGTCACCATCGTGGCCGCCGCGACGGTCATGGCGAGTGCCCCTGATGCCACCGCGTTGGGCACATTGGCCAATGTGCTCACCCGTAGGGCAAACGGCGACTGGGCGATCCAATTGAGCGGCCCCCAGGCCCTGCGTCTCGAGGTGAGTGACACCGACAGGAATGCCCTCACCACACTCGGATCGAAATGGGTTCCGGCACACCTCGACAGTTCGGCGCGGGCTTCGTCATACGAGATCGGCTTCTTGTAGGACCTCGTCGATGTCATCACATCGAAGGCATCGGCGACAGCAACGATTCGACCGGCGCGTGAGATCTGGTTTCCGGACAGGCCCCGTGGGTACCCGGTACCGTCCCATTTCTCGTGGTGGTCGTGGGCGGCGCGTGCCCATTCCCCCAGCCAGCCGCGAAGAGGCTGAACCAGGTTCCATCCCTCTTGGGGATGGCCGGCCACCACGGCCCGTTCGGCGTCGGTGAGCTCACCGGGCTTGTCGAGAATCCCGGGTGGAACGCTGAGCTTGCCGATGTCGTGGATCAGACCGGCCCAGTGGAGCTTCGAACGCTCGTCGTCGGTGAGGCCGAGTTCGACCGCGATCATGTCGGCATAGGCCCGGACCCGCTCGGCGTGGCCACGGGTCTTGCGCTCGTGACGACTGAGTTGTGCGACCAGATCGAGCATGTGCTCGGCAGCCTCCTGGGGCGTCCGGTCGTCGAGCGCTCCCTGTTCGACCTGCCGCGCGAGATCCCTGGTCGTACCGTGCTTCAAAGCAGTACGAAACCGGGATGGTGCGGCGTCGGGGAACACGACCGACAGCTTGAGCAGGGTCGCCAGGGGCAGGACCCGGCGGGTCCAGCGGTCGATCCCGATGATCGCGACCGTTGATGCCAACGACAGCGCGGCCCATGCGAGAACCGCCTGCAGACGCGATGACGCCGGTCCGATGAGCACGTGGACGCGCCAGGCCGCCACGGTCACCAGTGAGAACGGGAGCAGCCGCAGGCTCAGCCGCAGGGTTGCGGCCGCAAACGGTCTGGCCGTCCAACTGGCGGAGTTTTCTGTCGGCTCCGTATCCATCGCCCCTCAATCGGTGACCATGGCAATGGTGTTGATGAGTCGATCGGCCCTAATCGACATCTCGCGTAATGGCATGCGCCGCGAGGCCGGGTTGTCCGGCGGCTACCGTCACAGTCGTGCAGATCATCGTCCACACTCACGAACACGGCTCATGGACCGTGCTCACGGTCGCCGGAGAGCTCGACGTCGTTGGCGGCCCCGATCTTCGGCAGCACGTCATGTCGGCCACCCAGAACGGCCAGTCAAAGCTCGTCCTCGACCTGACAGGTGTCGACTTCATCGACTCATTCGGCCTTGGTGTGCTGGTTGGTGCTCTCAAGCGGACTCGTCTGGCCAACGGCGACCTCAGGCTGGTGATCACCGAGCCCCGCATTCTCAGGGTGCTGGAGCTGTGTGATCTCGATCGGGTGTTCGTGATCGCCGAATCGGTGGCCGACGCGGCTGCCGTCCCCGCGGGCGGTGTCGGCACTTGACCAGCGCGCTTCCGTCCTCGGGGTCCATTCATCTCGAGGTGCCGGCGCGGACGGAGTTCGTGTCGTTGGTGCGCCTGGTTGTGGCGTCCGCGGCCGAAATCGGCCCCGACATGGCTATCGAGCGGGTGGAGGATCTGCGGGTGGCGGTCTCGGAGGCCGCCACCAATGCCATCGAGGCGCAGGCCGCAAGCGGATCAACATCCCGAATCGGTGTGCGCTGTTCGGTTTCCGACGACAAGGTTGTGGTCAGGATTCACGATGAGGGCGGCGGGTTTGACCCCGACAATCTCAAGGAATTGCCCGATCCCGGGTCGCCGGAACGGCTCGAATACGAGTCCGGTCTCGGCGTCTACCTCATGCGTGCTCTCACCGATGAGACCGAGATCACCTCGTCGCCGAGTGGCACCGATGTCAGGCTCGTGGTTTATTCATCGAAGCGCTCGCCGAAAGACCCGCATCGGGATGGCTGAAGTCGTTGGTCGGATCAAGTTGACCGCGACACGGGTACCGTTCCGGGCGTTCCTGCACTCAGACGACTGACAACACGACTCATGCCATTCGAACATCCCCAGCCATCACCGTTCACCTGGATCGGGAGCGATCGAACGCTGGCGCGCCGCGTGGGGCGCCCGGTCAGGGAGTTCCTGGCCATCGAAGCCGCCGGCGGCGTACTCCTGATTGTCTCCACGATTGCCGCTCTCATCTGGGTCAATTCCCCGTGGAGCGCGAGTTATCACCAGTTGTTCGAGACCCACATCAACTTCCGGGTCGGTGGAATCCTCACGCTCGACCTTCCGTTGGAGATGTGGATCAACGACGCCCTCATGGCCCTGTTCTTCTTTGTGGTTGGCCTGGAGATCAAGCGTGAGCTGGTATCCGGCGAGCTGAAGGATCCGAGGGCGGCGGCATTGCCGGCAATGGCCGCGCTCGGCGGAATGATCGTGCCGGCGTTGATCTACGTGGCATTCAATCTCGGCGGGGCCTCGCATGGCTGGGGAATCCCGATGGCCACCGACATAGCGTTCGCTCTCGGGGTCGTGTCGCTGCTGGGTTCCCGCGTTCCCGGTGCGATGAAGGTGTTCCTGCTCACCCTTGCAATCGTCGACGACATCGGCGCGATTGTCGTGATCGCGGTCTTCTACACGAGCGACCTGTCTCTCGGGTGGTTGGCGATCGCCGCCGGGCTGATTGCCGTGGTGATCGCCATGAAGGTGGCTCACATCCGCTACATCCCGGCCTACATCTTCGTCGGAATGTTCGTTTGGCTGGCCGTGTTCGAATCCGGGGTACACGCCACCATTGCCGGTGTGGTGCTCGGCCTGCTCACTCCCGCGCTTCCGTTGAAGCCGGATGTGCCCGAGGACCAGGACTTCGTGCGTCAGGTCATGGGAGGGGAAGCGAGTGCGCCTCTGGTACGAAGGGCCAGCTTTGATCTCAACGAGCAGGTGTCGGTTGCCGAGCGGTTGGCCGATTTCCTCCACCCGTACACCAGCTTCATAATTATCCCGCTCTTCGCACTGTCCAACGCGGGAATAGAGATCTCTCGTGAGGCGTTGTCCACCGCGGCCACCTCCGACGTCACACTCGGGGTGGTGTTCGGGCTTGTCGTCGGCAAGCTGGTCGGGATATCGGTGTTCACGTGGATGGGCGTGAGGA
>JAJRXJ010000138.1 GCA_024276355.1 Actinomycetes bacterium | reverse complement strand
GATCCGACCGGCTGACGGGATTCTCTTATCCTTGTCTTAGGGATCAACCGCCGCCGCATCGGGCATCATGTAGGTATGCGACGGATAGGCGCCATCGCCCTCTGGGTTCTCGCCACTCTCGGTTCGACCGCGCTCGCATGGCAGGCCGTGGATGCCGTCGGGGTGGCCGCGTCCGGGGATTTCGAAGCCACGGTCGTGGCCACCATCGCCCCCCGAGCCCTCGAATCGACCGATGGCAGCTCACTCCAGCTACCCGATGGCACCCCGGTTCCCACACCGCCGGTTTCCACCCCGACCGTTGCCGTCCAGCCGCCGGACACGGATCCCGGCATCTCAACGACCACGGTGGAGCCCGCAGTGGCGGGCAGCTCCGGCACAACCCAGTCGACCGGCAGTGGGGGCACCCCGAACATCTCACCGACATCGAGTTCATCACCGGCCGACACCACCACATCCGCCACCTCCACGACCTCAAGCGCCTCGACAACCACAACATCCGCGATCGCCACGACAACGACCACCACAACCACGCTGGCTCCCCCGACCACCACTCAGCCGCCGATGATCACCCAGACCTTCTTCCTCACGGGCGGAACCGTCACCGTCGAGTTCTCCGAATCTTCGGTGGTTGCGGTGGTCACCGAACCAGCCACGGGGTTCAGCGCCGATGTTCGCCAGAAGTCGGCCACCGAAATCGACGTGAGGTTCAACAGCCCCAGCCATCGATCACGATTACGGGCCTGGTGGCTCCTCGGACCCAAATCGGAAATCCAGGACTAGAAAGCTTCACCGGAGCTTAGGAGACTCTAGAGGCGAAGTTTGGACGACCTGGTCCAAGGTGGAATCACCCCCACCCGACCCAGGAGGTTCCAAGATGTTCACCTCGATCCGCCGCACACTGATTTCTGCCACAGTCGTGTTGCTCATGGTCGGCGGCTCAGTCGCTGCCGCCACCGGATTCGATGACTTCCCGCTGGCCTCGCTGGCGCCGAGTTTCTCCGACGACTCGCCCAGCACCAGCAGCACCGTCCCTGGAACGGACGACTCGTCGTCCAGTACCACCAGCACGAGCACGACCCTCGTCGATGACAACGGCGGCTCCGGCCAAGGCGCTGACGACAACAGCAGCTCTACTTCGTCCTCGTCGACGACATCGACCAGCACCACCAGCACAATCCCCGCTGGAGATGACTCACTCGGAGAGAGCACAACCCACCAAGTTGCCGAGGTTGGCACCGTCAGCATCGCCGAGGGTGGCGGACTTCTCCACGTGACCGACACCACCTCGATCGACGGTTGGAGCATCTACGTCGAGCGGGGCGACGCCATCGAGGTGGAAGTCTCCTTCCGTGGCCCCGACGGCCGGGTTGATTTCAAGGCTGAGCTCGAGCACGGCGAAATCCGGATTCGAGTTCGTGACCGACGCCTCGAGTCCTCCGGTGGGTCGTCTGGTTCCGACGATTCCAGCAACTCGGGAAATTCGGGAAGCTCCTCCAGCTCCGGAAGCTCTGACAACTCGCAGTCCGCTTCGACGCTCGACGAGGTCCGCACGGTCGAGGGAAGCGGAGGCACCGTCACCGCCCGGGCAACAGGCAACGACATCATCTTGGTCACGGCCACCCCCAACGATGGTTGGTCGATGGACATCAGAAATGCCGGCCCCAACCGGGTCGAAGTGAGATTCGAGAAGGGCAGCGCCGAAAACCGCATTCGGCTTGAGGTGCAGGGCGGGATGGTCACCGTCGACCTCGAAGACCGCCCCTGAGAGGAAACAGCCATCCCGCAGGCATCGTCTCGCTGCCTACTCGAAGCGACGGGGGATCCGCCACCTGGCGGGTCTCCCGTTGCCGCGTTCGGCAAGAGTGACCTTGTTCTCTAAAGGTCCGGGGCCATGGTGTCTACGGTGAGGGTCAGCAGCAGATTCAGAGACCATCATGCAGGTGACACCCGAGCTCCTGGCTCACCACGACAGACCCGGTCCGCGATACACGTCCTACCCCACGGCGGTGGAGTTCGCGGAGGATTTCGGCCCCGCCGAATACGCGGCGCGTCTCGACATGGCATCGCAACTCACCATCACGCCCCTGTCGCTGTATGTGCATCTCCCGTTCTGTGAGTCTCGGTGTTCGTTTTGTGGTTGCCATGTGGTGGTCACCAAGAACACCAGCCTCGCCGACGTGTACCTCGACCGGTTGGTCAAGGAGGCCGAGTTGGTGTCGCGGCGCCTCGGTGAGCGCACCACCCTTCATCAGTACCACTGGGGTGGCGGCACCCCCACCTACTACTCCCCCGATGATCTGGCCCGTCTCCACACGACCCTCATGGGCATGTTCGACATGGCCCCGGGTGCCGAGGTGGCCATCGAGGTCGACCCGAGGGTCACCACCGTCGAACACCTCGAGGTGTTGCGGGGGCTCGGATTCAACCGCCTCTCGATGGGAATCCAGGATTTCGACGCGACCGTGCAGGACCTCATCGGACGTCACCAGACCGTCGACGAGGCTGTCGAGCTCCACACCGCAGCAAGGGCCATGGGGTTCGAGTCGATCAACTTCGACCTGATCTACGGACTTCCCGGTCAGACCGACGAGTCGTTCGCCACCACATTGGAGAAGGTCACCGAGTTGATGCCCGACCGGCTTGCGGTCTATTCATTCGCCTACATGCCGACGAAGGTCACACAACAGATCCGCATCGACGAGTCGAGGATCCCCGATCGCGACACCAAGTTCCGGCTGCTCACCGCCGCCGTCGACCGGTTGGTGGGCCGGGGCTACGTGCAGATCGGAATGGATCATTTCGCCCTCCCCGACGACGACCTCACCATCGCCAGGGCCAACGGCACCCTGTCACGCAATTTCATGGGCTACACCACCAAGCGTTCGCCTGACGTGGTCGCGATAGGTACCTCGGGCATCAGCGACGTGCAGGGCGCTTACGCCCAGAATCACAAACGCATGACCGACTACTACGGCTCAGTCGACCGTGGTGAACTACCGATCGAACGTGGTATCGCCCTGAGCCCGGATGATCTGGTCCGCCGCTACGTGATCACCGAGTTGATGTGCAACGGCACCATCAGGGCCGACGATGTCGAGAACCGTTTCGGAATCTCGTTCACCGAGTACTTCGCGTCCGAACTGGCGTCCCTGGCCTCACCGGGCGGGGCGATCGACGAGGGGCTCGTGGAGACCACCGACGGCAACCTTCGGGCGACCGAGCTCGGAGAGTTGTTCATCCGCAACGTGGCCATGGAGTTCGATGCCTACATGGCCGCGCATCGTGACTCGCCCAAGCCCCACTTTTCGAGAACGGTCTGACCATGGCGTCGGCTGATGGGCCGAGGCTCGGCATCGTGTTGGCCCAGATGGGCGGCCCGGGCGAGCTCGACGAGGTCGAGCCGTTCATCAGGGCGATCTTCGCCGATCCCGACCTGATCAACGTCCCCGGCCCGGCATGGACCAACACCGCGGTGGGCGCGATAGTCGCCAAGGTACGGGGCCCGAAGGTTCGAGCCGCCTACGAGAGGATCGGTGGCGGGTCTCCGATTCTCGACATCACTCTCGAGCAGGCTCAGGCTGTCACAAGCGAATTGCGCAACCGCGGCCACGATGCCGTCTACGCAGTGGCGATGCGCTACTCCCAACCGGACACCTGTGATGCCGTGGCCCACCTCGTTCGCCAGGGTGCCCAGCGTGTGGTGATGCTGCCCCTGTATCCCCACTACTCCTTCGCAACCACCGGATCCTCCGAGGCCGAGTTGCGTCGGGTGATCGAGGCCGAAGGCAGCGCTCTGTCCCTGCAGGTGATCCGCTCATGGCACGATCATCGGTCGTACCTCGATCTTCAGGCCCGCTTGGTCACCGAAATGCTCGATGGCCTGCCGACCGCCGATCGCGACGGGGCGGCGGTGGTGTTCTCGGCCCACGGGCTCCCGCAGAAGTTGGTGGATCGGGGCGACCCCTACCCCGACGAAATAGCGGCGTCCATGGCCGGCATAATCGAACGACTCCCCTACCGGATCGACGCCCGACTCGGGTACCAATCCCGAACCGGACCGGTGAAATGGATCGGCCCCGACACCATCGATGTGCTCGGCGAGTTGGCCGCCGAGGGCCGCAAGTCGGTGTCGCTGGTGCCGCTCTCGTTCGTGTCCGACCACATCGAGACGCTCTACGAGGCCGACATTCTCCTCGCCGAGGCCGCCTCCGACCTCGGTATTCGTGACTACCGCCGCAGCGAAGTGTTCAACGCCGGTGCCGGTGTGGGTGAGATGCTGGCCGACATTGTTGAGGAGGCATTGTGATCGACAAGACCATTCATCGACGTCGCCCGAGTGACCACGACCGACCCGTTCCCAGATCGGTAATCGTGGTCGGTGGCGGGTTCTCGGGGCTCCTCACAGCGATCGAATTCGGACGGCGGGGCATCTCGGCCACGGTGGTGGAAGCCACCGACCTCCCCGGCGGGGTGGCCCGCACGGTGCGCG
>JAJRXJ010000137.1 GCA_024276355.1 Actinomycetes bacterium | reverse complement strand
TCAAATTGATGACCGACGGAATCCTGCTCGCCGAGATGCAAGGGGATCGGGATCTTCGCCGATACGACACCATCATCATCGACGAGGCCCACGAACGCAGCCTCAACATCGACTTCCTGCTGGGCTACCTCAAGCGACTCCTGCCGCGCCGACCCGACCTCAAGGTGATCATCACATCGGCCACCATCGACACCGCCAGGTTCTCCGAGCATTTCGACAATGCCCCGATCGTGGAGGTGTCCGGCCGAACCTTCCCGGTGGAGTTCCGATACTCCCCGCTGGGCGACCCGGATGACCCGACCGGCGAGGTACTGGATCAGACCGAGGGCATTTGCCGGGCCGTCCGGGAACTCCAGCGTGACGTCGCCGGAGACATCCTCGTGTTCTGCGCCGGCGAACGCGACATACGCGACGCATCCGAAGCCCTGAAGGCCCTGCATCTGCGCGACACCGAGATCCTCCCGCTCTACGCCCGGCTCTCGGCGGCGGAACAGCACCGGGTGTTCGAGCCCCACTCGAAGCGCCGGGTGGTGTTGGCCACCAACGTCGCCGAGACATCACTCACCGTGCCCGGAGTTCGCAGCGTGATCGACCCCGGTCTGGCTCGCATGTCGAGGTTCAACCGTCGTACGAAGGTCCAGAGGCTGCCGATCGAGCAGATATCGAGGGCGTCGGCCGATCAGAGGGCCGGCCGGTGCGGCCGGGTGGGTCCCGGCGTGTGCATTCGTCTCTACTCCGAGGAGGATCTCAACAATCGCCCGGAATTCACCGAGCCGGAGATCCTGCGCACCAACCTGGCGTCGGTGATCCTCCAGATGGCCTCGCTTCGGCTCGGCGACGTGGAGTCGTTCCCGTTCGTCGAACCTCCCGACACCCGCTCGGTGCGCGACGGCATCAACCTGCTCGAGGAGTTGGGGGCGGTGGACCCCGAGAAGGAGAGCCGGGGCGGGCGCAACGGTTGGCTCACCCCGACCGGTCGGCGCATGGCCCGAATCCCCCTCGATCCGAGACTGGCCCGGATCGTCCTCGAAGCGGATGCCCTCGGATGCCTCCGAGAAGTGCTGGTGATCGTCTCCGGACTCTCCATCCAGGACCCCCGGGAGCGTCCCGCCGGCAAGGAGCAGGTGGCCGACGAATCTCACGCCCGATACCGCGACCCGGACTCCGATTTCATGTCGTACCTCCACCTGTGGGAACACCTGCGTACAGAGAGGCGGGCCCGCTCAGGCAATCAGTTTCGCAAGATGTGCCGAGACGAGTTCCTTCACTTCATGCGGATTCGCGAGTGGCAGGATGTCCACTCCCAGCTTCGGCGGGTGTGCGACGACCTCGGCCTGCGCCGTTCCCGCAGCAGCGCGCCGCCCGACCTCATACACCAGGCACTGCTGGCCGGGTTCCTGTCCCAGATCGGGTTCCTGCCCAGTGACCCCAAGGCCACAGGAGCGAAATCCGGAGCGCGACGGTCGGGTCGAGTACCGAGAGCCGAGTACCGGGGCACCCGCAATTCGAAGTTCACGATCGCTCCGGGGTCCACGCTCAGACGACGATCACCCCGTTGGGTGATGGCCGGTGAGCTTGTCGAGACCAACCAGTTGAGGGCCAGGGTGGTGGCGCCGATCCAGACCCAGTGGCTGGAACGAGCCGCCGATCACCTGCTCAGGTGGGAATGGACCGACCCGTGGTGGGATCCCGATCGCGGTGCTGCCATGTGCACCGAGCGGGCCTATCTTCACGGCCTGCCCGTGGTGGCCGAGCGCCGGATCAACCTGCAGCGGGTCGACCCAGACATGGCCCGCGATATGTTCATTCGTCATGCTCTCGTCGAGCGCAACTGGGAGAGCCACCACTCGTTCCTCGCCACCAATGCCGCACGCATCGACGAGGTCATGGCCCTTCAGCTGCGACTACGACGCGACGACCTGCTCGGGAGCGACCGGTACCTGGCTTCGCTCTACTCATCCCGAATCCCTGATCACGTGGTGTCGGCAGCGCACTTCGACCGATGGTGGAAGAAGGCCTCCGTCGAGGCTCCCGATCTGCTCGATCTCAGCGTGGAGGAGCTGCTCGACCCGGAAGTCGGCCCTGTCGATCCGAACGGGTTTCCCGACTTCTGGGTTCACGGCGATCTGCACCTGCCAATCCACTACGAGTTCGATGCCACCAGCCCGACCGATGGCGCCACCATCGACATACCCGTCGACGCGCTCACCCGTCTCGACCCCGAGATCTTCCGATGGAACGTTCCCGGACTGAGACGTGATGTCGTCACCGAACTGATCCGTTCACTTCCCAAGCAGATCCGCCGTTCGCTGGTGCCGGTGCCGGGCACGATCGACGAGGTCATGCCGCTGCTCGACACCACACAACCGTTGATCGACCAGGTTCGCGCCGCGCTGCGCAGGGTTCGCGGTGTCGAGACAGCATTCGGCGATTTCGATCCAGCTTCGCTGCCCACCCACCTGGTGCCCCATTTTCGTGTCGTCGACGATCACGGCATCCTCGCCGAGGACGACGACCTTGGCGTTCTCGAACGCCATATCCGTGACGAGGCCCGCAAACTCCTGTCGGCCAGCCGCCACCCCGTCGAGCGCTCGGGCATCACCGATTGGACCTCCGGAGACATCCCGAGGGAGGTGCAGACCGAGGGGCTGGGGCAGACCGTCACTTCGTATCCCGCGTTGGTCGACGACGGTGATTCGGTATCGGTGAAGTTGCTGTCGAGCCGGGAGGAGCAGACAGAGTCGATGTGGCTCGGCACTCGTCGGCTGCTCCTCATCGCCCGGCCGTCGGTGTCGAAGGTCATGCGTCCCCTCCTCACCGATTCTGTGAAACTGGCGGTTGTGGTGAGCCCCTACGACGGCCCCGGATCGTGGCTCGACGACTGTATGGCCGCGGCCATCGACGACCTGCTGTCAGAGGCCGGGGGTCCGGTGTTCGAGGTGTCGAAGTTCGTGGCCCTGCGGGATTACGTTCGCAGCGGCCTGCCCGAGCGTTTGCGCACGGTCGCCCTGGAGTGTGTCGAGGTGCTCGAGCAGTGGCGGTCGTTGAGCAGACGGCTCGAAGCTCTCACCGCACCCGCCTTCCGGTCCACATCACTCGACATCTCCGAACAGATGCAGCGGCTCGTGTATCCGGGCTTCGCCACCGGTGTCGGCGCCCAGCGGCTGCCCGACATAGCCCGCTACCTGATCGCCGCCGACCATCGTCTGGACAGGCTCGCCGACACCCTCGCTCGCGATCGCGAGACCACCCGGACCATCCGCGCCATAGAGGCCGAGCACGAGCAGCTGCTCTCCACACTCCCTTGGTCAGCCGAGTTGGAGAACCTCACCTGGACCATCCAGGAGCTACGGGTCAGCCTTTTCGCCCAGAAGGTGGGGAGCCGCGAGCGGGTCAGTGTGAAGCGGGTGCGATCCCAGCTACAGCGACTGGCCTCTGCGTGATCACCGCGGCGTCGGGCCGAGCAGCGAGGATTCGACTGACAACCGAAAGCCGGTGGGGATCGCACCTGCCAGCGACTCGACCGTGGTCTTCCACGTGCGCCATGCCCGAGCGCGGTCCTCGATGTGGGTCTCCATGGCCATGATCAGTCCCAATGCGCTCGCCGGACGCTCAAGGACCAGCTCAAGGGCTCTCGTTTCGATGATGTCGAAGCCGGAGGGCAGGGTCGACGACGGCCATGTGGCCGGGCCGGTCATGCGTTCGACGACCTCACGAAGTTCGAGCAGATCGCCGGGACCCGACACCAGCACGGCATCGCCTGTCAGTTGGTGGAGCTCCGCCGAGGAGTAGCCCACTCTCAGGTCGGTTGCTCCTCTTTCGATCTCGGCCGCCCACGGGTCGTGGTCGGCGAACAGCGCCGAGTAGGCAACACGAACCCGACCCCAGCCTTCTCCGGTGGATGACCCCGGCTTCGGCCTCACCGACACCGGGGGATCAGACCGCGGCCCTCTCGAGAATGTGGATCGCGCACGACGAACCCAACCCGATCACATGGGTGAGTCCGACCCTCGCGCCCTTGACCTGACGGTCGCCGGCCTCCCGGCGAAGGTGGGTGGTGACCTCATAGACGTTGGCTATCCCCGTGGCCCCGATCGGATGCCCCTTGGAGATCAGGCCACCGGACACGTTGACAGGGGTGGTGCCCTCCCTGAACGGGCCACCGGAGTCGATCCAGTCGCCGGCGCCACCGTGTTCGCACAACCCGAGGTTGTCGTAGTGGAGCAACTCGGCGGTTGCGAAGCAGTCGTGGAGTTCGACCAGATCGAGGTCGGCGGGATCGACACCGGCCTTCTCGTATGCCTGGGTTGCCGCGTTGCGCGTGAGCGTGTTCACGTCGGGTAGCACCTGAGCGTCCTCGGTCCAGGGATCGGAGGTCAGAACCGACGCCGAAATCTTCACCGCTCGCTTCTGGGCCTTCTTGGTCATGCTCTTGAGCCTGGAACCGGATACCAGCACGGCCGCGGCGGCACCGTCACCGGTGGGGCAACACATCAAAAGGGTGTTGGGGTAGGCCATCACCGGCGCACCCATCACCTCCTCGAGGCTGAACTCCTTGCGGTACTGGGCCAGCGGGTTGCGTGTTGAGTTCTTGTGGTTCTTGTAGGCGACCTTGGCGAACTGTTCGAAACCCACCCCGTCGTGTTCGTTGGCGTAGGCCATGCCCGCTTGGGCGAACACCCCCGGCATGCCATCGGTGCCGAGATAGCCGTCGATGCCGGTTACCGCTCCGAAACGTCCGCTCGGCTCGTAGACGTTGCTCACCTTCTTGGTGGCACCAGTGAGCATGCCCATCTTGCCCATCTGCTCGACACCCACCGCCAGACCGATCTCGGCCTCGCCGGCCTTGATGGCCATGTAAACGGTGCGCAGGGCAGTGGCACCGGTGGCGCACGCGTTGGCCACGTTGTAGACCGGGATGCCGGTCTGCCCGATCTGTTTCTGGATTCGCTGGCCCGGACTGCCGGACGCGTTGAACAGGGAACCCGCGGCCAAGATGTCGATGTCGTGGATGGTGACCTTGCCGTCGGCCATGGCCGCCATGGAACTCTCACTGGCCAGGTCGACCCAGTCCTTGTCGGGGAAACGCCCGAAGCGGGTCATGTGGGTCCCGAGGACCCATACGTCGTCACCGGTGCTCGGATCTCCTGCCATGGGAATTCCTCTCTGTTGGCTGATCAGGCCGGCTGGTATCCGAAGGCGACGGCTTCACAGCCCTCGTCGTCGGTGCCGATCGGGTAGGTGGTGAGCTTGACCGACATGCCGAGCTTCACGGCGTCGGGCGATGGCTCGCAGTTGACGATGTTGGATCGCACCGTGGTGCCGTCCTCGGTGGTGACGATCGCCGAGACGTAGGGCGCGGGAATCCCCGGGGCGGCGCGATGGACGATGGTGAATGCCTTGACGCGTGCGGCATTCTTGACCCGGGCGTTCTTGAACTCGGTCCTGCCGCACTTGGCGCATGCGTTGCGGCGGTCGAAGTAACGGGCCCCGCAGTTGGTGCACTCATGGGCTCGAAGGTGCGGGCGGGCACCGAGCCGCAGGTAATCGACAATCGGGACCTGAGCCGTTGCCGAAACCGCCGGCTTTCTCCTGGTCGGGGCCTTCTTGGCGACCATCGATTCCTCCGGGCATGAATGTGACGTTGCCGTTGCAGAGTAACCCCGACCGTGAAGTTAACGCCAGTTCACATGCAGGGGCCGCGGGTCACCACTGACCGCGACGGACCACGCGGCTGAATCCCGGTTTCTCGCGCCCGGCCGAAAGCGATCGGCGCGTCGGCAACGGGTGACCCAGTGCCACCGAACCGACGGCTCTCATGCCCTCGGGCACGCCGAACTCTCGACGGACGGCGTCTTCGTGGTCGAACAGGCCGAAGAACAACGCCCCCAATCCGACATCGACGGCACCGAGCAGCAGGGTCATCACCGCCGCCCCGCCATCGACGAACCAGTAGGGAACCGGCCATCTGCTCGGGGTCTCGCCCAGGCCGGTGGCAGCCTTGTCGGGTTCGGAGTATCTGTCGACATAGGCCTGTGGTTCCACCCACGGGACCACGAGCACCGGAGCGTCCAACAGTCCGGGCCACGGGAACCCGCCCCGCTGATCGTTCGTGAGCGTGGTGTCCCAGTATCGGGAAGTCTGCGCGGCGCCTTCGAGCACCAGAAACTGCAGCGACGAAGTGTTGCCCGCCGAGGGTGCCCTCAGAGCCTGACGCAGCAACATGTCGACGGTCTCGGTGTCGACGGCACGGTCTTCGAACGCCCGGCACATTCGCCGGGCGGCCACGACATCTGCGAAATGCACTGGCCCGACCGGCCGAGATGTCAGAGCAGCTTTTCCAGATCCTCGGCCATGGCCCACCCGAACGCGATCAGCGAATCGCCGTCGTCGAGGTTGAGGCAATCGAACTGCGCAGCTACCGCGGGATCGATCTTCTCGGGCTTGGAACTCTCATGGTCGAGAACGGTGGCCTGCTGGCCATGGCCACGAACGGTGAAAATCCGGTCTTCGTATGAGGTGGTGCCGATACCGAACCGCTTGGCCAACCGGCGACCCCAGGCCCGCTCCTCGCCCGAAGCCTTGTGGTCGGGGCGAGGCACCACGTCGTGGAGGGTCTTGTAGGCCTCGAACGCGCTCGGGTTGTTGAACTGGCTTCCGACCAGGACATCTTCGTCGGGGAAGGCCAGAACCGATCGGCGGAGCTGATCGGTGATCATGGCCCGCAACACGGTGTCACGCTTGGAGTTGCGGCAGGTGTGAGCGGCTCCGATGAGCAGGCTCGGGGTGCCACCGATGCGCTCGAGCGTGCAGTAGGAGAACCCACGGATCCTCCCGGACTCGGTGGCCACGGCCACCAGAACCCACTCTTCGACCTGCTTGGACAGCAGCCCGACCTCGTATGCATTGGGTGACCCGGCGCAAAGATCGGCCATTTCGGCCAACTCGGCATCGGTCAAACTGGTGCAGTCCCTGGTCTCTACCTCGATAGCCACTGCAGCCGTGCTCCCCAAAATCGTCGAATCCAACCCATACAGTCCACAGGCTTTGGGAGAGAATCGCAACTCCGCGGGCCGCCAAGCGCGCTTTGCGTCGAGAAAATCTCAAACCAGGATCGAATCCGGCCCCAACAACACCCGCAATTCGGCGATCACCCCGTTGGCATTGTTGACTGCGTAATCGTCGGGCAATCTGACCACCTGCTTGTCGCTCAGATGAAGCTCCACCGGCGAATCTCCCGGGTGGGCGGACAGAATCGACTTGAGATCGGCGATGCACGACGCCTTCTGGAACTGCGGAGCCAGACGCACCCGAACGGGGGCAGTGTCGCCTCGGTCCTCCACGACCTCGATGTCCTGGACGAACAGTTTGGGCATGTCGTCCCGGTTCTCGACGCGACCCCGAATCAGCACGATGGCGTCGTCGGCAAGTTTGGGACCGTGCTCCTGCATGGTGCGCGGGAAGACCATCACCTCGATCGATCCGCCGAGATCCTCGAGTTCGAACACCGCCATGAGTTCGCCGCCGCGTGTCCACTTCCGCTGCAGGTTGGTGATGACCCCACCCACCTTGCGAATCGAACCGTCGGCCATGTCGACGAGATCGCTCACCGTGCAGTCTGCATTGCGGCGTATCAGGGCCTCCATGCCCAGCAGAGGATGATCCGAGATGTAGAGGCCCAGCATCTCCTTTTCGTGGGCCAGCTTGGGCATCTTGTCGAACTCGACATCGGCGATGGCGGGCCGCTCCTCGAAAGTCGGGCTGTCGTCGACATCACCGAAAAGAGACATGACGCCCATGTCGTGTTCGCGACGCCGCTTCACCGTGAGATCGACAATGCTCTCGAACACCTGCAACAACCCCTTGCGAGGGTGACCCAGGGAGTCGAACGCTCCGGCCTTGATCAGGGATTCGATGGTTCGCTTGTTGAGAGCCTCGAGGTCGACGCGCTCCACGAAGTCGGTGAACGATTCGAAGGGACCACCGGCGTTCCTGGCCTCGATGACCTTGGCCACGAAGCCGACACCGACATTTCTGACCGCCGAAAGCCCGAACACGATCTGTCCCAGGTCGTCGGAGTCCGGATCCTGATTCGGAAGCGGCGTGAAGTTCGACTCCGACAGATTGATGTCGGGTACCTCGACCCGAATCCCCATGACACGGCACTCGTTGAGATAGATCGCCGCTGTCTCCAGCTTCCCCTTCACGCTTGTGAGCAGTGCCGACAGGTACTCGACCGGATAGTTGGCCTTCAGGTATGCGATTTGGTAGGCGACGTATCCGTAACCGAACGAGTGGCTCTTGTTGAATGCATAGTCGGCGAACTTCTCGATCACGTTGAAAAGCTCGGTGCCGAGCTTCTCGCCATAGCCCTCGGCCACGCATCCCTCGACGAAGCCGGCCCGCTCGCGAGCCATGATCTCGCGGTCCTTCTTGCCGCAGGCCTTGCGCAACGAGTCGGCCTGGGCGAGTGAGTAGCCGGCAAACTTCTGGGCCACCCGCATCACGGACTCTTGGTAGATCATCAACCCGTAGGTATCGGAGAGAAGCTCCTCAGCGTCCGGGTGGAAGAACTCGATCGGCTTGCGGCCGTTCTTTCGGTCGGCGTAGTCGTTGTGCATGTTGGCGCTCATCGGACCGGGCCGGTAGAGAGCCACCAGGGCGGCGACATCGTCGAAGGAGGTGGGAGCGAGCGACCTGATGAGCGCCCGCATCGGGGTCGACTCGAGTTGGAACACGCCGATCGTGTCGCCGCGACGCAGCAACTCGAAGGTGGGCTCATCGTCGAGGTCGACGGAATCAATGTCGAGGTCGATGCCGCGCGTTGACTTGATCAGCTCCAGACAGTCGCTGATGACATCGAGGTTTCGCAGGCCCAGAAAGTCCATCTTGAGCAGGCCGAGGTCCTCGACGCCGTGCATCTCGTATTGGGTGACGACCGGGACTCCGCTGATGTCCTTGCCTGATTCCGGCTTGCGCTGGATCGGCATGTATTCGGTGAGCGGCTCCTTGGTGATCACCACCGCGGCAGCATGGATGCCGTCTTGTCGGCGCAGCCCCTCAAGACCCTTGGCGACCTCCACCACCCGGGCCACGTCGGCGTCGGTGGCCGCCATGTCGCGCAGTTCGGCGGCCGCCTTGTAGCCGTCGGAGTACTTGGGATTCTCCTCGAAGCAGTAGCGCAGTGGAGTGTCGCGCCCCATCACCAGAGGCGGCATGGCCTTCGCGACGCGATCGCCCATCGCGTAGGGGTAGCCCAAGACCCTGGCTGCGTCACGAACAGCGGCCCGAGCCTTGATCTGACTGAACGTGACGATCTGTGCGACGTTGTCGCGACCGTAACGAGATGCCGCGTAGCGGATCATGTCGTCACGGAAACGGGTGTCGAAATCCATGTCGATGTCGGGCATCGAGACACGCGACGGGTTGAGGAACCTTTCGAACAGAAGGTCGTACTTGATCGGATCGAGATCGGTGATCCAAAGCGTGTAGGCGACCGCACACCCGGCAGCCGATCCGCGACCGGGACCCACCCTGATGCCGTGGTCGCGGGCGTACTTGATGAGGTCCCAGGTGATGATGAAATACGACGCGAACCCCATGTTGTTGATCACGTCGAGTTCGTAGGCCAGCCGTTCGATCACCGCGTCGGGGAGGGGGTCGCCCCACCGCTTTTTCGCGCCTTCCATGGTGAGGTGGAGGAGGTAATCACGGTCGGTGTCGAACCCCTCGGGCAGTGGGAATTCGGGCAACTGCGGTTTGCCGAACTCGATGGTGACATCAGCTCGTTCGGCGATCCACAGCGAGTTGTCGCAGGCCGATTCGACTTCGGAGAACAGACGCCGCATCTCGCCGGACGACTTCAGGTAATGCTGATCGCCGTGGAACTTGAACCGGTCGGTGTCGCTGAGCAGCGAACCGGTCTGGACACACAACAATGCGTCGTGGGCCTCGGAGTCGTGTTGGTGGGTGTAATGGCTGTCGTTGGTGGCCAACAGCGGGGCGTCGATCTTCTTGGCGATCTCCAGCAATTTCGGGTTGGTGCGATGTTGCTCGGGAATGCCGTGATCCTGAATCTCGACGAAGAGGTTGTCGCGCCCGAAAATGTCCTGGAGGCGGGCCGCCTTCTCGAGAGCGGCCTTTTCGTCGCCGTGCATCAACGATTGGAGCACGTGGCCCCCGAGACACCCGGTGGTGGCGATGATCCCCTCGGAGTGTTCGGCGAGAATCTCCCAGTCGACCCTGGGCTTGTAGTAGTAGCCCTCCATGAATGCCCGACTGGCGAGGTGAATCAGGTTCTTGTATCCGGCGTTGCTCTCAGCAAGAAGGGTGAGGTGGTAGTAGAGCTTCTTGCCGCCCTCGGTGTCACCGCCGGAATCATCGATGCGGCCCCGGCGACTCGGCCGCTCGAAGCGTGAGTCGTGGGCCATGTAGGCCTCGGTGCCGATGATCGGCTTGATCCCCGCGTCGCGGCAGCCCCGATAGAAGTCGAGGACACCGTACATGTTGCCGTGATCAGTGATCCCGAGGGCCGGTTGACCATCGGAGGCCGCGGCCGCGATCACCTCGTCGAGGCGCGATGCACCGTCGAGCATCGAGTACTCGGTGTGGACATGAAGATGGGTGAACGAATTGCCCATCGGCGCTACGTGGTCTCTGCAGGGGTGTGAACAAACCTGTGGACGCCCTGTGGACGAATCACAGCCGTGTGATTAGCGAACATATCGGTGCCGGGAGCGCTTGTCCACCCATGCCACTCCGTCTCACAGGTAGGTGCCGTGGGAGGGTTCGGGCCGCGATCTGTCATCGGACTCGGTGGAGGCTCGTCCGCCCGGGCCGATTGCCCCTCTCATGGTGGCCAGCTGCTGCTGGGCGGCCATCTGCTGAGCGAAGAGCATCGCCTGCATACCTTGCACCAGGCCCTCCAGCCACCCGACCAGTTGGGCCTGAGCGACCTGGAGCTCGGGGGCCGACGGCACATCGTCGCCGGTGAAAGGCAGGACCAGACGACCGAGTTCGTCGCGAAGATCAGGCGACAGGGCCGATCCCAACTCCCCGACCGACTGGTCGTATATCTCGCGCAGGCGGCCGCGGCTCGCCTCATCGAGGCTGGCCGACCTGACCTCGTCGAGCAGCTGCTTCATCATCGACCCGATCCGCATGACCTTGGCCGGATGATCAACGGTCTCGTCGATCGACTCCTCGGTTTCCGCCTCGCCGACGGGCTCGGCACCGTCGAGAATCTCCGGACGGTCGGTTATCGCAGTGACTTCAACGGATTCATCTTCAGGCAACGTTTGTCCCTTGCTCGAGTTGCGGCTGGTTCATCTCAGGATACGAAGCTGAGCATCGGCACGTTCATCTCATCGGGTGTCAACGAACCATGTCTGCCGATGAGCTGGATCTTTCCGCCGTCGGCCGGATCGGCGAACCAACTGGTGCCCTTGGCCACCAGGGCCACATCTCCCAGGCGGGCCCGCGCTTCGGCCGACACGGTGTCGCCGAACCAGCCGTCGTCGAGGATCTCATCCACCGATCTCACCCAGGCCTGCTCCCCGTGGCATTCCGCGGCGGCCGCGAGAAGATCTCTCTTGCGGCCCGGCTCGGCATGCAGCCATCGAAAGCGGGCCTCGCCCGACTGGCGATCGATCATCTGCTTCACCGACTGGTCGAGCTCAACCCGGCCACCCGTGCAATCGACCTGCCCATGGTCGGCGGTGACCACCAGGGACGCGCCGCGCGGCAGCGACATCATCAACTCGGTGACCAGTCGATCAACCGCGGCAAGTTCGGCCTCATAGTGTTCCCCGAATCCGAACTCATGGGCGATCTTGTCGATCCCGTCGTAGTAGGCATAGACGAACGGTTCACCGGCCGCCAGGGCCTGTCGGACCTCCACGGCAAGCGTGGGAAGGGTCCGCCATCCACTGTGGCGCACGCCTCGGAGATGAGCGCTGGTGAACCCACTCTTGGCAAAGACCGCGTTCTGCACGACCACGGGACGCTGCCCGAGAAAGGGCTCCACCAATTGGAACTTCTCGGGAATGATGGATTTGCGGGCATCGCCGCGCGGTGTCGACCATCGAAGCGTGTTGAGGACCTGACCAGCGACATCGATTCGGTATCCCACCATGCCGTGCACCCCCGGTGGCGTGCCGGTGACTATCGAGGTGAGCGCCGCGGCGGTGGTACTGGGGGCCACCGTGGTGACGTGGCCGCCGTCGAGTTCAGCCATCACCGGGGCTGTGCGGGTCCGCTCCCGCAACTGGTTCCAGCCCAGACCATCGACCACCAGCACGACAACCGATCGGGCGTCGGCGACCCCCGGAGGCAAGGCATCGAACTCCGGGGCGTTCGGATCGAGAATGGCCGGGATCAGACCGGTGACGCAATCCGACCCGAACCGGGGAATGATGAGTTGTTCGTCTTCCACGAGTTCCTCGAAACGTTGCTGTCGGTCGATGCCGTGCGAACGACGACACCATGGCTAGTATGCGGTCATGCGGGTGTCGACCCGAGGAGACTATGCGGCGAGAGCATTGCTGTCGCTGGCCCTCCACACCGAGGAGACACCAACCTCGGTGCGCGAGATCGCCGAACGCACGGCTCTTCCCCAGCCATATCTCGAACAGATCCTGTTGGCGCTCAAGGGCGCCGGCATCGTCCGCTCCAAACGGGGCGTGGGCGGAGGATACGTCCTCGCGCGCCCGCCCGCCGAGATCAGATTGTCCGACATCGTTCGTGCCGTCGACGGCCCCATAACCGCCGGCGACTTCGGCGAGCCCCATACCGATGGTGCCTGCGACCACGAGGGCCAGTGTGTGCTGTTGACCATCTGGGGGGCGGCAGGCTCACACATGCGCGAGTTCCTCAACTCGTTCAGCCTGGCCCAGATAGCCGACATGGCCCGGGGCGACAGCGAATGGCCCGAACCGGGGGCCGATGTCGGATCCTGACCTCGGGTGGCCCGGCGCCGGTCAGGCCAGCTGAGCGAGCAGGCTCGACAGGTCCTCCGGCAGGTCCGATTCGACGTGAACCGATTCGCCGGTGACAGGGTGCTCGAGGGAAAGCCTGCGGGCATGAAGGAACGGCCGCGCCAGTTGGATGCCGGGTCTTCCACCCCCGTAGTCGCGATCGCCCACCACCGGATGTCCGATCGCGCTGAGGTGAACACGGATTTGGTGGGTCCGACCGGTCTCGAGACGACAGGTCAACAGCGTGGTCGGCTTCGGATCGGTGAACTTCTGCTCCACCCGATAATGGGTGACGGCGGGCCGGCCGCTCTGAACCACCGCCATGCGCGTGGGGTGGCGGTTGGATCTTCCGATGGGGGCTTCGACCACTCCCGAGTCGGTGTCGAACGTACCCCACGCGAGGGCGGCGTAGATCCTTTCGGGTTCATGGTTGCCCATCTGCCTGACCAGGGCCTCGTGGGCCGCCTGGGTCCTGGCGATCACCAGCAGCCCGGATGTTCCGCGATCGAGGCGGTGGACCACGCCCGGCCGATGGGGTTCACCCACGGCGGCGACCTCGGGATATCGGGCCACGATTCCGTTGACAAGAGTGGCATCTGAATGGCCGGCTCCGGGATGGACGACAAGGCCCGCCGGCTTGTCGACAACGACGATGTGTTGGTCTTCGTAGGCGACCTCGAACACGACCGATGGATCGGGCTCGACTCCGGTTGCGGGCGCATCCGGTATGTCTATGCGGATTCGTTGTCCTCCGGCGACACGAACCGAACCCGAATCGGCGGTGACTCCATCGAGGGACACCACAGAGTCACTGACAAGCCTGGAAGCCGCCGATCGGCTCACGTCGCCGAGCATGGCCACCACGCGGTCGAGACGCTCGCCCGCGAGTCCTTCCGGTATTACTTCGTCGATCGTGGTGGTCACGTGGTGTCGCCCATCTCGGTGGGGTGGGTGGCAGCAGCGACGATCACCTTCGGGAAAGCCCGCCCACCTTGTGTTGCACGGTCATGGCGGCCCAGGGAATCGCCTCAAGACGTTCACGGGGAATCGGCTCGCCGGATACCACGCAGATGCCGTAGGTGCCGGCGGCGATTCGCTCGAGGGCCTCGTCGATTTGTTGAACTGCCGATTGGGCCTGCGTGGACAGGGCCAGCCCACGCTCGCGTTCGACGGCCAGGGTGTCGCCTTCGCCGGACTCCTCGTCGAATTGAACGTCTCCCGGCTCACGATCGGCGAACAGCGAATCGGCCTCGGCACGCATGTCTTCGGCGGTCTGCAGATACTTGGCGCGCTCCTCGATCAGGCGGGCCTTCATCTGATCGACGAACTTCTTCGGAAGCTTGCTCTTGACGATCTTCTTGGGCGTGGCCTTCTTGGGAGCCGCCTTCTTCGCGGTGGCCTTCTTGGGCGTGGCCTTCTTGGGAGCCGCCTTCTTCGCGGTGGCCTTCTTGGGAGCCGCCTTCTTCGCGGTGGCCTTCTTCGGAGCCGCCTTCTTCGCGGTGGCCTTCTTCGGAGCCGCCTTCTTGGCGGTGGCCTTCTTGGCCGAAGTCGATTTCGATGTGGTTTTGCTGGGCACGGATTTCCTGGATTCGGTCTTGGGTGCCTTGGCCTTCTTGGCCGGCACTTTCTTTGATGACAACTTTTTCGAAACAGTCCTTTTCGCGGTCACTTTGGATACAGCCTTCTTGGCCGTCGACTTGGTTGATGCCTTGCGAGATTCGGCCATTCAACCGCTGCCTTCCCTGCCATATTCCATGACGGAAGCCACGGAGAAGCAGGGATTGTAGGCACACCGGGGCACGATGTCGCGAATTGTGCACGGATGAATGTGTCAGCAGCCAAGCCGACTGCGGATTCCCGCCATGTCGATTCCGTCGATGGCGAGATGCTTTCGACGCGACTTCGTTCCCAGAACGACCCGCACATCTCGGCGCTTCAAACCCAGCGCCTTCGAAACGGCAATCTCAACGGCCCTGTTCGCCTTGCCGTTCTCCGCGGCCACCACCACCGATACCCGAAGGAGATCCCCGTCGAGCCTCACCTGGTTTCGCTTGGCGTGGGGGGTCACCTTCACCTCAACGAGGCGGGCATCACCCCGCATTGGTCAGCGCCTGCGACCGAACCACGACCTGTCCGTGTCGTCACCATCCTGATCGAAGAACGCCGAGAGCGCATCGTCGTTGTCGTCGGACAACAGGTCTCCGTCGCTGAGTCCGGCTAGACGTGGTGAGAAGGTCGGCCCACCGTCGTCTAACGGCAACTCGGTGAACAGGGGTTCACCGGACACAACCGCCACTGGTGCAGTGGCCGGCCCGGCATCGACATGACTGTCGAGATCGGCAGACTCGCCAAGATCCGCCGCGGTCACCAACCGGGGAGGTTCGGGATCCGTCGGATGGTCGGGTTCGTCACTGGTCGAGACACCGGCCGCAACCACCGGATCGGCCTCGAGATCATCGAGGTCGATCACCTCGTCGGACATCTCGGGCGACGTGTCGTGGCCGGCCGGCTCCAAACCGATCTCCGGTCCCTCGACGAGTCTCAGCTCGGGAGAGATTTCGGGCCCGGCAGTGGAATGCCCAGGGCCGGCAGGATCATCCGGAACCGGGTCGGACGCGGCAGCCGCGGATTCCTCATCTGGTTGGGCGAGGTTGGTCTCGACCGACGCCTCGCCGCCGGCTGCCGAATTGTCAGCGGTCTCCTCGCTCACCTCGTCCGCAGGCGACGGCGCCACCGACACATCACTGGTGGCCGGGGCCGGATCGAGTTGGAATGCCCCCGGCTGCTCCACCAGATCGGTGAGCGAGGACACCACAAGCGACAGGTTGGCCCGCTGCTCTCTCACATGGCGTTCGAGAATGTCGATGTCGTCTCGCAGATAGTCGCGCGCCGCTGACAGCTCCGACACCTCGGCAGAGAGTTTGTTTCTCTCCTGCTCGGCGGCTGTGCTGGCCTCGGCCTCGGATCTACGAATCAGCTCACGGCGATCGGTCTCGGCCTCCGCCAGCATTCGCGAGGAACGGTTCTCGGCATCCTTCAAGAGGGTGTCCGCCTGAGCCCGGGCCTGCTCGATCGCAGCCGCGCCCTTCGACTCGGACTCGGAAATCAGCTTTTCGGCACTCTCACGGGCCTCGCTGGTGATCCGCTCGGCCTCGGCGCGAGCGCCGACAACCAGCTCGTCGGCTGTCTGCTGGGCGAGAAGCAAAGTGCGACCGAGAGTTTCCTCGGCGGAATCGACTCTGCCGGCCGCGATCAGCGACTCGGCGGCCTCAGCCCGATGATGAAGCTCCTCGATCCGGCCCGACACCAGGGCGGCCACCTTGCGAACCCGATCCACGTAGGCATCGACCTCATCGGGGTCGTAGCCGCGGAACTTCTCGTGAAATTCGATCTCGTGGGACAGCGCTGCGATTTCGTCCATCCCCTGATGCTAGACCCATCAACCCCGACAGCCGGGGAATCGGGTGTCGTTTCAGCAGATAATCCCCTGGATGACCTGTATGCCGATTATCACGATGATCGGTGAAAGATCAAGCATGACGTTGCCGATCCTGATTCCCGGGATCGCCCGACGGAGTGGGCCGAGGACCGGGTCGGTGACCATGTAGAGAAACCCGGCCACGACGGCCGCACTTCCGTTGGGGTCGAGTGGAAACCAACTCAGGAGGATCCTGGCGAAGATGAGCACCAGATAGATGGTGAGCGCGAGGCAGACAAATCCCATGATTGAACCCGGTCGATCAGTCGAGAGCGTCGCGGGCGTCGGCTGCCGACACCTCGACGTCTGTTGGCGTGAGCATGTAGACGTGGGTTGCGACCTTGTCCATCTTCCCGCCGAGCGCGTAACACAGGCCGCTGGAGAAGTCGATGAGCCGACGCCGCAGGTCGCGATCGACACCCTGGAGGTTGATGATCACCGGCTGACCGCTCTTGAAACGATCGCCGATCTCCTGGGCCTCGTTGAACGAGGTCGGACTGGCCGCGTGGGGTTTCACGCTGAGCGGTTCGACAATCTTTATGGCCGACCCGGAAGCGCGAGGCTCCGGCGTCGCCGGCCGCGCCGTCGGCTGCACGGTTCGCTGGGCCACCGCCATGGGGCGCACCGCGGGTCGGGCCTGCTGCGGGACCGCGGCCACCGGCCGAACAGTTCCCGTGGGTCGTTGCGCGACCATCTCACGCACCGGTCGAACAGTCTCGACGGTGTCATTGGCGTCGACGTACTGCTCGTATTCCTCGTCGGGGCCTAGCCCCAAGTAGATGAGCGCCTTCTTGAACATGCCTACCCTCGTCGATCAGGTGAGATGAATCTACTCCGTGGACCGCCTGTGACGGGCGCATACCCGGTACGGCAATGATCAGACATGTTTCGGCGGGCGCTCACCGAACAGCGCGCGCCCCACCCGGACCATGGTGGAGCCCTCCTCGACGGCCACCTCGAGATCCCCGCTCATCCCCATGGAGCACTCCGCCAGACCGAGCTCGTCGACCAGGGAGCGCAACAGCCGGAACCCCGGCCGGCTCATCTCGGGTTCGCCCAACGGACCGATCCCCATCAACCCCACCACGTCCAACCCATCGGTCACAAGCGAATCAACCAACGAAGGTGCCTGCGCCGGGTCGCATCCCGACTTGGTCTCCTCGCCTGATATGTCGACCTGGACCATCACCTTCGCGCCCGGGGCGCGTTTGGAAATCTCCAAGCCGACCTCGACCCTGTCGACTGTTTGCCACACATCGACGATCGGGGCCAGCTTACGGATCTTGTTGCGCTGCAGATGGCCTATGAAATGCACGGTCGGTGGCGATGGATGGTCGCGCAGTTTGGCCACGCACTCCTGTGCGTAGTTCTCACCGATATTGGTTATGCCCGACCCCACCGCAGCGTCGATCGCATCCACTCCGAAGGTCTTGGTGACCGCCACGATCTCAACCGATGATCCCCCGGCGGCCTCGATCCGCTCGCGCAACAGCCGAAGGTTCGCCTGCACATTCTGCACGTCGATGGTGCTCACTCGACCTCCTCGAGCCACACAACGGTGGCCTGTCTACCGGAATCGGAACGCATGCGGTGGGAGAAGTACGCGGGACTCGCGGTGTCGAGTCCCGAGTCGGTCAGTGGAACACCCACTGAATCGGCGACGAGGTTCTTCACCGCTGCTCCGATGTCGAGGGCAGGTTCGCCCCTGCCGGTGGAAGACCTCACGGATTCGCCGGCCACCTCGGCAACAATGTCCAGCTCCGCAACACCGAACTCGTAGTTGGCCGGCCGGATGCACGGGCCGAGATGGGCGCTGAAAGGACCCGAAACCCCGATGGCGCGCAGTCGCGTGGCTGTCTCCCGGATGACCCCGGCCACTATCCCCCGCCAACCGGCATGAGCCACTCCCACCCCACCGCAGCCCACCATCACGACCGGCGCGCAGTCGGCGGTGTGCACGGCCAGGACACACCCGGGTGTGGTGGTGACGGCCCCGTCGGCACGGCTGCCCGCCCACTGACCGGGATGGCTCACCTCGACCACCTCCGCGCCGTGGACCTGATCGAGCCAAACCCATGGCCCGTCCACCACCGAGTCACGCAGGTGAGCGAGTTCGCCAGGCGGTCTGCCAACGTTGAAGTCGCCGTCGGACACATCGGTGAAGACGATATGGGCGACCAGACCGGGGCCGGCGTCCACGACCATCTGCCTCATCGGATCCGGACCCCTGACGCCATCACGGCCATCACCGCTATTTCAGGAACGATGGCACATCAAAGTCGTCGTCACCGTCGCCAAGATCGAGCTCATCATCGGAATCGGCGAAGACATCAGCAATCGAGACTTCGCTCGTGGGCTCACCCACCTCGTCGTCATCGGAGGCCGAACGCACCATCGGGCGCGAAACTCTCGACGAACCGGAATCCTCCCAGCGATCGAATCCCGCAGCTATGACCGTGACCCTCACGTCGTCGCCCATTTCGTTGTCGATCACGGCACCGAAGATGATGTTGGCATCTGGATGGGCCACCGCGTGGATTATCTCGGCGGCCTCGTTGACCTCGAGCAGACCGAGATCGGTGCCACCGGAAATGTTGAGAAGGATTCCACGGGCGTTCTCGATGCTTGCCTCGAGCAACGGGCTCGAGATCGCGCTACGAGCCGCCGCTACCGCTCGGCCCTCACCGCTGCCGTTGCCAATGCCCATGAGTGCGCTACCGGCGTCGGTCATGATGGTCCGAACATCGGCGAAGTCGGTGTTGATCAGGCCGGGAGTGGTGATCAGATCGGTGATGCCCTGAACCCCTTGCAGAAGGATCTCGTCGGCCATCTTGAATGCGTTGATCACCGAGGTGTTGGCATCGGCCACCGACAAGAGTCGGTCGTTGGGGATCACGATGAGGGTGTCGACCTTCTCCTTCAGCCTTTGGATGCCCTGCTCCGCCTGGACCGATCTGCGCCGGCCCTCGAAGGCGAAGGGTCTGGTGACCACACCGATGGTGAGCGCCCCCTGGCTCTTGGCAACCTCGGCTATGACCGGCGCGGCACCGGTTCCGGTGCCGCCGCCCTTGCCCGCGGTGATGAAGACCATGTCGGAACCGGCGAGTGTCTCGCGGATGTCGTCGAGGTGGGCCTCCGCGGCCTCACGCCCGATCTCGGGATCGCTCCCGGCGCCGAGACCACGGGTGAGGTCGCGCCCGATGTCGAGTTTCACGTCGGCGTCGCTCATCATCAACGCCTGAGCGTCGGTGTTGGCGGCAACGAACTCGACACCCTTGAGACCGGCATCGATCATGCGATTGACGGCATTCACGCCGCCGCCACCGACGCCAACCACCTTTATGACGGCGAGATAGTTCTGTGGATCAGACATGTGTTGAACAGCCTTCCCGGCTTGATGGGAGAATTTCTACCGGAGAACCGCTGCACCGTACCGGCACGGACCGCTCACCGACGCTATGGGAGCAACGGTAACCCGTTGCGGACGGTGATGCAGCAACCACCATCAGCCCCCCTCGGACACGTCGGCAGCCGCCGGATCCGACTGCTCGCACACCGGGTCGCGCCTGATGGTCGGAAGATCGGCCACGGACACGTCGATGGAGGCGACACAAGTGAGATCAGCACGGGCCAGAACCGATCTGAGCGACTCCATTTTGTCGGCCAGCAGCGACTGGTCACCGAGTTCGGCCTTGGCGCTACCGACGAGATCGAACCCCACCTTTCCGGAGACCGGATCAACCAGGATCTTCTGGACCCACGGTTTCAGATCGACCGGCATGGCGCTCACCACGGCCAGTCCCGGTAGCGACGCCCGGTCGATCTCACCAACGTTGGCGACGAGATCGATGTCGATGATGGGAAGGTCGGGGGCGGTCCCGACCGGAGACTCAGCTATGACCACGCCGGACTCGTCGATCAGCGCGTACACGCCCTCACGTGCGGGGACGATCGCGGTGGCGACGCGCTCGACCACATCGATCCGCACCGTGCCCGGCCACTGGCGCGCCGAATGGGCGCTCTTGACCCAGGGAATGGCCTCGACCCGGGTGTCGACGGATCCCAGGTCGACATCGAGCAGCGGTGTCCCACGTTCGACGGATGCCGCGTCGACCACAATGGTCTCCGGATGCATCGACACGCCGTTTATCTGGAAATGGTCGACATCGAGCAGTGCCGAGCGGGTGCTCAGCCACCCACCCCCGAGGACCGTCACGATGGCGGCGGCGGTGAGCAGCCAGCGGAGCCTCTTTCGGCCCTCGGCACGCTTGACGGCCACACGACGGGCCCTGATCCTCGGGTCGATCGCCACTGATCGGCTCAATTCCCGCTCGGGAGACGGTCGTCGAAACCGATGAGTCTCGTCTCCGGATGAAGATCGATACCGTGGACTTCGCGGACCATCCGACCGACCTCGCCCATCAAGGCGAACACGTCGGCGGCCGACCCGCCCTCGTCGGCCTGGATGAAGTTGGCGTGCCGCGAGGAGACCTCGGCAGTACCGATGCGCAGGCCCTTTGCACCGGCCTCCTCAATCAGCCGTCCGGCGCTCTGCCCCGGTGGATTGGTGAACACTGATCCGGCGTTTTGGCCTCCGGGCTGATTCGCCCTCCGCCACCGGACTATGTCGGCCATGGTCCTGCGACCCTGTTCAGTGTCGCCGGGGTCGAGACGGAACTCGGCGGACACTACGACCTGCGACCCACTGATGGACGACGTGCGGTAGCCGAGGCGAAGTCGAGTGACATCGATGGTCTCCACCGTGCCAGTGTTCAGGTCGGCCACGGTGGCCGAAACCAGCGACCGGCTCATGTCGGACCCATGGCCCCCGGCGTTCATGCGGACGGCTCCGCCAACAGAACCGGGAACTCCCACTGCCCATTCGAGACCGGTGAGCTCCGCAGCAACGGTGGCCCTGGCCAACACCGGGAGCTTCACCGATCCGCCGGCGCGCACCAGCCCACCTTCGATCTCGACACGGGCGAAGCCCTCCCCCAGCATCAATGCCACTCCATCGAACCCCGAATCCGCGATCAGCAGGTTCGAGCCCCGACCGATGACCAGCGTGGGCAACTCGTGGTCAGACACGATCCGAGCCAATTCCGTGATCTCCTGCTCGGTCTCGAGCACCACCAGGGCGGCCGCACGGCCACCCACCCGATAGGTGGTCAGCTCACCTATGGGAGCGTCGAACCGAACCCGTCCACCAAAGGAGGCGGTCTGCAGCCGGGTGACCGCCGAACCAGCCACGGCCCGCCAATCGCTCACGCTGCGCCCCTGGCCTCGATCCGGTCGATGACCACGTCGGCAACACCGGTGAGATCACCCGCCCCCAGGGTGAGACACAGGTCTCCCGGGCGGAGGTGGGAGTCGAGCCAGTCGACCACGTCGGACAGCCTGGGCATCCACGCCACCGGGAACTGTGGGTCGTGGTCGAGCACGGCGTCGACCACCAACTTCCCCGTGACCCCGGGCCTGGGGGTCTCGCCCGCTGGGTAGATTCCGGTTATCACCAGCTGGTCGGCCTGCGCGAACGACCCGCCGAAGTCCCTCCAGAGATCTGCGGTGCGACTGAACCGGTGGGGCTGGAACACGCACACCACTCGCTTCCACTCCCCGTCTGCCGCGGCTGCTATCGCCGCGGAGATCTCCGTGGGCAGGTGGGCATAGTCGTCCACGAACACCGTGCCGTTGGCTTCGCCCCGGAACTCGAAACGCCGGGCCACACCTCCGAACCGAGACAGGGCCCGCGCGGCGGCGTCGACCGGTGCGCCCACACGTATCGCCGCCACCACGGCTGCTGCCGCGTTTCTGGCGTTGTGGAGCCCCGGTGTGGGCAGGTCGATGCGAACGATTTCGTCGCCGTCGTGAACCAGCGTGAATGAGATGCTCGACCGCGAGCGCTCGATGTGTGTCATCCGATATTGCGAGTCGGGATGGGTGCCGTAGGTGATCGCCCCGACGTTGGCCGCCAGATCGGCTGCACCCTCGTCGTCGATGCATGCGATGCACGAACTCGCCCCGGCAGCGAAAGTTGCGAATGCCTGTCGGAGTTGCTCAGGGTCGTTGTCGTAGGCGCCCAGGTGGTCGGGTTCGATGTTGGTGACCAGGGCGACCTCGGCGCCAAGGGAGAGAAACGTGCGATCCGACTCGTCGGCCTCGATGACGAACCACTCGCCATCGCCCCAAGCCGCCCCGGACCCGATCTCGTTGACATCGCCGCCGATGATGAACGACGGGTGCATGTTGGCCTCGACCAGCACCAACGACAGCATCGAACTGGTGGTTGTCTTGCCGTGGGTCCCCGCCACCGCGATGGTTCGACGGGTGGCAGCGATGGCGGGCAGAATCTCGGTCCGGCGAAGAACCGGAACCCCGGCGTCGCGTGCCGCCCGGACCTCAGGGTTGTGATCGGGAACCGCCGTGCTCACAGCAAGCATCTCGGCATCGCCGATGTTGACGCGCTCGTGACCCACAGCCACCGGAATTCCGGCCGCGAGCAGCCGCTGTACCACCGGGCCGTCCTTCAGATCGGAGCCCGTGACGATGTGGCCCATGGATTGCAGAACGGATGCGATCGCCCCCATTCCGGCGCCACCGGCACCAACGACGTGAATACGGCGGGGAGTGCCCAGATCAGGAACCATGTGCCACCTCCGGGGGACCTTGGATGGGAGCCGACGCGTGCCCGACCACCAAGTCGGCCACCGCGGCAGCGGCGTCGCGACGGGCCGACTCGGCCGAGGCAACGGACATGGCATCGAGCCGGGCTGCATCGCCAAGCAGGGAATCGACAATGGCTCTCAGCGAAGAGCCGTCGAGTTCGGAATCGGCGATCATCACCGCACCCCCGGCATCGACCAGAGCTGCAGCGTTGGCGGTCTGGTGGTCGCCGGGAGCACCCGGTAGGGGAACCAGCACAGCCGGAACCCCGGCCACGGCCAGCTCGGCCACCGAACTGGCCCCGGATCGACACAGAATCAGATCGGCGGCCGCATAGACCGACGGCATGTCGTCCTCGTATCGCACGAGATCGAACACCACCTGATCGTCGCGCCCCACCGGAATCCTCGTGAGGAGATCGTCGTAATCGCGCGCCCCGGCCACGTGGCGAATCGCCAGGTCGTCCCGATCGCGCCATTCGGGCAGAGCCTCGAACAACGCCTCGTTGATGCGCCGGGCCCCGAGCGAGCCCCCGAACACGACCAGCAATGAGCGAGTCGGATCGACACCGAGCCTGACCCGCGCCGGGTCCCGCTGGGTCGACCGATCAACCCCCAGGACCTCCGCTCGTACGGGATTGCCGGTGACCGTGGCCTTCGGCAGGTCGGTACCGGGGAACGAGACCGCACATGCCTTGGCGAACCTCGCGGTAAGCCGATTGGCGGCTCCCGGCACCGCGTTCTGCTCGGCGACCACCAAGGGGACTCTCAGAGCCGCAGCGGCCATGGTGCACGGCACGGACGCATATCCGCCCAAGCCGACCACCACCGAGGGACGAAGCCGACGAAGAAGCCGCAGCGAGATGAAGAACGCCTTGATGATCCCGAACACGGACGCGAAATTATCGACGGTGAACCGGCGCTGTATGCCGCGCCCGGGGAGAACTGTCAGCTCGAAACCGGCCGCCGGCACCAGTCGGGTCTCGATGCCCCGCTCACTTCCGACATAGTGAACCGCCGACCTGGGGATGCCGCGGTCGACCAACTCGGCGGCGATGGCCAATCCCGGCACCACATGGCCTGCAG
>JAJRXJ010000136.1 GCA_024276355.1 Actinomycetes bacterium | reverse complement strand
TCGCGTTCGCATCGCGTGGTCAGTGGACATGGTTGTTCTCGTCGGGCACGGCCCAAACCCGGGGCGTCGCGGCCCCAACGATCACAGATGTTGACACGGCGACACAGTGGTTGTTCCGGGTTTCTCCCGAGAACGGCTCCGAGGTTCGTTACGTAGCCACCGAGTCGCTGGCCGGTTCGAAGAATGTCGTCACAGGAATCTCGTCGGTGGTGGCCGGCGACATCGTCGTCGACACTGTCGATCCATCTGCGAGTACCGTCGGGACGATCGTCGTCAACGTCGAGGTGTTCGAAACCGATTCGAATCTCCGCGACAAGCGAATACGTCATGATTTCCTGGAGTCGACCAAGTTCCCGTTCGCCACATTCGTGCCTTCGTCGATCACCGATATGCCGGCCTCTTTCGCCGAGGACACGGAGGTTCCGATAACGATCTCCGGTGATCTCACCGTCAAGGAGACCACCGCGCCGGTCACCTTCACCGGCACGGTGTCGGTTGGGCCGGATCGCATGATCGCGTTCGTCTGGGCCGACCTGAAGATGTCGACTTTCGGGGTCGGGCCGATCCACATTTCGGGCCTGGTCAGCACCGACGACGCACTACGGCTGGAGTTCGACCTCGTGGCCGATCGGGTCGACCTGGGCAGCGAAGCCCCCGCGCCCGACAGCCTGGCTCGCGACCTCCCGGTGTCCACCCCGGCGGGCGGCGCGTTCGCCGAGTCGGTACAGCCGATCCTGGAGCGTTCGTGTGTGTCGTGCCACGGAGCCGGCGGATCGGGGTGGTCGACGGTATCGATCGACACGGCCGGCGAGGCCGCTTCGATCGCGAGCGACATCGCGTTGGTGACTCGGGCCCGCTACATGCCTCCGTGGCCGGCCTCCGACCTGAGCGTGCCGTTCAAACACAATTGGTCGTTGAACGAGGCCGACATCGATTCCCTGATCGGATGGGCTGATGCCGGCGGCGGTATCGATGTCGCTCCCGACACCAAGCTTGTGGACCGTGCGGAGAATGTGATCTCGATCGAGCGGGATCTGGTGTTGCCCCCTGCCGAATCGTATGCCGGTTCCACGCAACTCGCCGACGACTACCGCTGTCAGATCATCAGGGTCCCCGACCCGGAGGGCGACGGCACATGGGTCAAGGGATTCAACTTCGAGCCCGACCGGACCGAGGTTGTCCACCATTCGGTTCTGTTCCTGGCACCCGCCTCCCAGATGGAGGCTGCGCTGGCCAAGGACGCCGCCGATCCGGGCGGTGGGTGGAGATGCTTCGGGTTGACCGGGCTCGGTGGGGGAGTCCACTGGATCGCCGGGTGGGCTCCGGGCCAGCAGCCCACCGTCTACCCGGATGGTGTCGGTCAGCGTCTCGAACCGGGTGATTTCCTGGTCAATCAGATTCACTACCACTACGACGATTCCGCTCCCGCCGACTCGTCGGTGATGGTTCTCGATGTCATGTCGGAAGACGAGATTGCCGCCGCGGGCACCGACCTTCGCGCCGTCGAGGGAGACTTCTATCTCACGCCCGCCGAGATCCCCTGCACTCCCGACGAGAGCGGCCCGCTTTGCGACCGCGGCGCGGCCTTGGCCGAGGTGGGAAGGAAATACGGCGGTCCTGCGCCCTACATCCCCGATGCGTTCATCAACCAGTGCGGTGGAACTCTCTCCGACTACAACCAGCTCATCGGCACTCGTGCCCACAGCTCATGTGATCTCCATGTAAGGAACCCCGGCACGATCTACTCGATTCTGGGACACATGCACGAGATCGGTGCGGCCTATCGGATGACCCTCAACCCGGGCACACCCGACGAGAAGATACTGCTCGACATTCCCACCTGGAATTTCGAGTGGCAGTTCAACTACACGCCGGTCGAAGACATCGTCGTCAGCCGATCCGACATCGTCAGGTTCGAGTGCACCTGGGACCGTGCCCTGGCCAACTTCGACGAGCCCCGCTACGTGGTGTGGAACGAGGGCACCGTCGACGAAATGTGTTTCTCCAGCATTCAGGTGATCCCCGACAAGCCTGCCGGGTGAGGCCACGCCCATCGCGGTCCGGGGCTCCGGGGTGTCGTGAACGGTCGACCCGGAGTCGCCGAGAAGGGCGCAGCACCAGTCGAACGATTCCACGTCAAGGTTGCCCGCGTCGCTTGGCTTCGCGGTGTCATGCCCTCCGAGCATCCCCCTTTGGACGGACGACCCACTTCAGACGCGGTGCGCCGAGGTTCAGCTGTTGAGACGTTGGTATCCGCCGCGCACGAATTCGAGGGTGGTGGCGTAGGCATCATCGGCGGCCAGAAGCGCCGAGTAGTCGAGTGAGGCACCGTTGAAGTTGGTCTCGTTCCAATATGGGTCGCTGCGATCCACATCGCCCCACGCGGCCACGTAGATGTAGGGCTCGTCGTGGGAAGCGTCGCCGGGAGACATCCCGAACGTGGCCCGCTTGCCGGCCTCCGAGTCGCCCATGGCGATCGCAGCGTCGAAATGCCCCGGCCACAGCTGTGTGCGCTCGACATCGACCGCCCCGGGGGTGAGACGTAGCTCTTCGATGACCGCCCACGAGAAGCCGTACCACTCCCCGAGGAATCGTCCGGCCTCTTCCGTGGTGCCGAGATCGGCGTTGACATCACCGAGCTCCGGGGAGTCGTGCTCGGCAGCCACGGTGGTCGGCTCGACCCCGACGAAAGCGGCAGCGGCGGCGATGCTGGTGATCGTGGCTGTTTCCACCGACGATCCACGTTGCACCACGATCGAATTCCCCTCGACCCGCACCTGCTCGTCGTCTCCGAAGAACGGGGTACCGAACCCGCCGTGGGTGTATCGCAGTCCGAACTTGGAGTTGGATGCCCGGCGGGCTTCAGCCACCACCGAGTAGCCGAGGCGGTGGAAACCGTCGCGGGCCGCCGGATATCCGGCGGGGACGGGCGGGAGTGCACGACGGGCACCGAGCCAGTGGTCGGCGGCGAATTCCGCCAGTTCAGGTCGCGACCCCACGAGATCGTCCCAGGTCATGTCGCCGGCCGATGTGGGGGTGACGGTACGCGTACCGTCGGATGTCGGTTCGGGCGTGGCCGGATCATCGGCGAAGAAGGGTTCCGCGGTCACCGCGGGCGGCGATGGTTCGAGCACATATGCAGTCAGGCCGGGCCCGGCCAGTTCGGAAGCTTCGGCCTTCGGGTTTCTTGGATTCATCGTGGTTCGGCTGGTCATGGGGCAATTGTCGTTCCCTGATCGGCGGGATGCCAACAAAGTGGCCCCGGTGGGTTGGCCAGCGAACAGATTTTGCAGTAAGCGGAACACCGAGGGGTCGTCGCGGGTTGATCATCCATGTCCAAGTACAAGATCCTGCCTGTTGTAGTGGGAGTCGCACTCATAGCGGTCGCCTGTTCCGGTGGAGGCGACCATGCCGCGACCTCGACATCGTCCTCTCCCACCACGTCGGCCGACGCCGGGGCCGCCGGTGGCGAAGCCGCCCCGACCGGCACTGAGGTGCCGACCGTGAATCTTGGTGTCGACAAGCCGGTCGAGCGAGTGCTTCTTCCAGCGTTGGACCCCGATGCCTCTCCGACCCCGTTCACCGTCGATCAGATTGCGTCCACCGGGCGAGAGGACGTGCCGTCGGCACTGGACGACCGGTTCGATACCAGTTTCCCGGCTCCGCTGGTCGATCCCGATGCGATTCGCTCGGGGGGGCCACCCCCAGACGGTATCCCACCGCTCGACGAACCCAAGTTCCAGACAGCGGCATCAGTCAACTGGCTTTACAACGTGGAGCCGGTGCTGTCGATCGAGGTCAACGGAGAGACGCGGGCCTATCCGATCCAGATCATGACCTGGCACGAAATCGCCAACGACACCATTGCGGGTGTGCCGGTCACCATCTCCTACTGTCCGTTGTGCAACTCGGCCCTGGCATACGATCGTCGAGTCGGTGACCGCATACTCGACTTCGGAACATCGGGGTCGTTGTTCAATTCTTCGCTGGTGATGTACGACCGCCAGACCGAAAGCCTCTGGACCCACTTCGAGGGCAAGGCGGTGGTGGGCGCCCTGACCGGGGAACGACTCACAACACTGCCCATCGCGATGACCTCCTGGGAGAAGTTCCGTGATGCTCACCCCGATGCCTTGGTGCTGAGCAGGGTCACCGGGTTCCGGCGTGACTACGGTCGCAACCCCTATCCGGGGTACGACGATGTCAACACCAATCCGTTCCTGTTCAACGGCCCGGTTGACGGCCGGCTGGCCGCCAAGGCCCGGGTTGTCGTGGTGAGAAGCGACGACGGTCCGGCAGTAGCGGTCCCTCTCGCTGACCTCTTCGAACAGTTGGTGGTGCCATTCGAGGCGCAAGGTCGCAATGTCGTCGCTCTGCTCGAGCGAGGAAGTTCGTCGGCGCTCGACAACCCGGAACTCTCCGATGGCTACGACCAGGGCTCGACCGGCGTGTTCATGGCTGAACTCGATGGTCAACCAGTAGACCTCAGCGCCACAGCCGAGGGGTTCCTCGACAGCAACAGTGGGCTCACGTTCGACATTTTCGGTGTCGCCACCGATGGATCGGGCACGCGACTCGAGCCGGTCGAACACCTCGATACGTTCTGGTTCGCCATCGGATCGTTCGATCCCGACGTGATCGTGATAGGTCTCTGATGGCCCGGGCCGCGTCGCGAACGGAACACGATCGGCCCGAGCGGGGTTTCACCGCCATGGCGACCTCCATCGACCACTCAACAGATCTAGTCGAATGGCTGGCCAGTTCACTCGGAAGAGGCAACCTGGCGCCGCTCTCCTGTGACGACCTCGAGGAGTTGGCCAGCCACCTCAGTGAACGGGTCTACGCGGGAGGCACACGCGTGTATGAGCGCGACCAGCTGCCCGATCGTGTCCACATCCTGCGCTCCGGTCGGGTCGAGTTGGCCCGCGACTTCGGCGGACGCAGGGTCGTGGTGCAGCTGCTCCGACCGGGCGCGGTGTTCGGTGACATCCCGTTGTTCCTGCGCACCGGCGAGCCCACCGAGGCCCGCGCTGTTGAAGACAGCGTGATCCTGGGCATCGATTCGCTCAAGCTGTTCTCCCTGCTCGGTGAGCGTCCGAAGCTGGCCCGGCGCTGGTTGGTGTCGGTTGCCGGGAGGATGTCCGAGATGCAGGATCGCGTCAGCGACCTCCTCGTCGGAAGCCTCGACCGTCAGGTCGCATCATGGTTGCTCAGGGAGGCCGGTAGCGAAGGCGTGTCGGTGAGTCAGCAAACTCTCGCTCATTTGCTGGGAGCCCGGCGGACGAGTGTCAACCAGTCGTTGCGACGGCTCGAGGACCGCAAGTTGATCGAGACCGGCTACCGCTACGTGTCGGTCATCGACCCCGAAGCCCTCAGGAACGTGATCGCCGCAGGCTGAATCAGTACTTGGCGGTATAGGTGGCCTTCACGATGTCGCGGCCTTTCGTGTGGAGGGTCCACACCGAGCCCTTCTCACATCCCCTGGCTCCCACCACCGCCATGCCGTCGCGATATAGCGCATTGATCACCTCGGGGATCAGATCCCCGTGGCTGCACAATACGAGATCGCCGTCGAGGTGAGCCTGGGATCTGAGCATCTCGATGAGGTCGATGGGTCGGGCTCCCTCTGTGAGCTCACGGAACGTCTCCACCGGAAGCTCGATGGAATCGGCGAGCGGTTTGACCGTGTCGACACACCTGAGCGCGAGCGAGGACCAGACCGCCCTCACCGGAAACGCTTCCAAGTGGGCCGCGAGGCGAACGGCCTGCTCCAGCCCTCGCTGATCAAGGGGACGGTCGAGATCATCGCCGTGGGGATGGGGACGATTGCCTGCCGAACCGTGGCGAACCAGATGTAGAGCCATTTCGGCACAACACTATGCGAGGATCGGCCCGGCCGGCGGGGGTCGGGCCGTGGCCCATCCGGTCAGAATGATTCGAACGACTCATTCATCAGAGCAATCGGCCCGCGACAATTGGTCTGGGAACGAATCCGGTTTGGGGATGACTCCATGACGACCACCGATGACCGCAGAACGGCAGCGATAGTGGCGACCCACGGTTCGATGTTCGATCGGATGGTCGAGTCGGCAGGACTCCGCGTGGTAGGGGTCTCGACGACCGCCGTGCTGGGCGAGAAGCTGGTGTCGCTGACACATCCCGACGTGATCGTCGTGGAGAACGAACTTCCGGGGGAGCAGGGCATAGAGTCGCTCGGCCACCTGCTCCATGCATCACCGGAGTCGGAACTGGTTCTGGTGGTCCCCGACGAGTTGGTCGACGTCGACAGCGGACGCAGTGAGGCTTTCGCGGTGCTCCCCAGGAGTCGGCTGGCAGATCTTCCGCCGCTGTTGGGCTCCCTCCGGTCCCGGATCAGCGATGGCCGTCAAGTCCTGCGGACACGAATAGAGCGACGCTCCGGTATGGACCGTCGTGTGAGGCAGGACTGGTCGAAGGTGGGATGGGAGAAGCGGGACGGCTGCGACCGCCGATCGGCACCTGGTCGGGGCTGACGCTCCGACACGGGAACGACGATCAGAGCGATACCTGGGTGACGCAAATGTCGTCGCCCTGGGGCCTCGAGGACGAGATGTCGGCCGAGGTCGGCCCAAACAGTTCGCTCAGTATTCCGCGGACCATGCCGCGGTCGACGGCACAAATCACCGGCGACTCGATGACGGCGTCGCCGAACGGGCAGTGTTCGGTGATGATCTGATCTTCGCCGCCGGACTCGTCGGCCCGGGCAGAAAAACCATGACTCGAGAGGGCGTCGGCTGCAGCATGCAGAGCACCCCGGAATGATCGCTGGGTGGCCGACGGATCCATCGACTCGGCCATGGTCCGTCCGTATTCGACGCCCACCTCCTCGGCCATCTGTTCGGCAGCCTCGGGTGGAAGCATTGCGAGGGCCTTGGCCAGGAGGGCGACGAGAATGTCGTCGTGGCGGACGGACACCTCGAGGCGTACTCCCGCCTGTGTGGAGGTGTATCGCTTTGAAGGTCTGCCGGCACCACCTGATGGCTTTGACACCTCAACATCGAGGTAGCCACCCGACGCAAGCTTGTCGAGGTGGTGACGAGCGACATTGGCATGGAGATCAAAAGCCTCGTCCGCCTGGCTGGCGGTTATGCCGTCGGGGTGCTCATGGGCGAGCAGGTAGATGCGTCGCCGTGTCGGATCACCGAATGCCGAGGTAATGGCTGTGACCGCGGAGGCAAACTCGGTGGGACTCAGATTCGAGGGGTCGGATGAGCCAGCCGGGCTGGGGTTCGTGCGGTCCACGCCGGTATTGTACCTATCGCCGTAGGGGAAATTCTCGACGGCCCCCCACCCCCACCCTTCGGAGCGTTTCATGTCCGTCACCGAATCCGATGTGCTCGACACGCTCGACACCATCACCGACCCCGAGTTTCGCCGATCCGTTTCATCGCTCGGGATGGTGAGAGGAGTCTCCATCGACGGTGCCAACGTTGAGATCGGCATCGACATGATCGTGGGTGATCACCCGGGCATCACCGACCTGCAAGAAGCCATCTCCAACGCCGTGACGGCCCTCGACCCCGCGTTGGTGGTCACCTTCGACCTTGGGGTGATGAACGAACAGCAGCGCGCCGCGGTGCGCGAATCACTCGTGGGCGATCCGACCTCCACTGCCGGATCACAGGCCGGCGAGGGCCGCGCCATCCCCTTCTCGGCCTCCACCAACCGCACCCGCTCGCTTCTGATCGCATCAGGCAAGGGCGGAGTGGGCAAGTCGTCGGTCACCGCCAACCTGGCCATCGCTCTGGCCGACACGGGTGCTTCGGTGGCAGTTGTCGACGCTGATGTGTGGGGGTTCTCCATTCCACGCATGTTGGGTGTCGATCGTGCCCCAACCGTTGTCGACGACATGATCGTGCCCCCGTCGGTCCACGGAGTCCGATGCATCTCCATGGGGTTCTTCGCCCGCGAAGACCAGCCGGTGATCTGGCGCGGCCCGATGCTCCACAAGGCCCTCGAGCAGTTCCTCACCGACGTCTTCTGGGACAACCCCGACTATCTGCTGGTCGACCTGCCGCCCGGGACCGGCGACATCTCGCTGTCCCTGGCCCAATTCCTGCCCAGAGCCGAGGCCTACATCGTCACCACCCCGAATCCCGCCGCCCAAACCGTGGCCCAACGGTCGGCATTCATGTTCAACCAGACCGAGATCGATGTGAAGGGTGTCATCGAGAACATGGCCTGGTTCACCGGCGACGACGGAAAACGATACGAACTGTTCGGGGCCGGAGGTGGCGCCGATCTGGCCGAGAAGCTCGGTGTCGATCTGATCGGTCAGATACCGATGCAGGTCGCATTGCGGGAGGGATCCGACTCCGGCAGGCCCATCGTGGCCGAGGATCCGACGGCGGAGGCGTCGCTTGTGTTCGCCAAGATGGCAGAGTGGGTCGGCAACCATGCGCCCACCAAGCGCGGCCATCCCGAGCTGAAGCTCGTCTGACCCCACCAGGAGATACCCGTGGACATCCGAATCGGTGTTACCGACACCCCCAGAGAGCTCAATCTGGTGCTATCCGCCGACGCCGATCGCGACGAGATCAAGAATTCGATATCGGCCGCGATAGCGGGGGCGTCCGACACTCTCTGGCTCATCGACGACAAGGGGCGCGAGGTCGCGGTTCCGGCATCCCGAATCGCCTACGTCGAATTGAGCGCGGCGGGCGAGACCAACCCGATCGGGTTCGGCTGAGAAGCCGGCGGGCCTCGGTCATCACCACACGGCCGGTGAGGCCCGGATGTCGCCCGACCTGATCGACCGGCGTCTGGTCGTTGTCACCGGGAAGGGCGGGGTGGGCAAGTCGAGCGTCGCCGCGGCCATGGCGATCGCCGCAGCCGAACGCGGCCGTCGCACGTTGGTATGCGAGCTCGATGCCAAAGGCGACCTTTCCAGGCTTCTGGGTGTGGCTCCCGTCGGATACGACGGAGTCGAGGTTCGCCCCGGCCTGATCGCGATGGCGATGGACACCGAACGGTCGCTGGCCGAGTTCCTTCGCACCCAGGCCCGAATCCCGTTCGTGGGCCGCATCGGACCCCTGTCCAAGGTGTTCGAGTTCGTCGCCACGGCCGCGCCGGGGGTGAAGGAGGTGCTCACCATCGGCAAGCTTGCATGGGAGGCACGAGAGTCGGGATTCGACCTGGTGATAGCCGACGCGGCGGCCACCGGTCACGCCGTTGGTCATCTGGCGGCGCCGGCAGCGATACGCGAGCTGATCAGACTCGGCATGGTCAGGTCCCAACTCGACTGGATGGTTGACCTGCTCGAGGATCCCGTGGCAACCACGGCCGTGGTCGTGGCCACTCCCGAGGAAATGCCGGTCGTGGAGACCATTGAGCTCGTACAACGAATCGGTGACGACGCCCACATTGACGTGTCAGCGGTCGTGGCCAACCGAGTGTTGCCCCAACCGTTCACCGTGACCCAACGAAAGGTGTTCGATCGCCTCGCATCGCGGTCATCCGGCTTACCGTCGTTCGCAGCCACCGCGTTCGAACTTCGTCGACGCGACATCGGATCCCAACATCTTCGCCGCCTGAGGAGCAACCTTCCCCCCGGGGTCCCGGTCCTGATCCTTCCAGAGCTGTTCGACATGGCCGACAGCCCACGCGGTGTCGACATCTTGAGTCAGGCCCTTGCCGCCGAGGCCGGATGGTGAGCACCGCCGACGTTTCCGGGATGTTGCGTGACAACTCGACGCTGATTGTGGCCGGGTCGGGAGGCGTCGGCAAGACGACGGTGGCCGCGGCTCTCGGTGTGGCGGCCGCGGACCGGCCCGGTGCCCGGGTAATGGTCCTCACCGTCGATCCGGCACGCCGGTTGGCCACAGCCCTGGGGATCAATGTCGACGACGGTGAAGCCCACCCGGTCGACACCGACTCGGCCGGTGAGCTGTGGGTCGAGATGCTCGACTCGGCCCGCGAGTGGAACCGGCTCATCTCCACTCACGCCCCGGATGCGCAAACCCGCGACGCAGTGCTCTCCAACAGCCTCTACCGCAACGTCACCGGCCGGTTCATCCACAGCCACGAGTATGCGGCCATGGAACGACTTCACGAACTCCAGACCTCGGGCACCTGGGACCTGATCATCCTCGACACGCCTCCAAGTCGAAATGCCATTGATCTACTCGACGCCCCGGCCCGGATGCGCGACTTCTTCCGGGGCCGGCTGTTGCGCTGGCTCACCGCGCCGGCCACTTCACGGCTGGCACTGGCAGCGTCGAAGCCGTTCCGAATGGTGGCCGACCGGGTGCTCGGCGGCCCGTTCCTCACCGACCTCGCCGATTTCTTCACTCTCATGAGAACGATGGAGAGAGGATTCGTCGCCCGGGCCACCGCGGTTGAGAGATCGCTGTCCGCCCCATCGACCGGGTTCGTGGTGGTGACCACCCCCGAGCGGGGACCCGTGAGCGAGGCCACGAAGTTGGTCGATGAACTCGGGCGTCGGCGGTGCAGGGTTGCGATGGTGGTCGTCAATCGAACGGTCCCCGATTTCAAGACGACCACCCCGAGGGGTCCGATTCCCACCGCGGAATCTGAACCCGACCCGGAGACGGTCGCTCAAGTGGAGGCGATCGTGAACTCCACTCACTCCCACACGGTGCATGCGAAGAGGAATGAAGCTCGGAATCTGGCCGGTCTGCCCGACGGTGTTCCCGTCACGAGTGTTCCCCTTCTGGTGTCCGACCCAGCCGACATGGCCGGCGTGAGTTCGATGGCACAAATCCTTGTTGGGCCCGGGCCTGCCGTAACCTGACCGCGTGTCGAGCTTCGATCATCTGGCGAGAACCCGCACCCAACTTGGTGAAGACCGGATCAGCCACCTGCGGAGTCTCGTGGGGGCTTGGTCGCTGTTGTGCGACCTTTCGTATTCGGACCTCCTGCTCTACGCGCCGACGGACGCGGATCGGACGGCGTTCGTCACCCTCGGCCACTGTCGGTCGGTGACCGGTCCCACGGTTCATCGGGGCGACCCGGTCGGCACGTCGGTCCACACCCACAACCGGCCGCTGCTGGCGGAGGCGCTGGCCGCGGGCCGTCGAATCGAAGGCACTGCGGTGGCGGGGCAGACACGTCGATCGGTCGCCGGAGACGACGCCCTCGTGGTCGAGACCCTGGTGGCACCGGGTTTCGGAGGCCGTTTGGTCGGCGAATACGTACCCGTCGGATTCCGCGGTGAGCCCATTGCGGTGATGGTCCGCGAGTCCGATCCCACTCTCATGCGCCAAGTGGGACCACTTGAGCGTGCTTACCGGATGGTGTGGCAGAGGCTGTCGGAGATGGTGATGGCCGGAGACTTTCCATTTCCGAGTCAGGAGGGTGCCGGCGAGTTCCGTGAGCCGAGGGTGGGCGATGGAATGATCCTTCTTGATCGTGAGCAGCGAATAGAGTTCGCTTCCCCGAACGCCATGTCGGCGCTGCATCGCCTGGGGGTGGCCCGGAACCCGGAGCGACACAAGCTGAGCGAGCTGGGAGTCGACGACTCAATGGTCGGCCGGGCGTTCACATCCCGGAGCGGCACCGTCGACGAACTGGTCGTGGGTGATTCGCTGAACGTGGTGGTCAGGTGCCTCCCGTTGCTCTCCGAGGGTCGTGCCACCGGGGCGCTGCTCCTGATCCGAGACATATCCGAACTGCGGAGTCGCGATCGTCTACTGCTGTCGCGCGATGTGACCATCCGGGAGATCAACCACCGGGTCAAGAACAATCTTCAGACCATTCAGGCGCTGTTGCGTATGCAGGCCCGACGCGCCGAGTCGGCCGACGCCAAGATCGCGATAGAGGACTCGGCCCGCCGTGTCGGGGCCATAGCGATTGTCCACGAGACACTCTCGGCCGATGCCGCTGACGTGGTCGATTTCGATCGCGTGGCTGCCAAGGTGACAAGGATGGTGGAGGAGGGGTCGGTAAGCCCCGATCGGCCGGTGAGCATTCATTTGAAGGGGCATCTGGGGCGCCTGCCAGGTGAAGTGGCCATGCCCATGGCCGTGGTGCTGACCGAACTGGTTCAGAACGCGATCGATCACGCGGCGGGGTCCGAGGAGGTTGGGTCCGTGCCCCCGTGTCGGGTCACCGTCGAACTCGAGTCCTCTGCCGATGTGTTGAGAATGCGCGTCGCCGACACGGGTCCCGGATTCACCGAGGGCTTCTCGTTGGATCGCGACGCCGGATTGGGTCTGACCATCGTGCGAACATTCGTTGTCGTTGATCTGGGCGGAAGCATCAGCATCGGCCCGCCCCACGCGGAGGATGCGCCGCCGGACACGCTGACCGACTCCCGTGCGGCGGCTGGCTGCGTTGTGGAGGTGACGGTGCCGCTCTCTGTCAGGCCTCTACCCCTTGGTTGATTTCCGGGGCGGACGATCAGGCCCGCTGGGCCCGCAACTGTCGTCGGATTCCGCGTCGTTCGTCCTCAGTGGTTCCGCCCCACACGCCGGTGTCCTGGTTGGTGGCGATCGCGAACTGAAGACAGTCGTTCCTGCACAGACAACCGATGCACACCTCTTTGGCATTGGCGATCTGGTCGACCGCCGGGCCGGTGGTACCCACCGGGAAGAAGAGTGTGGGATCTGTGTCGCGGCAGGCCGCGTTGATTCGCCAGTCGGTGCTTTGGTCGGTCGAGTCGAAGCTCAGTGCCACGTGTCCCCCTCTTGATGGTCCGGGCTGTGGTCCCGGCCGATTTGCCAATTGACCGGAGCGTCTGCACCCCGGCACCGAGATAATAGGAACTGGTTCTACTTTCTGCAAGCATATATTTGTAACAAGTTTCACATCTTTTTCAGGTCCGGTGAGATGTCCCCGAGAGTGTTCGGGAACACCGATTCTGTGGCATCGGTGCCCGCCGAATCGGCTCCGATGTCCGTTTCTGCGGACGCGTTGTCACACTCGCGTGCAATCCACGCGAGACTCAGGGAATGACTTTGGTGATTGCCCATCGCGGTGCGTCGGCGGCAGCGGCCGAGAACACACTCCCAGCCTTCAGCTTGGCTCGTGAACTCGGTGCCGACTGGGTCGAACTCGATGCCAGGCGTTCACGAGACGGCGTGGTGGTGGTTAGCCACGATGGCTGCCTGCCCGACGGTCGTATGATCGTCGAGACCGACTGCGCGGATCTGCCTGAATCCATGCCCAGCTTGGCGGAGGCCCTCGAGGAATGTGAACCGATGGGCGTCAACATCGAGATCAAGAATCTTCCCGACGAGCCCGACTACGACTCCGACCACGCCGTATCCGAGGCGGTTGCCGGTCTTGTGCAGGCCTACTTGGGGATCGAGAGGTCGCTGGTCACCAGCTTCAACATCGATGCGCTCGATCGACTCAAGGCGGTCGACCCGTCGATTCCCTGCGGTTGGCTCACCTTCGATCTCAGCGACCCGGCCTCGGCCATCGGTCGGGCGGTGGCCCACGGCATGGCCGGCATCAATCCGTACGACGCAACTGTCGACGCCGCGCTCATCAGGAGGGCCCACGAGGCCGGTCTCGAGGTCAACGTATGGACCGTCGACGATCCCGAGCGCATGACACAGCTCCACGCGTGGGGTGTCGACGGCATAATCACCAACGTGCCCGATGTCGGGCGGGCGCTCATCGACCGGCTCGAGGCCTGACCAGCGACATGTGATCCGGTGTCCATGTGAAACGAAGCCGCCGGCTCGACCCCAGATGGTCGCCGTCGACCTGATACGGCGTGGGCGGATCGGCGGCGATCACCAGTGATCTGACCCCGGTCCGCACGTCGACGTGTCGTTTGTTGCGTATGTCGCGCCCGGTCAGTGCGGCCACCGCCACCGGGGCCAGACTCGACAAGCGGAGCCGTTCGAGCGTGACCACCGCGAGGGGATGGTCGAGGTCGACCTCTCTCACCAGGTCGAAGGGGCGATTGCCGAGAAACGTGTAGGGGTTGGCATTCATCACCACCGTGAAAAACCCGGTGGCGAGTTCCTCACCCCTCTGCCCGATCACCCTCAGCGGCGGATGCTTGCGGTCGACCCTGCGGATCCACGTGTCGACGGCCGCGTAGATGAAGAGGGGATGCCCGGCCCAGCGTTTCCACGGCCCCCGCTTTTCCACCTGCTCGACCACGGCGGCATCGAAACCCACACCGCAGTGGAACAGGAAGTACCGACCCTCCACGGATCCGAGGCCGATTCTCTCGATCGAACCGGAGTCGATCGCATCGAGGATGGTCCGGGCCGCATCGAGGGAGTCGTCGGGTAGCCCGAGTATCCGGGCGAACACGTTGGTGGAACCTCCCGGCAACGGGGCCAGCGCGGTGGTCGAACCGGCCAGGCCGTTCGCAGCCTCGTTGAGAGTGCCATCGCCACCGAGGACGGCGACGATGTCGTAGCCGTCCCGTGCCGCGGACTGAGCCAGGCGGGTGGCATGGCCGCGACGGTTGGTCTCCGCCAGCGTGACGTCGTGACTGGTCGACAGCACCTGCTGGATGAGGACACGACGCCTCGCAGTGACGGAGGACGCGGCGGAGTTGACGATCAGCAGAATGCGCAGGACTTCATCTCCGAGTACGACCGCTAGAAGTTTTGACGCTAGCACCGGCTCCGGAATAGGCAATCTCCGCCAACGCTGGCAAACTGCCGCCATGAAGGTTGTCGTATGTGTCAAACAGATCCCGGATCCCGCAGATCCCGGTGAACTAGATCCCGAGACCAAGACGCTCAAGCGAGACGTCAAGCTGATTCTCGACGAATCCGACTCCTACGGGGTCGAGATGGCTCTTCAGCTTGTCGACGATGCCGGCGAAGGCGAGGTCCACCTCGTCTCGATGGTCCCCAACAACGAGGTGTCAGGGCTTCGAACCGCCCTTGCCATGGGAGCAGCGAGCGCGAGCCTCATCAGTGATGAGTGCCTGGCCGGCTCCGATGCGTTGGCCACCGCCAAGGTTCTGGCCAAGGCCATTGCGGCCCAGGAACCCGACCTGGTACTTGCGGCGACCGAGTCGAGCGATGGCTACACCGGCACCGTGCCGGTTCAGGTGGCCGAGCTGCTCGGAATGCCGTCGGTCACCTTCGCGAAGGAGATCGCCATCGACGGGTCGACCGCCAAGGTCAAACGGCAGACCGAAGCGGGCTACGACGATGTCGAGTGTCCGCTACCGGCCGTGGTTTCGGTCACCGCCGGTGTGGTCGAACCCCGCTATCCGTCGTTCAAGGGGATCATGGCCGCCAAGAACAAGCCCGTCGAGGAACTAACGGTCGAGGCCCTCGGCATCGATGCCGGCGAAGTCGGCTGGGCCGGAAGTCGCCAGGAGATCGTAGATATCGCCGAGGCACCGGCGCGTGAGGCCGGTGAAATCATCGAAGACGAGGGTGACGCCCACGAGAGCATCGTGGCCTTCCTCGACGAGCTCAAGGTTCTGTGAGGGAGACTGCAATGACACTTGAAAAGATTTGGGTATTCGCCGAAGGTCGCGAAGATTCCGTGGCCACCATCACCCTCGAAATCCTCGCCAAGGCCCGTGAGCTGGCCGACACCGTTGAGGTGTTCATGGCCGGCGACGGATCCGACTACGCCGAGGAGCTGGGTGAACACGGTGCATCAGCGGTCTACGCAACCGGCGACCTCGATGGATCCCTGCAGGGAGTGTCGGTGGCCTCGGCGGTGGCTGCCGGCATCGAGAACGGCGACTTCGATGCCCCCGACGCGTTCCTGCTCGGAACCACCCAGGACGGCCGCGACGTGGCCGGCCGACTGTCGGCGAAACTCGACGCGCCGGTCATCACCAACGTCGTCGACCTCGAACTCGACGGCGACTCGATTGTGGGCACCGAGCCGGTGTTCGGCGGCACCACCAACGTCAAGACCAAATTCACCTCCGACAAGGTGGGGATCTTCCTGGTGCGCCCGAAGTCGTTCGAGGCCGAGGCGGTCGGCGGGGCCGAAGCCGACGTCGAGGACCTCGATGTTCCCGATCT
>JAJRXJ010000135.1 GCA_024276355.1 Actinomycetes bacterium | reverse complement strand
TCCGGTGATACCGGCTCGGCCGCGATGGAGGCCGTGCGTGGCAGCGACCGGGCCGACATCGTGGTGCTGTTCCCGGCCGGGCGTACCTCCGATGTGCAGCGCCGGCAGATGACCACGCTCACCGACCCCAATGTCCATGCGGTGGCGATCGAGGGCACCTTCGACGACTGCCAGGACATGGTGAAGTCCATGTTCGCCGATGAGTCGTTCAGGGTCAGAAATGATCTGTCCGCGGTGAATTCGATCAACTGGGCTCGCGTCATGGCCCAGACCGTCTATTACGTCTGGGCCTCGCAGCTCCTTGGCCGCCGATCAGAACCGACCACGTTCTGTGTCCCAACCGGCAACTTCGGCAACGTGTTCGCCGGCCACGTTGCCGCCCGCATGGGCCTGCCGGTGCAACGGTTCGTGGTTGCGTCCAACTCCAACGACATTCTCAGCCGTCTCATCGAGACCGGTGAGATGGTTGCGGCCGACGTGGTTCCCACCCTCTCCCCGAGCATGGACATCCAGATCTCATCCAACCTTGAACGGCTGTTGGTCGAGTTGCTCGACGGCAACGGCCCGGCCACCGCCGAGCTTCTCGCCTCCTTCCGGTCGACGGGTCGGGCCTCGCTCACACCGGATCAACATCAGCGTCTCCGAGCCGAGTTCGCGGGTGACCGCATCGACGATTCCCGCACGCTCGAGATCATGGCGGAGGTCCATCGTCGTCATGGCCTGCTGGTCGATCCCCACACCGCGGTCGGCATCGGAGTCGCCGAGATGACGCGGCGGCCGGGGGAGGCCGTGGTCACCCTGTCCACCGCCCATCCGGCCAAGTTCCCGGATGCGGTTGCCCGGGCCACCGGAGTCGTGCCCGATCTTCCCGCTCACATGTCCGACCTGTTCGAACGCCCCGAGCGCTACGAGACGCTCCCGAACGATCTGGCCACCGTGCAGGATTACGTCGACTCGGTGCGACACCAATGACACCACCCGGCTGACCAGCTTTGTGTGAACAGCAGGTGACTCGTGTTGATCGGCGTTTCGATGGGCCTTCGGTCGTGTCAACATGTCGCCCGTGAAATACGTTGTCTGTGTCCCCGACGGCTGTGCCGATGAGCCCCATCCCGATCTCGACGGGCGCACTCCGTTGGAGGTGGCACACACGCCGGTGCTCGACGCATTGGCGGCTCGTTCCGAGATCGGCCGTGCCGCGGTCATACCCGATGGCATGCCACCCGGTAGCGACGTCGGCAACCTCGCGATCCTCGGCTACGACCCGGCTCGCTACCACACGGGCAGAGCCCCGATCGAGGCCGCGGCCCTGGGCCTGATCCTGCCGCCCGACCGGATCGCGTTCCGGTGCAATCTGACCACGGTCGGCCCGGATGGCGTGATGGTCGACTTTGCCGGCGGGCACCCGGAGTCGGATGCTGCCGGGGCGGTGATCGCCGATCTCGAAAGCGAGTTGGGTTCGGGCGGTGAGTGGGGCCCGGCCGGCACCGTGGAGTTTCACGCCGGGGTCCAGTATCGGCACACGATGGTGGCCCCGATCTCATGGCAGGAGACCGAGTGCGTCCCGCCCCATGACCACACCGGCCATGTTGCCCCTGCTCCCACCGGGATCGCCGCTCCCCAGGTGGCTGCGCTCCAGGAAGCATCGAGGCGCGTGCTGAGCGATCATCCTGATGTCGAGGCCAATCAGATCTGGCTCTGGGGACAGGGCCCGCAGCCGGCGCTGCCGTCGTTCGTAGAACATCATGGCGTCTCGGCCGGTTTGGTCACGGCGGTCGACCTGATACGCGGTCTGGCCACTCTCACCGACATGAGGATCACCGAAGTCGAAGGGGCCACCGGTTGGTACGACACCGACTACGAGGCGAAACGCGACGCGGCTCTCGCGGGATTGGCCGACGGGCTGGATCTGTTCGTGATTCACGTGGAGGCCACCGACGAGGCCGGTCACGCCGGCAACGTGGACGCCAAGGTGAAGGCCCTCGAGGACTGGGACTCCCGAATCCTGGCCGGGCTGGTCGACGGGCTCGATCGAATGGGCCACTGGCGCATGTTGTTGCTGCCCGATCACGCCACGCCGCTTCAGTTGCGTACCCACACATCCGACGCCGTGCCCTACCTTCTTCACGATTCCATGGTCGAGGGTCCCGGCGGCGAATACTCCGAGCGTGGGGTGGCCGAAGCCGACTTCGTCCCCGGACACGAATTGATGGGGCGCCTGCTCCAACGGTTGTGACCACCACTCGCTCCCTTTAGCCTTTGGGGAGTCGTCAGCAACCCCTGCGGCCGGCGGTCGCGGGGGCGCATGGCCCGATCATCCGCACCCGGCCGTCGACACTCCCAACCGCCCGACGCCTTCGGTGTGCCGCGGCGGACCACCTCCAACACGAGGAGACCAGCCCGTGCCACCCACGGAGATGCGAAGGTCGACGCTTCAGCGCAAAGATCGAGAAGAACTGACCACGATCGCCACCACTCTCGGCGGCAAGCCGCCGGCGCGGGCCCGCAAGGGCGAGATCATCGACATGATCATCAACCTGGCGTCTGGGGGCGAGGAATCGTCGGAGTCGACACCGCCCAAGGCTGAACCGGTCGATAGCGAGTCGAAAGGCACGGCGGACGAAGCCGACACGACCCAGAAGGCCGACAAGACCCAGAAGGCCGACAAGGCCGCCAGGGGCACCCCAGCTACCGGTTCCGCCGACAGGGACTCCGATGCTGATCGCTCATCATCCAAGGCCAAAGGCGATGGTCCCGACAACGGCTCGACCAAGGCCAACGGAGCCGGCAACGGCAACAGCAGTGGCAACGGCCCTGCCAATGGCAACGGATCGGCGGAGCACAGTGATCAGCAGGGCAACGGAGGCGGACGAAGGCGCCGTCGCCGCGGCCGTGACCGCGACCATGGCGCCGACAACTGGGATGGCGAACCCGTTCCGGTCAGCGGGGTTCTCGATCTACGCAACGAGGGATTCGGATTCCTGAGGGTCAATGGTTATCTGCCCTCGAAGCAGGATGCCTACGTGCCCGTGAAGATGGTGCGCGAGCTGGGCCTGCGCAAGGGTGACGAGATCACCGGTTCCTCGCGTCCTGCGACCAGAAGCGAGAAGAACCCGGCGCTGGTCTCGATCGAAAGCGTCAACGGCGGCCCGCCGGATTCCGGCGTCGACCGTCCCCATTTCGAGGACCTCACTCCTCTGTTCCCAGACGAGCGCCTGCGCCAGGAGATCCCCAGGGGTCAGGCCAACATCACGGCGCGCATCATCGATCTCGTGTCACCGATCGGCAAGGGCCAGCGAGGCCTGATCGTCTCGCCCCCGAAGGCCGGCAAGACCACGGTGATGAAAAACATCATCAGGTCGATCGAAACCAACAATCCCGAAGTCCACGTCATCGTGCTTCTGGTCGACGAACGGCCCGAAGAGGTCACCGACATGAAGCGGTGGATCAAGGAAGGCGAGGTGATCGCCTCCACGTTCGATCGCCCGGCCGAAGAACACACCGCCGTGGCTGAGATGACCATCGAACGGGCCAAGCGCATCGTCGAGACAGGTCGCGATGTCTGCATAATCCTCGATGGCATCACCCGTCTGGCGCGGGCCTACAACCAGGCCGCGCCAACGAGCGGCCGGGTGATGTCGGGCGGCATCGACTCCGGCGCGCTCTACCCACCCAAGAAGTTCTTCGGGGCGGCTCGCAACATCGAGGAGGGCGGATCTCTCACGATCCTCGCCAGCGCTCTGGTCGAGACCGGGTCGCGCATGGACGAGGTGATCTTCGAGGAGTTCAAGGGCACCGGAAACATGGAGCTGCGCCTCGACCGTCGCGCCGCCGAGCGTAGGATCTACCCGGCGATAGACGTGGCCGGGTCATCCACCCGCCACGAGGAGCTGCTGTTCGAACGCAAGGAACTCGACCAGGTGTGGAAGCTCCGCAGGGTCCTGATGGGGTTGTCCACCGAAGGTCATTCCGGAGCTGCAGCCGGCCTCGAGATGCTGATCGAACGCATCGGGTCATTCCGAAACAACGACGAGTTCCTCAAAGAGATCGCCAAGGGTCCGGCCGCAGGCTGACCCGCACAAACCGACAAGTTCCCTTGCGGGTTGTGAGCCGCACACTATTCCTCCAGACTGGACGAGCTATGAAGCCTGACATCCACCCCGAGTACCGTTTGGTCGTGTTCCAGGACGCGTCTGCGGATCACTCTTTCATCGCCAGGTCCACGATCGCCACCAGCGACACCATCACCTGGGAAGACGGCAACGAGTACCCGCTGCGCAAGGTCGAGATCTCCAGCGAGAGCCACCCGTTCTTCACCGGCACCATGAAGATCGTCGACACCGCTGGTCGCGTCGAGCGCTTCGAGCGTCGCTACGGTCGTCGCAAGTCCAAGACCGCTGATTCTGCGGCCGAGGGCGAAGCCGCTTCCGAATCCGACAGCTGATCTCAGGCCATGGGTTCCGGCCCGGGCCGAATCGGATCACTCAATCTCCTGCGGGCGCGCCGCTTGGCCGCGCTCCTGGTGGGTTCTCAGACCGAATTGGCCGATGATCTGTCGACCAACACGATCGCTGCCGTCACCGGTCCTGCCGGCGACGGCTTCGTCCTGCTGGCCGAAGATGGTGCCAAGGCGTTCGGTTCATCGCTGATCTGGGCGCACCGGACCGGAGTCGCGGGCTTGACCCTGATGGTGGATCCGGCGGCCGATCCGGGGGTTCAGGCCCGGCGGGCCAAGGCCCTCGCCGATCCGCCGCGCGTTCTCGCGGTGGATGGGGCGAATCTCGATCCTGTTGGTTCGCCGGGCCCGCCGCAGCGCGATGCCCTGCCGGATGAGATCGACACCGGGGTCGAGGCGATGCTCGATGCCGGTCTCGATGTGGTCGATATCGGGGGAGTCGCGATCGGTGAGTACCTGGGACTGGAGGTGGCGCGAGCGGTTGTGGTCGACGGAGTCTGTGAAGTGCACGTGGGTATCGGCGCCTTCGACCGGGAGGCCAATCGTGTCCTTCATCCGGGTCGGAATGCGGCAGATTCGCTGCGTGTCACCATCGATGAGGTGGCGCGGTATCGACGTCCCGGATCGGTCAACCATCCGCTGTCGACACTCGATCGAGAACGATGGTTGTTGAAGCTGGTTGTCGACGAACCGTCGTTGGTGGGGCTCTCGAAGCTGGAACGTGTGCCCGCGGTTCGGGCACGAAGCGGTCTGCGGGAGTCGATGCCGGTGGCGGCGCTCGGTGAGTCCGACGGAACCAGCGTGATGGTGGCCGTGGGGTCCGGTACGGACCCGGCGATGTTGGCTGATCTGGCCGACATGATCGAGTGTCACCGTCCCGACAGACTGGTGTTCGTGCCGATCGCTTCTCTGGTGCCAATTCTGGCCGATGTGCTCAACTCGCTGCGGGTGCCGGCCACGGTGGTGGAGGTTGCCCGGCCCTGGGGCTGACATGGCGTGGGCGCAAGTATTGCAATCACGTGATAGTGTCACACAATCGTCATGAAAATTCTCGGCTGGAAGCTGATCGTGCCGGTGGTTGCGGCTGCCACATCGGTCGTTGTCGCGCTCGTCGCCACGGGGGGTGGTTCCCCGGGGGAGCAGAGCCTGCCAACGGTGACAGCACCGGCCCCCACGTCGACAATTGCTCCCCAGCGTGATCGGATCACAACCACGACCACTGTGAGTACCGCTCCGGACTCAGAAGTCCCCGCATATCTGCTCGCGGTCGACAACGGTTCCGAGCTGTTGCCGGCGGTTGGCGGGCTTGGTTCGGTTTCGGCACGAGATCAGGCCGACAGCAAGATCGTCCAGCCTTGGAGGCTGCCGCCACTGGCCGAGAGGCAAGCGGCCGAGGCTGAGGCTGCGCGGGCGGCTGCAACGGCAGCTGCGGCTGAGGCCGCCCAGGCCGCCGTTGCACCGACCACCACCGTGACTCCTGTCGTGTCTCCTCCCACCGCCAGCCAACCGGTGTCGGATTCTCCACCGCAGCCGGTCAACAACACCGCGGTGTTCCCGGGCCGGGGCGGCGTCGGTTACATAGGTGATCCGGCTGCGCTCACCGTTGTCGAATCGGTGGCGACCGCACCCGCGGGCACCTCCTGGGATGACTCCCGGAAGGTGCTCAACGTCAATTCCCCCGACCTGATCCTTGATCACCTCTTCATTCGAGGTGGGGTCGATGTCTATGGCGGCGGAACAACGACGCTCAGCAACTCGATAGTCGAGTACGGCGCCGGCGACGAAATGGGCATCCTCATGAGAGGAGGTTCCGGCGCCCTGGTCATGACCGACACCACCATACGAAGAGCGCCGGGCACGACCGCATCGGTTGGTAATGGCCGTGGTGGAGTGCAGATCTCCGGCGGTCACTCGATGACCCTCTTGCGCAACGACATAAGTGGTCTGCCCGATGGCATGCAGCTCGCGGGAGACAACCTGCTGGTGGCCTGGAATTGGATCCATGATCTGGCCATGGTCGGGTCCTACCCCAACAACACCCACAACGACGGCATCCAGCTCTACTCCGGATCCAACATCACGATCGCCAACAACCGAATCGAGATAGGGGCCACCGCTCCCTACTCCAACGGGGCGCTGTTCTTCCAGGGATCGGGTATCGGCAACGTCAGGATCGAGAGCAATTACCTCGACGGTGGTGGCTTCCCGATGAGGTTCGAGACAGGCACGGTGTCGGTCATCAACAACGTGATAGGTCCCAATCGTCTCTACGGCAACAAGTTGGTTGGTCCGGCTGCCACCGTGGTCGAATGGCGCGACAACCTCGACTTGGCCACTGGCGGAGCAGTCACCCCCCCGTAGGGGCGATCGAGTCCAACCGCAATCCCTCGAGTCTGTCCACTCTGAAGTTGATCTCGCGATCGCCGAGGAACAGCTCCAGCAGATGCTGGTCCATCACATACCAGTCGTCCTCGCCGGTCATGTTGGTGACTTGGCTCGCATACTCGGCGATGGCCGATCGCTTTGACCCCAGGTGGGGCTTGGCATCGAACGCCACCGGTTGCATCGACACAACCGACTCGAACGGAGCCCCGACAAGATGCGCGAGACGCGCCACGCGACTCCGTCCCGGTCTGGGGTACCTGGGACCGTCGATCCACCACCAGATCGGGAACTCGAAGATCTCGTCTCGCCCCTCGGCCGCGGCTGCGGTTCGGACTGCCCGGCTGACAGCCCTGTGATCAATGTGCCAGTCGCGATCGCAGGTGGTGAATATGTCGTCGGGATCCTCGCTCCTTATGAGCGAACGCAGCCGATCGACGAGCGAGTCGTAGGAGAACTCGACCATCGTGTCCTCCATACCGAACTGTAAGAGATGATCTTCGGGCAGCCCGAGCCTGGCGCAGGCGTTGACCGCCTCGTCTCGACGTATCGCCGCGAGATCATCGGGCGAGATGCGTCGCGACAATGATTGGGCGTGGCGGCCATCAGCCGCGATCACCACGGTGACTTCGGCACCGGCGGCACAACGGGCAGCGATCGTTGCGCCACAACCGAAAGTCTCATCATCGGGGTGGGGAGCAATCACCAACGCCGAGCGCGAGACGGATCCGGGAGCCGCCCCGTGGGCGCGAAGGCTGATGGCGCGACGCCACATTGGTGCCACCAACCGCCGATGGACCGTGTCGACCAGCCTCGGAGATGGACCCGCGCCGTTCACGAGGTGGAAAGCTCTCTGCGTTGCGAGGCCACCCACTCCAGCGACTTGTTGCGGGGAACCCACATGGCCAGGTAGACGGCGGCACCGGCCGCTCCCCCGACGACCACCTTGAGAGGATCGGAGCCGACTGTGGATGCCACCGCAATCGCGGTCAGCGCGGTGGGCACCGCTGATAGAAGGGGCCGGATTGCCACCCTGGAGATGTCGCCCGGATGGATGCCACTCGGTCTGAGGGCCAGCGTGAACATGGGTAGCACCACGGTCATGGTGATGATCAGGTGGGCGACGGCGGCCCCGCGAATGCCGTCGATGTTGGTACCCACGATGAGTGCCGGAACGAGGAACACGAGCCAGGTTGCCTGAAGCCGAAGAACCGTGCGGCTCCTTCCATCGCCGATCATCAGGTCGAACATGAACATCACCGCGATCCGCGCCAGTCCGAGCATTGCCAGCAACCGCAGGGGGGTGGCCGAGGCCGACCAGCGCGGACCGTAGACGGTGGCGACGATCGGAGATGCCAGGGCGGAAAGAAGAACCGCGACGAAAGCGCCGGCGCCAAGCAACACCGCGAGGGTGTGAAGGAATGACTCGGCCAGGCGCTCGCGCTGCTCGGTCAGTTTGGAGAACGCAACGATCGACACCCGCCTGACGGCAAAAGTGATGACGGATATGGGCCACGACGAGATGTTGAAGGCTAACAGGTAGATCCCCAGCGGTACGGTGCCGAGCGTGGCCCCGATGATCACGTAGTCGGCATTGAGAACTCCCTGTTCGACCAGAGTGGAAAACGCCAGCGGAACGCCGAAGGAAGCGAGCTGGCGGGCGACGACCCGGTCGTAGGTCGGGCGGGGAAGCGAGTCCGACAGCAGCACCAGAACCATCAAGGTGACCGCATTGCCGGTGACCTGACCCCAAGCGAGGCTCCAAGCCCCGGCACCATTGGAGGCCAGAACAATGCTGAGCACCACGTTCGCACTGAGACCGATCAGTTCGGCCGCTGCTTGGCGGCCCTGCAGAAACGCTCGAGTGAGGAGAGCAGACGGGATGGCCGCCAGACCATCGAACACGACCATGGTGGCCATCAGCCGGATCACGCCGGTGGCGTGGGATGACCCCATGGCGTCAGCGAGAAGCGGGGCGCTGAGAAAGGCACCGGCGAACAACACGAGGCTGGTTCCGGTCGACATGGTCCATGCCGTGGCCGCGGCGACCCGGGGTGATCCCTTGAACCGAACCACCCCCAGGATGACTCCCAAGTCGTTCACCGCCATGAGTAGCTTCAGGACGGCCAATCCCGACGCGTAGATTCCGAAGTCCTCGGGAAGCAGCAATCGGGCCAGAACTATTCCCGATCCGAACGTGCCGATCCGCAGCACGACCTGATTGATGACACTCCAGCGCAGACCCGAACCGAGACCCGACAGATCCGAACCTTCGACGGGATCCGGGGGCATGTCGGATGGGTCGACTGCGTGGGTCGGGGTGCTCATCGCCCGGCCCGTATCGGCGGGGTATTGCGCGGGCCGGTTTCGAACTCGGACTGTCTGGAACGCTCGATCCGCCAGAACGCACCGGCGACACCGAGAAGGAAGAAAGCCAGGACTCTGGCCGTGCTGAAACTCAGAAAGTCGAAGGTGGCGGAGGCCGCGGGCACCACGGCTATGGCAGCGGCCAGAGAGTAGGCCAGGTCGCGATCAATCTCTGCTTCCGCGGAAGGGCGTCCTGTCCTCCGTGCCCGACGACCCAGCCCGACGCAGGTCACGATCGGGGTCATCCACAAGGCGATGTAGGCGATCAATCCGACAAGTCCGGTTTCAACGAACGAAAGCAGAAACTGGTTGTCGATGAAGTCGTAGATCTTGGGAATGAAGGTGAAGAAACCGCGTCCGAACAGGGGGCGTTGAGCGATGAAATCGGCAACAAAGCCGTAGTCGGTGCGGCGATCGTTGACGCTCGAGTCGACGAAGAACGCCGTGAACAGGGACCGAATGGTGCCGAGAAGGCCGGGA
>JAJRXJ010000134.1 GCA_024276355.1 Actinomycetes bacterium | reverse complement strand
GGAATGATCAACCGGCCCACAGCGGCCGACAGGGCCATCAGGATGGTCACCCCGATGCCGGTGCGCAGCTCCGGGCTCATGGCCAAACCCCGTCGGAGTACCTCGAACGCCCCCATGCCCTCCGTGTCGTCGTCGAAGGGGTCGGTCATGTCGTGTCGCTTTGTTCGTATGCGCTCACCAACGAGCGATAGTCGGGGCGTTCCAACAGCCGTTCGTGGGAACCGATGTCGACGATTCGACCCTCGGCCATGAAGATCACCCGGTCGGCCAGCCGGATCGTGGAGATGCGGTGGGCCACGATCATGAGCGTCGTGGCCGGCCCCGACCGAAGACCATCGAGTATTCGTGCCTCGACGATCGGGTCGACCGCACTGGTGGCATCGTCGAGCAGCAACAGGCCCGGCCGGCGAACCAGGGCCCGCGCCAGCGCGATCCGTTGACGCTGCCCGCCCGACAGGGTCACTCCCCGTTCCCCGACAAGGCTCCTGGCACCGTGGGGCATCCGCCCCACGAACTCGAGGGCATCGGCCGTCGCCCACGCCTCCGCCACACCCGCGTCGTCGGTCTTGCCGAGCGAAACGTTCTCGCGGATCGTGTCTGCGAACAGAAACGCATCCTGGAACACCAGGGCCACGGCTTCGGAGAGCCGGCCCTTGGCCAGGTTCTCGATCGGTACTCCGTTGAGTTCGATGGCGCCCGATTCCCGGTCGAGAAGTCCCGAAATACTCTCCAACATTGTCGATTTGCCCGACCCGGTGGCACCCACCAGGGCGACGGTCTCTCCCGGTTCGACGTCGAGGGAAACACCGTTGAGCACTCTGTGGCCGTCGTGGGCCACCACCAGGTCCCGCAGCCTGACACCCACCGGTCCGGACGGCACCGATTGCGTGCCGGGGAACGCCTCGACCTCCTGATCGAGAATCCCGTCGATGCGCTCGAGGGAGACCACCGAGCGGGGCATCTCCTCGAGAAAGAATCCGAATATCCGCAGCGGGGTGGCGATCAGGCCGAAGAGGGTGATGGCCAGGACCAGGTCGCCGGGCGTGGCCGAACCGCGGGAAATCAGCCACGACCCGACCAGCAGGAGAATCACGATTCCGATGCTCGGCAGCGCGTCGATCACCGGCTCGAACGATGCCCGCAGACGTCCGACCTCGATACGGTCCCGGCGCAGCAGCTCCGATGCAGCCCGCATTCGTTCCAGCTCGTCGGCCTCCCGGCCGAGTGTCTTGACGATGAGCGCGCCCTCGAAACTCTCGTGGGCCACCGAGGAAACGTCTCCGACCCGCTGCTGAACGTCGGCGGCCGGCCGCTCGACACGGGCGGTGTAGCGCTGGCTCACCATCGCCAGGATCGGGAACAATGTGACCGCCACCAGTGCAAGGAGCGGATGGATGAGAAGGATCGATGCCACCGCCACCAGCACCAACAGCACGACGCTCACCGAGTAGGCGAGCGGTTGGAGCACCATGGTCGCCGCCTGCACATCGATGTCGGCGTGGGCCAGCAGTTCCCCGGTGGGCTTCGACCGGTGGAACCTCAGCGGCAAGTCCAGGTACCGCCACAGCAAACCCCGGCGCCAGTCTCGTTGTGTCCGCATCACGGCCATGACCAGGAACCATCGACGGATCACCACTCCGGCCCCCCGCACGACCGACACTCCCACCAGCAACGCCATCGCGGCCCATACATCGCCACCGGCCACCTCGCCATCGGCGAACGCCGGAATGATCAGGTCGTCGGTGATGGAACGCAGCACCCACGCGCCGCCCACCGCGGCGAGCACGAACACGAACGCTCCGAACATGGCCACGCCGTGGGCCACGGGATGAGCGCGCAACGACCTCCCGATGAGGCGCCCGCCGCGACGCCACATCGGATCAGGGCCGGTCAGAGGCGATCGATCAACGCCGAGGCGAACTCAGAGCACTTGACCTGAGTGGCGCCTTCCATCTGGCGAGCGAAATCGTAGGTGACGATCTTTTCGCCGATGGTGGCCTCGACCGACCGAACGATGTCGTCGGCGGCTTCCTGCCAGCCGAGGTGCTCGAACATCAACACGCCCGACAGGAGGATCGACGAGGGGTTGACCTTGTCCTGGCCCGCGTATTTCGGGGCGGTGCCGTGGGTGGCCTCGAACACACCGTGGCCGCTCATGTAGTTGATGTTGGCGCCGGGGGCGATGCCGATGCCTCCGACCTGGGCGGCCAGGGCGTCGGACAGGAAGTCGCCGTTGAGGTTGAGGGTGGCGATGACATCGAACTCGGCAGGACGTGTGAGCACCTGCTGGAGCGCGATGTCGGCGATGGCGTCCTGGACGAGGATCTTGTCGCCGGGCTCGCCGCCGCAGTCGTTCCATCCGACGGCCACATCGGAGAACTCTTCCTTCACGAGTTCGTAGCCCCACTTCTGGAAAGCGCCCTCGGTGAACTTCATGATGTTGCCCTTGTGGACCCAATGGATCCTCTTACGGTTGCGCTTGACCGCGTATTCGATTGCGGCCCGCTGCAGACGCTGGCTACCGAACTTCGAGACCGGCTCGATCCCGATGCCCGAGCCCTCACGGATCTCCCAGCCGAATTCGTCGCGCAGCAGCTCGATCATCTTGAGTGCGCCCGGGGTGCCGGCCTCGACCTCGAGGCCCGAATAGATGTCCTCGGTGTTCTCACGGAAGATCACCATGTCGACCAGTTCCGGATGTTTCACCGGGGAGGGGACGCCCTCGAACCATCTGACCGGGCGGAGGCACACGTAGAGATCGAGGATCTGACGGATGGCCACGTTGAGGCTCCGGAAACCACCGCCGATCGGGGTGGTGAGCGGCCCCTTGATGCCGATCAGATACTCGCGGAAGGCCATGATGGTGTCTTCCGGGAGCCAATCGCCGGTCTCGTTGAAAGCCTTCTCGCCGGCGAGCACTTCCTTCCACTCGACCTTCTTGCCGTATTTCGCGGCCGCGGCATCGAGGACCGACCTCGCCGCCGGCCAGATGTCGACTCCGATGCCGTCGCCCTCGATGAAGGGGATGATCGGCTCGTCGGGCACCGTGAGGGTGCCGTCGCTCTGCATTGTGATCTTTTCTGCCATGGGGCCGAGCGTAGCCCCACCGGGCCCTCTCAGAGGCCTTGGCGCAAATCGATTCTGTCACATATGCGAACCACGGCATCCGCCCTGTTGAGCGAGTAGATGTGGATGCCGGGTGCACCACCCTCGATCAGGGTGGAGATCATGTCGGTGGCCGCGTCGACGGCGATCTCGACCAGCTCATCCGGATCGGATGCACGCTCCAACGATGCCCACAGGTCGGCGGAGATCTTCGACCCGTTCATGTCGGCGAAGCGCTTCACCGAGTCCGGATTCAACACCGGGATCACACCCGGAATGATCGGCTTGTCGCAGCCGAGGGCGGCCAGCTCGTCGACCATTCTGAAGTAGACGTCGGGGTCGAAGAAGAACTGCGTGATGGCGAAGTCGGCCATGGAAAGTTTCTCGGCCAGGTGGCGCCGATCCGACTCCCGGCTCTCCGAACGCGGGTGGACTTCAGGGAAAGCGGCCACACCGATGCACATTTCGGTGCGTTCCCGCAGCACTTCGACCAGCTCGGAGGCGTAACGGAAATCACCCGGGTTGGGGCTGCCGTCGGCCGGCAGATCGCCGGCCAGGGCCAGCACATTGTGGACACCTTCGGATTGATAGTCGTCGACGAGATCGTGGATCTCGGCATGGGAATGGCCCACGCAGGTGAGGTGGGGCATGGCCGGAAAGTCGCGATCAAGACACATTTCGATCACCGTGTCGCGGGTGGTACCGCGGGTGGTACCGCCGGCGCCGTAGGTGATGGAGACGAAATCCGGCTCGAGTTTCTCAAGGGTGTCGACGGTGGCCCGCAAGCCGAGCGCGGCCGCTTCGGTCTTGGGGGGGAAGAACTCGAATGAAAGAGTTCGATGGCGATCGAGCAGCCGGCTGATCGAGGTCACCCGGTCAACGCTACGCCTTAGCCCAAGGCCCATCACCACGATTCCGGTCTCGGCTATTCGGAACCGATCATCTCATTGGCCTGATCGAGCACCGTCTGGAGATCGGCGCTGATCCGCAAGCTGAGCTCGTGCATGGCCGGTCTGCTCATCCGCCCCTCGGGGACGCGGATCGGTTCACCCACCACCACCGCCACCCGGGATCGGTGGATGAACTTCGCGCCCGGGGGCAGTGCCCGCTCGGTTCCGGCGATCCCGACCGGGACCACGGGGGCCCCGGTCTTGGAGGCCAGGTACGCGGTCCCGTCGAACACCCCTGACACCTTCGGCCCGCTCTGCCTGGTGCCTTCCGGGAACACGATCATGGCCTCGCCCAGCGCGAGGATGTCGCGGGCCGCTCTCATCGCATCACGATCAGCCGCGCCCCGGCGAATCGGAATGGCACCCAGTGCGGCCACCACCCAGGCTCCGATGGGGTTGACGAACAGCGATGGTTTGCCGAGTGCACGCATTCGCCGATGACCCACACCGGCGATGATCGGCGCGTCGAGATTCGACCGGTGAACCGGGGCGATGATCACCGGTCCTCCCAAGTCGAGATTGTGGCCGCCTACCGAGGTGACCCTGAGCCACGGGAAAATCAGCAGTCGAATCATTCGCCGTACGAAGCGGAAGAACCACACCGATGATCGTCGGGCCCCCACCTCGATGGCCCACTCACGGCTCTTGGGTTGCTTGCCGGTTGAATCCTGATCGGTCATGGTTCAGTGGAGGAAGTGGCGTTCGCCGGTGAAGACCATGGCCACTCCCCTCTCGTCGGCCGCTTCGATTGTCTTGTCGTCACCTATTGATCCCCCGGGTTGCACGATCACCGCCACACCTGCGTCGGCGGCGGCGTGAATGCCATCGGCGAAAGGGTAGAAGGCGTCGCTGGCGCACGCTCCGCCGGCAGCCCGTCCGTCGGCCTTGGCCGCCGCGATCTGGCCGGCCTCCACCCGGTTTTGCTGGCCGGCTCCGATCCCCCAGGCCACACGGTCCTTCGCCAACACGATGGCATTGGAGGTGACGTGACCACAGACCCTCCAGGCGAATATCGCGTCGGACATCTCGGTGTCGGTGGGCTGCCGTTTGGTGACAACCTGCCAATCGGTGGGACCGGCAACAAACCCGTGGGCTTGCTGGGCCAGGAATCCACCCCCTATCTGGCGCAGTTCGATCGACGACCCCGGGGTGGGAGGCGACGCTTCGAGGATGCGGGTGTTCTTGCGCTTCGACACCAGCCGATCGACCACCCCGTCGGCGTAACCCGGAGCGATCACCACATCGGCCTGTGCGGCCCCCTCCATGGCTTCGACAGTGGCCAGGTCGATGGGGTGGTTCGACGCCACGATTCCACCAAAGGCGCTGCGGGGGTCGCACGCGAACGCGTTGGAGTAGGCCGCGGCCAGGTCGGACCCCACCGCGCATCCACACGGGTTGGCGTGCTTCATGATGGCCACGGTCGGTTGGCCGCCGAGGTCGTGGGCCAGACGCCACGCCGCGTCGGCGTCGAAGATGTTGAGGTAGCTGAGCGCCAGACCGGAGTGTTGCTTGATCGTGTCCCAGATGTTGGGCTCGCCGCTCACACGGTAGAGGGCGCCGGCCTGGTGGGGGTTCTCGCCGTAGCGAAGCTCACGGGTGCGTTCGAGCGCCAGGTGGATCGTGGGAGGGAGAGTCTCGGGCTCGGGGGCGGTGTCGTCGAACCAACCCACGATGGCGGCGTCGTAGGCCGCCGTGTGGGCGAAAGCCGCCCGGGCCAGGCGACGACGAGTGGGGTCGGAAAGCCACCCGTCCGAGCGCAGCTCGGCCAACACATCCGGGTAGTCGTCGGGGTCGACCACCACGCCCACGTGGGCGTGGTTCTTGGCCGCGGCCCGCACCATCGTGGGGCCACCGATGTCGATCATCTCGATGCCGGGTTCTGATGTGAACGGGTAGAGATTGCCGACCACCAGATCGATCGGGTCGATTCCGTTGGCCGCCAGGTCGGCGAGATGCTCGGGGTTGTCGCGGTCGGCAAGGATCCCCCCGTGGATGCGGGGGTGGAGGGTGACCACGCGGTGGCCGAGCATGATCGGCGAGCCGGTGTGGTCGGCGACATCGGTAACCGGAATCCCGGCCTCCGCGATTCTCGCTGCGGTGCCACCGCTGGAGATGAGCTGCCATCCGAGATCGTGGAGCCCCTCGGCCAGATCGACGATCCCGGTCTTGTCGAACACCGAGAGCAGGGCGCGTCGTTGCTGTGGGTTTGCGACTGACATCGCGGCGAACATAGCAGCCGACTGCCGCACATCACATCACCGCCCAATCAGCACCTCATTCCCGCCGTGGGTTACGGTTGGCGCAATCGTAAAGCCAAATCGGAGGCTGTAATGAAACAAGACATCAAGCCGAGCACGATCATGCTGATCGCGGGGGGAGCAGTGCTGTTCATCTCCACGTTCCTGGCGTGGTTCAGCGTCGGCTCCGGAAGTTTCGGGGCGAGCGCAAGCGGGTGGTCGACGGAGTCCTACGGACTCACCGGGATTTTCGTGGCCATAATCGGACTCGCGGTGGCCGTGGGGGCTGCACTCACGACCTTCACCGATATTGAGATCCCCAGCGACATTCTCGGATTCACCCGAGAGCAGGTCTACTGCATGCTGGGGCTCGCCGCCTTCCTGATCACCTTCGGTCTGCAGTTCGGCAGCGCCACCGGAATCGGAATCCTGCTCGGCTGGATCGCCTCCGCGGTCGTTGTCGCCGGTGCCTACATCGAGATGCAGGCATCCGGGTCCGGGGCCGCCCCCGCCGCACCGCCCAGCCAGTTCTGACCGAGCGGTTCTGATCAGTCGAGGGGTGGATCCACACACCCCTTGGCACTGCCACCCGATCCGGCTGGCGTGACCCTCTCGTAGGCGTCCACGAACCCGCTTCCGGCGTCGGCCGTCGTGAGATATCGCTCCACGGCCGACGCCACAGCGGCGCCTTCTGCCCGTTGAACCGCACTCGAAGCCAGGAGCTGCTCCTCGGTGGGGTTGGAGATGAAGGCCAGCTCGGCGATGGCCGCGGGAGTGCCGGCCGAGTTTCTGAGAATCCCGTAGTAATCGGTGCCTCGACTGTTGAGCCTGAACTTGACACCGGCATCGGTGTCGGCGACCCAGTCGGCGTCGTAGCCCGACATCAGAGTGAACACGTCTTCGTAGATGATCCCGGCCAATCGTCGGCTCTCGGGATCATCGACCTGATACCAGACCTCGGTTCCGGGGTTGTCGGAAGGGCCGTCGGGAGCCGCGTTGTGGTGAATCGAAACGAAGGCTCTCGCACCTGCGGCCTTGGCGATGGCGGCTCGGGCGGCGAGGGTGAGCCGCATGTCGGTGCTGCGAGTGAGTGCCACCGACACCCCGTCGGACTCGAGCACAGCCGCCGCGGCCCTGGCCACCGCAAGGTTGAGGTCGGCCTCGCGCAGACCTCCCTCCCCCACTGCTCCCGGTTCGCTGCCACCGTGGCCCGGGTCGAGAACCACCAGCTTCGTCCCGAGTTCCCGGGCGTTGGCGACCACTGTCTGTTCACCGCAAGGGGTGACGATCGTGAGTCCGTCGGCTGTCGGGGCCACGATCGCGGCCATCACTCCCGTGGATGTCTCCACGATCCCCGGCACGTCGCTTCGGGGCTCCGGCAGACGCTCCACGAACGACAGCGTGGTGGTCGTGGTCGACGTAGTGCTGGTGGTCGACTCGATTGTCGGGCCGGGCACCGACCCGAGCGCGGGCAGGGGCGCCTCGCCGCCCGATGAGCAGGCTGATGCCACGAAGGCCAGGCACAAGCCGACGAAGGCCGCTCGGTGGATCATCACGGGGTGCGGTCGAGCACCGGATCGGTGCAGTCGGTGGTGAAGCCCGCCCCGGAGGGTCCGTAGCCCCGGAAGATCGGATCGTCGGTGAATCCTGAACCGAGCTCGTCGGTGTTGACCCATCGATCGAACCCCCGGGCGATGGCGGCGGCCACCTCGTTCTGCACGAATGACGACGACAGCAGTTCGGCCTCGGCACGGTTGGAGATGTAGGCGAGCTCGGCGAGAACGCTCACGACCGGAACCGGCCGGCGCAACACCCCGTAGTAGTCGGTTCCCTGCCGGTTCGGCCGGGACATGGCGCCTGCATCGGTGAGCGAAACCCAGCCGATGTCGTGCTTGGCCAGGACCCTGGTGGTCTCTACGTAGATGAGTCCACCGAGGCGACGCGACTCGGGACTCTCCAGTTGGTAGTAGAGCTCGGTTCCGGGTGTGGCACTACGGGCGTTGGTCCCGGCATTGAGGTGAATCGAGATGAACGCCTTCGGATGCAGGGCCCTGGCGATCTCGGCCCTGGTGGCGATCGGCACCCTCACGTCGTCCGACCTGGTGAGAACCACCGAGTAGCCCATCGTTTCGAGCGCCCCGGCGGTGCGCCGGGCGATCTCGAGGTTGAGCTCCGCCTCGGTGGTGCCATCGGGAGCACTGGCCCCGGGCTCGGTCGGTCCTCCATGACCGGGATCGAGAACCACGTCGACGGTGTCGACATAACGGCCATGGGTCACGTCGGCCACCCGGGCGCACGGTGTCCAGACCCGCCATCCCCCATCGATTCCTCCGAACACCGGCAGCACCCAGCCGGTGTCGGTGACGACCACCCCGTTGGTCTGACCGTTGGCCAGCACGCCGCGGCGATCGAATGCCGGTGGCGCCGGTGGCGCCAGTGTGGTGGTCGACGTGGTTGTCGAGCTCGTGGTGGTCGTCGACGTGGTGGTCGTCGACGAGGTGACCGGGGGGTGTGACGAAGCGGGAGACGCGGTGTCCCCACCGGGGGACCCGGTCGAACCCGAACATGCTGCGCCGATCATCGCCAGAACGACGATCGGCGCAGCCAGTCGCGAATACCTCAGAGGCCGGCCACTATCTCGGCCATGAGCTCACCGGCCTCGGTCGGGTTGTTTCCGACCTTGACACCGGCGTCGGCCAGGGCCTCCATCTTGGCCGCAGCCGTTCCCTTGCCTCCGGAGACGATGGCGCCGGCGTGGCCCATCTTCTTGCCCGGAGGTGCGGTGACACCCGCTATGTAGCTCGACACCGGCTTGGTCATGTGATCCTTGATGAACTCTGCCGCCTCTTCCTCGGCCGACCCACCGATCTCACCGATCATCATGACGGCCTTGGTTTCGGGGTCGGCCTCGAACGCCTTGAGGCAGTCGATGAACGAGGTGCCCGGCACCGGATCGCCACCGATTCCCACACAGGTGGTGACACCTATGTCCTTTTGCTGGAGCTCGTAGAGCGCCTGGTAGGTGAGGGTTCCGGATCGGCTCACGATGCCGACCGGGCCGTCGGGCTTGGCGATGTGGCCCGCGGTGATACCGATGTTGCACTTGCCGGGACTGATGATCCCCGGGCAGTTCGGGCCCAGCAGCTGCACGTTGGGAAAGTCGCGCTTTAGTTTGTTGTAGAACCAGGCTTCGTCGTGGGCGGGTACGCCCTCGGTGATGGCAACGATCAACTCGATGCCGCCTTCGGCCGCTTCCATCACGGCACCGCGCACTCCGGCAGCAGGGATGAAGATGCAGCTGGCGGTTGCACCGGTGGCCTCGACAGCCTCGCCGACACTGGCGAAGATCGGCACACCGTTGACTTCGGTGCCGGCCTTCCTCGGATTGGTGCCGGCCACGACCTGGGTGCCGTATTCAGCGTTGAGACGGCCGTAGTAGCTGCCCTGTGAGCCGGTGAGGCCCTGGTAGACGACCTTGGTGTTCTCGTCGACAAAGATGCTCATGGTTTTTCCTCGTTCCTCGTCGCTCGGTTACTTGGCCAACTCGACCGCACGACGGGCGGCGCTGAGCATGGTGTCTTCCATCATGAGGTCGTCGCCGACCCTGGGTGCGAGAATCTCGCGTCCCTCGACGGCGTTGGTGCCGTCGAGGCGGATCACTATCGGAGAGTGAATGTCGACACGCCGCATGGCCTCGATGATCCCCTCGGCGACCATGTCGCCGCGGGTTATGCCACCGAAGACATTGATGAAGATCGACTTCACTGCCGGATCGTTGTTGATGACCTCAAGCGCCGCCGACATCACGTCGGCGTTGGCTCCGCCGCCGATGTCGAGGAAGTTCGCGGCAGCACCGCCGGCCTGGCTGACGACATCGACGGTGCTCATGGCCAGACCGGCGCCGTTGGCGATCACTCCGACGGTGCCGTCGAGACCGACGTATTGCAGACCGTGGGCGTGGGCGGCGGCCTCCCGCTCATCGCGCACCTGGGTGGAGTCGTATTGGGCGTACTCGGGGTGGCGGAACTCACTGTTGCCGTCGAGGGTGACCTTGGCATCGAGCACGTGGACGTTGCCCTGCTCGGTGAGAATCAGCGGGTTGATCTCGACCATGTCGGCGTCGCCGTCGACGTAGGCCGTGTAGAGCTTCAGGAGAATGTCGACTGCTCCCTCGACCGCGGCGTCGGGTAGGCCGGCGGCGGCCACCCATTCACGGCACACCTCTTCGCTGAGCCCGTCGACCGGATCGACCCAGATCTTCGCGATGGCATCGGGGTTCTCGACGGCGACGGTCTCGATTTCGATACCGCCTTCCTTCGAGAGCATCCCGAGGTGTTTCTTGGCGGAACGATCGAGCGTGAAACTGGCGTAGTACTCCTCGGCGATGTCGGACGCCTTCTCGATCCAGAGACGCTTCACGATGTGGCCCTTGATGTCGAGACCGAGGATGTTGCCGGCGTGTTCACGCACGGCATCAAGATCGGGGGCGAACTTCACGCCACCGGCCTTGCCACGCCCTCCGGCGTGGACCTGGGCCTTCACCATGACCGGGGTTCCGATGCGTTCTGCAGCGGCCACGGCCTCCTCCACCGAGAAGGCAACGTCGCCGGGTGATACCGGCATTCCGTAGCGGGCAAAGAACTCCTTGCCCTGATGTTCGAATAGATCCACCGGTATGGCCTCCAGGCTCGATTGCGCGGGGAAATGCGTGACTGGGGGCCAAAGCAACGACCGGCAGACACAGCGGCGATACTAGGCACCTCGAACCCCCTATTCCCACATGCGAGGAAGATCCGAATGCCCGTAGCGCGCGGTCCCCAGATCAACGCCCGAAGCGCCATCGTCGTTGGCATCGCCGGAGTGCTGGCCGCATTGCTCCTGGGGGCCGGAGTCATCTGGCTGGCCGGCTCCGGGAGCAACGTGAAGATCCAACTGGGTGACACCGATTTCGATGCCGGCGCGTCGCATCCCATATCGGAGGAGATCGCCGACAACGGCCCGCTTCTCTACTCCGACGTTGGCGGCGGGGCCCGCGACATCATCCTCAACCACCTCGGCGACGACCCCGACACCGGCTGGTTCTCGTTTGCGGCCCGACCCGCGAATCAGCCACGCACCTGCTTCTTCCAGTGGAACCCGGCCAAGGAACTGTTCGAGCTCACTTCGGCCGACGACTCGATCACGTGCTCCGACGCCACCGCCGATGCCACCGGGGTCGGTGACGGCGTGATTCAGTATCCCGTCAAGGTCGACAGCAACGGCTCGGTTCGGGTCGACATAAACCTGCTGTCCCAGCAGACCGAGGAGGGCCAGTGACCACCACAGAACGTCTCTACCTGCGAGATGCCGAGCTGCGAGCGTTCGACGCCGTGGTTGTCGACACCGATGCTGACGGGCGCGTGGCTCTCGATGCCACCGCCTTCTACCCCACCGGCGGTGGGCAGCCCCACGACACCGGCACCATCTCCTGGGACGGCCGCAGCGCCGAGGTCACCGATGTGACCGGTCGAGGTCCGCTCGTCTGGCACACAATCGGGCTCCCGCTTCCCGACATCGGGACGGCCGTGTCCTGTGAGATCGACTGGGATCGCCGCCACAAGCTGATGCGCACCCACACTGCCCTTCACATTCTCTGTGGTGTGATCTGGAACGAATGGGGCAAGCCGGTCACCGGCGGAAACATGGAGCCCCTCACGGCCCGAATGGACTTCGAGTTCGACCCACTGCCCGACGGGTTCGCCGATCGTGTCACCGAGCTGGTCAACGCGGAGATCGCGGCCGACCGCCCGATCGAGGTGTCGTTCATGCCGCGGGAGACCGCCGTGCTCGACGAAGACCTGATCCGCACCAAGGTCAATCTCATTCCCGACACGGTCACCGAGATCAGGGTGCTCGACATCGTCGGCCTCGACAAGCAGGCCGACGGAGGCACCCATGTGAGGTCGACCGGCGAGGTGGGGCGCTTCGAGGTGGTCAAGACCCAATCGAAGGGCAAGGGCAACAAGCGTCTGAGGATTCAGCTCCACGACACCTGACCGCCGGCCGGGGTCAGATCTTCTCCAGGGGTGCCCACGACAGCAGCAGGTGTTTGTCGCCCACGCCCGAGAAATGCACCCGGGCCTCGGCGTTCTCCCCGGTTCCGTTGATGTCGAGCACCACCCCCTCGCCGAACTTCGCGTGGCGCACATCGTCGCCGACCCTCAGACCGATGTTTTGTGCCCCGGAAGGCGTGGGTCGATCGGGACGGCGCCTGACCGCGGCATCCACCATTCGGTCGCGGGTGGTGGAACGATCGCCACGCCGCGATCTCAGCATGGTCGACCCGCCGACCTCGTCGATCAGCTCCGAGGGGATCTCGTCGATGAACCGACTGGGAGGGTTGTACTGGGTGATGCCGTGGAGCATTCGACTCCACGCGCTGGTGAGGACCAATCGCCTCTCGGCACGGGTGATGCCCACGTAGGCCAGGCGGCGCTCCTCCTCGAGCTCGGCCGGCTCACCCAGCGACCGGATGTGGGGGAACACGCCGTCTTCCATGCCCACGATGAACACGACCGGGAACTCGAGGCCCTTGGCCGCGTGGAGGGTCATGAGGGTGACGGTCGACTCGGTCTCGTCGAGATCGTCGGTGTCGCTCAGCAGGGCCACGTGCTCGAGAAACTCGTCGATGGTCTCCGACTCGCGGGCCATGCCGATGAGTTCGAGCAGATTCTCGCGCCGGCCCTCCGCCTCGACGCCTTGGGTGGCATCGAGTTCGGCCATGTAGCCCGACCGTTCGAGGATCTCCTCGAGCAGCGTGGCCGGGCCGAGGTCGAGAGCCCGTAGTTCGTCGGTCATCTCGATGAAACGGGTGATTCCGGTGGAGGCTCGGCCCGACACGCCGGCGTCCTCGAACCGGCGAAGGGCCTCGTGGAAGGTGACACCGTTGGCCGCAGCCCAGGCATCGATCCGACCGATCGAAGAATCGCCGACACCGCGTTTGGGCACGTTGACAACCCGTTTGAGGCTCACCTCGTCGGAGGGGTTGACCACCGCTCTCATGTAGGCGATGGCATCGCGGATCTCGCGCCGGTCGTAGAAACGGGTACCACCCACGACCTTGTATGGAATGCCGACGCGCATCAGGTATTCCTCGAGAACACGCGACTGGCTGTTGGTGCGATAGAACACCGCCATCTCGCCCCAGTTCATCTGATGATCCTCGTGGAGCCTCATCATCTCGCCGGCCACGAACCTCGACTCGTCGGATTCGTCGTCGGCGTGGAATCGCACGATTGGATCGCCGGCGCCCTCCGAGGTCCAGAGGTCCTTCGGGGCCCGGCCGTAGTTCTTCGAGATCACCGCGTTGGCCGCATCGAGAATGTTCTGCGAGGAGCGGTAGTTCTGCTCGAGCAACACCACGGTGACGTCGGGGAAAGCGTCTTCGAACTCGAGTATGTTGCGGATGTCGGCTCCCCGAAACCGGTAGACCGATTGATCGCTGTCGCCGACCACCGTGACCTGGCGATGCTCCTGGGCCAGCATCAGCACCAGCTCGTTCTGGACCTGGTTGGTGTCCTGGTATTCATCGACCAACACATGGGAGAACCGGCGACGCCACTGCTGCAAGACCTCGGGATGCGACTTCATGAGCACCACCGTGTTCATGAGCAGATCATCGAAGTCCATGGCACCGGCCGACAGCAGCCGTCGCTGATACTCGGCGTAGATCTCGCCGATGCGGCGCTCGAATACCTGCGATGCCGCGGCCGCGTAGTCGTCGGCCGAGGTGTTGTCGTTCTTGGCTGCCGAAATCGACGCGTGGACCGCTCTGGGCGCGAACCGTTTCGTGTCGAGGCCCATGTCGCGAATCACGTAGCCCACCAGGCGTACGGCGTCGGCCTGGTCGTATATCGAGAACCCGGACGGGTATCCGAGCAGGTGGACATCGCGGCGCAGGATCCGCACGCAAGCCGAGTGGAAGGTGGACACCCACATCTTCTCGGCGACCGGACCCACCAGCGAGGCCACACGCGACTTCATCTCGTTGGCGGCTTTGTTGGTGAAGGTGATCGCCAGAATCTCGAACGGCGAAACTCCACGGGCCGCGATGAGATGGGCGATGCGGTGGGTGAGCACCCGGGTCTTGCCGGACCCGGCGCCGGCTATCACCAACAGTGGCCCGCCGTCGTGGGTCACCGCATCGAGCTGGGAAGGGTTGAGCCCTTCGAGAAGAGACGAATCAGACACTCGGATCACCCTACCGACCCCGACCGACACCAGCGGACGGGCTATCTCTCCGATGCCGCCACGAGTTTGTAGCCGAGGCCCCGGATGGTGATTATGCGCTCGGGGCGGTGGGGATCGGACTCGATCTTGGAGCGCAGTCGTTTCACGTGGACGTCGAGCGTCTTGGTGTCGCCTATGTAGTCGTAGCCCCACACCCGGTCGATCAGCGAGTCCCGCGTGACCACGATGCCGACATTCTCCATCAACACCTCGAGGAGCTGAAACTCCTTGAGGGGCATCTGTATGTCGACCCCGGCCAGGGAAACCTCGTGACGCTCGTGATCGAGAACCAGATCGTCGATCACGATCTGTCCCTCGTTGTGGCCGGCAGAGGTCGATTCGGAATCGGACCGCCGCAGTACTGTTCGCATCCGCGCGATCAGTTCACGGACCCGGTACGGCTTGGCCACGTAATCGTCGGCGCCGACCTCGAGTGCCACCACCGCGTCGATCTCCTCGTTGCGGGCCGACACCATGATCACCGGGGTGGGTCCCGCCGACCGGATCTCGCGGCACACGTCGATACCCGACAGGCGAGGGAGCATCACATCGAGAAGGACCAGATCAGGTGACACCGCCCGGAACACCTCGAGGGCCTCCTCGCCGTCGGCGGCCAGGTGGACCACGAAGCCCTCCCTGCTGAGTGCCTGCCTGAGACCCTCCCTGAAGGACGGTTCGTCGTCGACCACGAGCACCGACACCGGATCTGCCATCAGGATTCTTTGTGTTCCTTGGGGATCCGCATCGAGAACATGGATCCCGAACCGGATTTGGAATCAACCAGCACCCGACCACCATGGTTCTCGACCACGTGGCGAACGATGGCCAGGCCCAGACCGGTGCCACCGGTCTCGCGGCTTCGGGCGCGGTCGACCCGATAGAAACGTTCGAAGACCCGTTCGAGATCGGGCCTCGGAATGCCGATGCCGGTGTCTCTCACGGATATCTCGACCGCGTCGTCGAGGTCGTCGACGGTGAGAGTCACCCGGGAATCGGCGTCGGAGTAGCGAACCGCGTTGTCGAGGAGATTCGTGATAGCTCTCACGAGCTGTCGCCTGTCGCCCGAGATCGTGATCGAGCTCGGCACACCCACCGTGGCCAGCTCGATGCGGTTGGCTTCGGCAAATGACTGCGACGCGTCGATGCTGCGAGCCACCACCTGATCGATGTCGACCTCCGCGAACCGGCCTTCGGGCTCATCGAGGCGGCTCAACTCGAGCAGGTCGTCGATGATCGCCTCGGCGCGCTTCGATTCCTTGTGGAGCATCGCAGCGAGGCGATCGCGGTCGGCGGGGTTGTCCTCACCGGCGAGGGTCTCGGCCAGCAGGCTCATGGCCGCGATTGGGGTCTTCAGCTCGTGGGACACGTTGGCCACGAAGTCGCGTCGGATGGCGTCGATCCGACGGTTTTCACCCAGCGACTCGATAACGGCGATGCCCCGATTGCGCAATGGCTCATCGGCCGAGGGATCGGCCTTGTGGCGCTCACGCGCCCGCTCGGCCGCTTGGGCCTCCGGCAGCCAGCCGGTGACGATGTAGCGCACCCGTTCGCCGATGTTCTCGGCATGGTCGCCGATGCGTTCGTAGAACCGGCCCACCAGGGCGAGCTGAAGGGACTGCTGGGGCTCGAGGGTGCCTCGCCGGGCGTCCTGCATGACGGTCTGGATGTAGCGGACGTGAAGGTCGTCGAGCACGTCGTCGAGTTCGTCGATCGACGCGGCCAACTCGTCGTCGCGTGCGGCCAGCGACTCGGCGGCGCGGCGAAACAGCAGCTGGGCCTGAACCGACATCTGCACGATCAGGTCGCGGACCCGCTCGTCGAGACGTGCTCCCTGGAGACGCCCGATCGCCTTGGCGATGTTGGTGGTGAGGTCGCCACTTCGCTCGATTTCGCTGTTGAGGTGGAGTGACGACAGTACGAACCGCAGATCGCCGGCCACCGGGGCCTGGCGAACGATGGTGTCGATGCAATTCTCCTCCACCTGCAGGGACGCCAGGTCCATGTCGTCGTCGGCCCGGATCAGTTCATCGGCGGCATGCACATCGCCCTCGACCAGCGCGGAGGTGACCTCCCCGATCCTGACCGCGACCTCCTCGGCCATGGCGAGGAGCTGCCCCTCGATTTGTTCGAGGCGGTCGGTGAGGTTGGATCGAATCTCGTTCATCCGAATCTCCCGGTGATGTAGGCCTCGGTTCGTTCGTCGGCCGGATTGGAGAAGATCGTGCCGGTGTTGTCGAACTCCACCAGCCGACCGCGCCGCTGACCTGTGGGGCCGTGGACCTCGGCGGTGAAGAACGCCGTGCGGTCGCTGACCCTGGCGGCCTGCTGCATGTTGTGGGTGACGATCACGATCGTGTAGTCGTTCTTGATCTCCCGCATGAGTTCCTCGATGCGGCCGGTGGCGATCGGATCGAGTGCCGAGCAGGGTTCGTCCATCAACAACACATCGGGGTTCACGGCGATCGCCCTGGCGATGCACAGGCGCTGCTGTTGACCGCCCGACAATCCGAGTGCCGAGGTGCGCAGTCGGTCCTTCACCTCGTCCCACAGACCGGCCCGGGTGAGGGACCGCTCCACGATCTCGTCGAGGTTGTCCTTGGTGCCGGCGATCCTGGGACCGTAGGCGATGTTGTCGTAGATCGACTTCGGGAACGGGTTGGGCTTCTGGAAGACCATTCCTATCCGCCTCCTCACCACCACAGGGTCGACCTGTGAGTCGTAGAGATCGACACCGTGGTAGAGCACCGAGCCCTCGACGTGGGCCGAGTCGATGAGATCATTCATGCGGTTGAAGCAACGCAGCACGGTCGACTTGCCGCAACCGGACGGGCCGATGAACGCGGTGATCTCCTGTTGGCAGATCTCCAGATCCACCTCGGAGATCGCAGTGACCTCACCGTAGCGAACCGCCAGATCTTCGACCTCGAACACGTGGACCGATTCGAGTTCTTCTTCTGCCATGCTCATCGGAATCCAGTCGGGGCCGGGCGTCGCTTCGTGCGGGAGTGTAATCCGGTGCTCAGGCGCGCCAGTGGCCGCAGTCTGCCCGACGTCGATTAACCACGTCCTGACATCAGGTGAACGGCCGGTGAACACGCGCGAGCGGGTAGCTTCCCGACCATGACCCACCCATTCAAGTTCTCAGTGAGTCTCGGCCCGATCGACGACCCGGCGCGACTGGTCAAAATGGCGAAACGTGCCGAGGAACTCGGCTACCACGGCATCAGCCTGCCCGACCACCTCGATGCTCAGTGCGGACCGCTCGTGGGACTCGCCGCGGTGGCCGCGAACACGACCAGGATCGCGGTCACCAACCTGGTGCTGGCCAACGACTATCGGCACCCGGTGGTGTTGGCCAAGGAGCTCGCCACCCTCGACCTGCTGAGTGAGGGCAGACTCGAATTCGGGATCGGTGCCGGTTGGCAGACCACCGACTACGAACGGGCCGGCATGGTCAAGGACCGGGCCGGGGTCCGCATCGCCAGGTTGGCCGAGGCCATCACCGTTCTGAAGGGCTGTTTCACCGATGGACCGTTCGATTTCCACGGCGACCACTACACCGTCGAGGGCCTCGACTCCACGCCGAAGCCCCACCGGCGGCCACATCCAAAGCTGATCGTGGCCGGAGGTGGACCGAAGGTCCTGTCGCTGGCTGCCCGCGAGGCCGACATCATCGGGGTCAACTTCGATCTCAAGGCCGGGGCCATCGGCGCCGAGGTCGGTCCCACCGGCACCACCGCGGCCACCGACGCCAAGCTCGAGGTGATCCGGTCGGTGGCCGGTGCCCGCTTCGACACGATCGAACTGCAGACCCGCGTGCATCTCGCGTCGCTCACCGACGACCGGGCCGCACTGGCCGCCGCCATGGCGCCGGGTTTCATGATCAGTGCCGAGGATGCCCTCACCATGCCTCATGTCCTGGTCGGCACGATCGACGAGATGGCCGACTCGGTCAGGTCGTGGCGTGAGAGGTGGGGGTTCAGCTACATCACCTGGTCGGCCGACGCCATGGAGGACCTGGCCCCACTCGTGGAGAGACTCTCCGGCACCTGAGCAACTCAGGCCGTGCGGCCGGTGAACGCCAGGAATCGTGTGACGGCATCGGCATCTGACGGGGGCTCCACCGGCGTGTGCGGGAACACCCCGCCCCGCATGACCGCCTCGGCATGGGTGTTCCAGAACTCGAGGCATCGTTCGGCCAGGTCGGTGGGGATCTCGACATCTCGCCCCACGGCCCTGCCGATGTCGAACGCTCTCACCAGATTCTCGGTGACCCGCTGCCACACGAGATCGGTGATCGCCAGCCGACCGTCGGGATGCTCCACGAGGCCGTCGAGGGCCCCAGGAGCATCGAGGCTGGTCATGGCGGCCAAGGCGGTGCCGCGCCACGTGGCCACCAGATTGGGGCCGAGCACATTTGCCTCTATTTCACCGATCGGGTCGAGCCGCCCCCGGTCGATGGCCGAGGTGATCTGTGAGTCGCCGACCACCACCCAGGCGACGGCTTCGTTGATCCTCAGGCCGTCGGGGCCGCATTCGAGGTCCCATTCGGTGTCGGCCAGACCCACGATGGTCTCCCCCAGCAGCGCGGCGGCGCTTCGGTAGGCGACCGGGGTTTCGATGGTCATTCCCATTCGATGGTTCCCGGCGGTTTCGATGTGATGTCGTAGGCCACCCGGTTGATCCCGGGAACCTCGTTGATCACCCGACTGCTCATGGATTCGAGGACGTCGTAGGGGATGCGGGCCCAGTCGGCGGTCATGGCGTCCTCGCTGGTGACCGCCCGAATGATGATCGGGTGACCGTAGGTGCGCTCGTCGCCCATCACCCCAACCGAACGGATGTCGGGCAGCACCGCGAACGACTGCCATATTTCGCGTTCGAGTCCGGCCAGCCGCAGTTCCTCACGCACGATGTGATCGGCGTGCTGGAGAGTGGCCACCTTGTCGGGGGTGACCTCCCCGATGATCCGGACGGCCAGGCCCGGCCCGGGGAACGGCTGACGCAACACGATCTCGTCGGGCAGACCAAGTTCGCTGCCGAGCTTGCGAACCTCGTCCTTGAACAGGCTGCGCAACGGTTCCACCAGCGCGAAATCGATGTCGTCGGGCAGACCGCCGACGTTGTGGTGGCTCTTGATGGTGGCCGCGTGTTCGTTGCCGGACTCGATCACGTCGGGATACAAGGTTCCCTGCACGAGGAACTTCGCGTCGTCGACCTGGGCCTTGGCGTCTTCGAAGATGCGGATGAACAGCTCGCCTATGGCCTTGCGTTTGGCCTCGGGTTCGGTGATGCCGGCCAGCGCCGCGAAGAAACGATCTCCGGCGTCGACCCCGATGAGATGTATGCCCATGTGACGGCCGAATGTCTCGATCACCTGCTCGCCCTCGTTGAGGCGCATGAGCCCGGTGTCGACAAACACACATGAGAGTTGGTCGCCGATGGCCCGGTGCACCAGCGCCGCGGCCACTGCCGAATCGACCCCGCCGGACAGTGCGCAGATCACCCGGCCGTCGCCCACCTGGGCCCGGATCAATTCCACCGCCGAATCGACGATCGAAGCCATGGTCCAGTCGCCGTCGAGCCCACATCCCTGGTGGATGAACTGCTCGATCACGTGCTGACCATGGGGGGTGTGCACCACCTCGGGATGGAACTGCACACCGTAGAGACCACGCTCTTGGTGTTCGAATGCCGCCACCGGTGCGTCTGCAGTCGACGCGGTGGTGGTGACCCCAGCGGGACCGTCGACGATGGCATCGAAGTGGCTCATCCACACGGTCTGTTCGTCCGGGAGTCCGCCGAGCAGTCGACCACCGGCCACACCATCGGAGCCTGCAGCAAGGTTCATCGGCGTGCGGCCGTACTCACCTTTGTCGGTACGGCCGACGGTACCGCCGTTTTGTTGGGCAATCAGTTGGGCCCCGTAGCAGATGCCGAGAATGGGTATCCCCAGGTCGTAGACCGCAGGGTCGATGCTCGGGGCCCCCTCGACGTGGACCGATGCCGGACCGCCGCTGAATATCAGACCCCGCGGGGCCCGTCGGGCGATCTCCGCAGGCGTGATGCTCGGGGGCACGATCTCGCTGTAGACCCCGGCCTCACGGACCCTGCGGGCGATGAGCTGGGCGTACTGGGCACCGAAATCGACGACCAGGATGGTCTCGAAGCGGCCGTCGCCACCGGGGGCCGATGCCGACGCGTCGGACTTCACTGGCCCACCATCTCGGCAGTCTGGAACGCCTTGAGGTCGGTGTAACCGCATATGGCCATGGCCTTGCGCAGCGCGCCGGCGAGGTTGAGCGAACCGGAGTTGTCGTGGGCCGGTCCGTTGATGATCTCGGCCAGCGATCCCACGGGATCGACGGCAACACGCGCTCCCCGGGGAAGTGTCGGGTGGACCGACGATGGGCCCCAATGCCAACCACGGCCGGGGGCATCGGTGGATGCCGCCAGAGGAGCCCCCAACATCACCGCGTCGGCGCCGAGCACGATGGCCTTGGCGATGTCGCCGCTGTTGCACATGCCGCCGTCGGCGATCACATGGCAGTAGACGCCGGTCTCGTCGAGATGACGGGCCCGGGCGGCTCTGGCATCGGCAATGGCGGTGGGCTGGGGCACGCCGACCCCCAGGACGTTGCTGCTCGCACAGCTGGCGCCGGTGCCTATGCCGACGAGCACACCGGCAGCCCCGGTGCGCATGAGGTGCAGAGCGGATCGGTGACTGGCGCATCCGCCGGCCAGGACCGGCACGTCGAGCGATCGGATGAAGGTCTTGAGATTGAGGGGCTCGGTGGTCGACGAGACATGCTCGGCCGAGGTGACCAGGCTGTGGATCACCAGCAGGTCGATGTCGGCAGCCACCGCAACCGGAGTGAGCTCCACAGCCATACGGGGGCTCACCCGAGCGGCGCATCTCACACCAGCGGACTTGATCTCGCCCAAGCGCTCGGTGATCAGATCGTGATCGACCGGTGTCGAGTGAAGCTCACGAAGCCTGATCATGGCCTCCGGGCCCCGCATGTCGGCGAGTTCGGCCAGCTTGGCATCGGCATCACCATGGCGCGCCCAGATGCCTTCCAGGTCGAGCACACCCACCCCACCGAGCCGGCCCATCTCGATCGCCGTGGCCGGGCTGGTGACGCTGTCCATGGCCGACGCCATGAACGGCAGGTCGAACCGGTAAGCGTCGATCTTCCAGGAAAGGTCTACGTCTTCGGGGTCGCGGGTTCGGCGGCTGGGCACTATCGCGATTCGATCGAATGATGCGGCGCGACGCGCGGCCTTGCCCAGACCTATGGTGATGTCTGTCATTGTCAGCCCCCCAGGATTGACTTGAGAAGCTGCTTGGCCACGTTGGAGTTCATCTCGTAGGCCGCTTTGGCCCCACTTTCACCAACTCGCTTGACCAGCCGGCCATCGGTGACCGCGGCCAGCCCGTCGAGTCCGGCGAGCAGGCGATCGCGGGTGAGATCGGTGGCCCGGTAGCCCATCTCGGTGAGCCCCCTCACGAGGTCGTTGTCGGCGATCGCCGCGGGGGCCGAAGCGGCGATGATACGCAGGGCGTCCTTGGTGAGATCGGCGCTCGCGTCGACCACATCGGCGGCCGAGCGTTCGGCCTCGGCGGATTCGAGCCACACCTTCACCTGACGAATCAGTTCGGGGTGGGTATCGGCGGTGAATCTGATCTCGGGCACGTGTGGAGTGTAGAAGCTTCGGGCAGCGACGCTCAGGCCGGACCACCGAGTATTCGATCGTCGGTGCCGGTGGCGATGGCCAACAACTGGCGGAGCATGGCCCCGGTGGCCCCCCACACGGTGTCCCCCACCAGTTCGAAGAACGTGATCGCCCGTCGACCCAGCAGCGGGATGGGCCACACTTCCTCACGCCAGACCTCGTCGAGCAGAAGTTCCGACAACGCCACGTGAAGGATGGATTCGACCTCATCGGGCGCGGCGGTGAGGTCGGGGCGCCGACTGGTGACGGCCACGAACGGATGAACCAGCGTGAGCGATCCGACCGTCATGAAGCTGTCGAGTTCGCCGATCCTTCGCAACATGGTCGGGTCGATGTCGATCTCCTCGGTCGCCTCGCGCACCGCCGTATGCCAGAGATCGGGGTCGCCCGAATCTCGTCGCCCGCCGGGGAACGAAACCTCGTGGGCGTGATGACGCATACGGGGGGACCGCCGTGTGAGCACCACGTTGACCTCGCCGTCGTCTTCGTAGAGCACCACCAACACGGCCGACTGCGAGGCGCCGGCGGGGGCGTCGCCGACCTGTCCGGCAGCGCCGCGGTTCGAGAGGGCCTCCTCGATTCCGGCGATGGTGACCCTCCGGGCCGATGACGCCAACCCCGCCCAGGGCGGCGGCCCGCCCGGTTGGGCCCCGGCCGGTCGAGGAATCCGCTGGGGTCCGCCTCGCCCCTCCGGGGGTTTCATTCAGGAGGCGTCGTCGATCAAAGAACGCAGCAACACCGGCAGGCCACCGGTCTTGAGATTGCTCATGACTCGGCCGGGCGGGGTGATGCCCTGTTCCCATTCCTCCCACTCGGCAAGCAGCTTCTTCGGGTCGGGTGTGAGCTTCTCCATGACGGGGAGACTACCCACGGGGCAGACTCTCCCGATGCACGAGCTTCCCGATCCGCGCCGAGTGACCCTCGTGTCGCTGACCACCATGGTGGCTGCGGTGGCTCCCGTTCACCTGTTCGGGGCCCTGGCGCCGAAGATCCAAGCCGACCTCGGCTTCGGTGACGCTCTGCAGGGAATCGCGGTGGGCATCTTCTTCGCGGTGGCCGCGGGCTTCTCGATCTGGGGCGGCGCGCTCACCGATCGAATCGGCCCGAGCCCTGCGCTTCGCATCGCATCGGTGGCCACGGCTGCCGGTGGACTGGTCGCGTTGGTGTCGCCGGGCTACGCGGTGATCGTGATCGCGTTGGTCCTCGCGGCCGTCGGCAACGGCATCTCGCAACCGGGCAACAACACCTTCATTGCCGGGGGTGTGCCGGCCCACCGACGGGGGGTGGCGCTCGGGGTGAAGCAGGCGGCCATTCCGGTGTCGACCGCTTTGGCCGGTCTGTCGCTGCCGATCATCGGCGAGTCGATCGGATGGCGCTGGGCCTACGTCCTGGCGATCGCCCTCGCCCTGGTGGCCCTCGCCGTGATCCCCCACGTGGAGCCCCCGACCGAACGGCAAACCCTCGCCCAGACCCGCTCTTTCTCGCCTTCTCGGGGCCTCCGACTGGTGATGGTTGCAGCCGGTTTCGGGGCCGCCGCCGTGTCGTCGATCGGGGCCTTCCTGGTGCGATCCGCACAGGACGCCGGCTTCTCCGTGAGCGGAGCCGGCTACCTGCAGGTGACCGGCAGCGTGGCGCTCATCTCCACCAGAGTCGGTTGGGGTGCCCTCATGGACCGGATTCGCGTCAGCCGGTTCGGGTTCTCGACAGCCCTGATGGTGGTCGGCGGATTCGGCTTCCCGCTGCTGGCCACCGGCAATCACACGCTGATGGTGGCGGGCGCGGTGTTGGCCTACGGTGCCGCTTGGTCGTGGCCCGGCATCGTCCACCTGGGCGTTGTGGAACATCATCCCAATGCCACCGGAGCGGCATCGGGGATCGTTCAGGCCGGAATGTTCACCGGCGCCATGACCGGCCCGGTGCTGTTCGGGATCATCGCCGATCAGGCGGGTTTCGGATGGGCCTGGATGTTGTCGGCGGTATTCGTCGCCTTGGCCGCGATCGTGATGGCCGCGGCCACCACCGAGTTCCGACGGGCACGGCAGGGCCCGAATCCAGCGGCTACCTGAGCGACTCTGCTACGACGCGAAGGTCAGCAACTGCAAAGTCCAATCCGCCGACCGTTATCAGCCGATTCCCCTCCAGCACGATCAAGGTCGTCGCGCCGAACTCTGTGGTCGCCACCAATTCTCCCCCACCAGCCGCAAGACGGGTCGCCATCTCATCGCGGCTTGGGTCGGCGAGATCGAGCACTGTCACCTCGTAGGCCGAGTATGGATCGGCATCGGCCGGAAGGAATGCCCCCACTGCACGTCGAACATCCAACTGGCCGAGATCCAGACCGGATGAGGCGGCCAAGTACTCGACAAATCCGCCTATCTGCTCGGCGGGAATGTCGTATGCGGAGTATGCGGGTAGGTCCGCGGGGAGCAATCCAGCGCCCGACAGGTCGAAGTCGGCGACAACTCCGACTGGCGGAGCGTCGCCGGGTCCGCCGATGGAACCCGAGACCCCGTCACCGGATCCCAGAACGGTGGTGCTCGGCGAAACCGCGCTGCCGAACGAATCGACCGAACCGGAGAACGGGTCGGAGAACAGCTGGCTGAGTGAGTCCACGGCAGCAGCCAGATCGTCGGGGTTGGCGGCCTTCAGGCCGGTGATGACGGCGGTGGTGACGGTGCGGATCGGCGAGACGAACCATTTGCCGTCGACCTTGTGGGTGATCACTGCGAAATCCGCCGGGTTTGTGCTCGACATGGCTTGGGCCGGCATGTTGAACAGCCCACCTCCGAACATACCGAACCCGCTCTGGTCGTCGCACGAGTCGAATCCGGGTCCCATTTCGGGGTTGTCGGATTCGATAGCCACGCATCCGTCGTGGAGGGAGTAGGTGGTGGTTGTGGGATTGCCCATGTAGTCGGGCAAAGTGGCCTTCACGTCGATGTCGACCTTGCCGTCGGCCAGCTTGAGATGGCCGTTGACATCGGGGCTGGTGAGGCTGGCCCCGATGGCGTCGAGTCTCACCGATGCCAGGTCACCATCGGGGGTGCTCGACAGAGAGATCGAATCGATCGACCATTCGAAACCGTTGTCGGCCGCGGCCTGCAACGCGTCGTTGGCCGCTGACTCGACCTTCGGCAGGAACAGCGGCGCGTAATCGTAGAGAGCGGCCATCTCCTCGGGGTCGAGCATTCCGATCACCGTGCGGGGGTCGAGTCTCAGGGCCTCGCGCATGAGCCGTTCCACGGCCGCCTCGGGCGAATCTGCGCCTATGGGAACCGGCCGATCGGCAACCGACGGCATGGGCTTGTCGGCATCCATTCGAGCGTTCTCGGCCACCGTGTACCACAGGCTGACGTACCACCGGCCCGAACGTTTGACCACGGCAATCGGAGTCGAGGATGCGATTGGTGTGGCCACCGAATCGGTGAAGGTGAGCCAATCGGCGGGCACATGATCGGCAATGACCGAACCCAGCGGGAGTTCCGCGACATCGACCGAGGCCCTTGTGCTGCCGCCATCGATGAACACCCGGGCGACATCGGCACGCACCGGGACCGATCTCAGTTTGAGATTGTCGAACCTGAGATCGACCCCGTTGAGGGCGCTCAGGTCGAATTCGGGTGACAACACGTCGAGACGCTTCAGTTCATCGGAAATGGCGATACCAGCGTCGACCAGGGTGGCCCTCTCGGTGGGCTCGACGACCTCGGCGGCACCGATGACGTCCTCGTTGGACAGGGACGCGAGCAACTGCCTGACCGCAGCTTCGGGGGTGTCGGCACCACCGGTGGCACTACCGGCATTGAGGACGAGCACCGCTCCACCGCCGGCCAGACCCAACGCCACGACCACTGCCGCCAATCTCGCCAAGAGCCGACCGCGGGCCGGACGCGGTGTCTCGGTCACGGGATCAACGATGACCGCGGGCCCGTCGGGGCTGTTGAAGGAACCGGTGGAATCTGTCATGTGGTGTGGGTCCGTCGTCGTGAATGCGCCGCCACGACGATAGCGGAGCAGGCCGATGCCGCCATGGCGGCCCCGGCACCGAGGATTCCACCCCACCTGAGTGCCAGAGGCGACATGTTCACGACCACGGCCGCGACCGCCAGAACCGGTCCGATCCCCACAAGGGCGAGGGCAGCGGCACCCGGTCTGGGCCATGCCGTAGCCACGACGGCAGTCGCCAGTGCCGACACGACGAAGACCAGCGCCGCCACCACCAACACCTTCTGGGTCGACGACAACAGATCAAGAGCACTCGCCGACGAAACCAACCCGATGAGAGATCGATCGACCCGTCCGCTGGCGGCCCAGGGAGCGAGCATCGCTCCGACCGCAACCATGGCTGCAGCCAGTGAAACTCCCGACAGCGTTCGCTCAGCCCGATCAGACATCGCCGCGACGCTAACGGCCCGGCGATCGCGCCGGACCCAACACGCGAAATGGCCCGGGCCTCCTGAGAGACCCGGGCCATTTTCAGAGCGGGTTGCCGACAGAGTCGGTCAACAGGCTGGGATCACATCATCCCCATGCCACCCATGCCACCCATGCCACCCATCGGATCGCCGCCCGGCATGGCCGGAGCAGCTTCCTCGGGCTTGTCGGCGATGAGCGCCTCGGTGGTGAGGAGCAGCGCCGCGATCGACGCTGCATTCTGCAGCGCCGCACGGGTGACCTTCACCGGGTCGATCACGCCGGCCTCGATGAGGTCGACGTATTCACCGGTGGCGGCGTTGAAGCCGGTGGAGCCGGAGGCCTTCTCGACCTCGCGAACCACGACCGCACCCTCATGGCCGGCGTTCTGGGCGATCAGCCGGGTGGGCGCCTCGAGAGCGGTCTCGATGATGCGAGCGCCGGTGGCCTCGTCTCCATCGAGACTCGAGACGATCTCGGACACCGCGGCACGTGAGCGCAGGAGAGCGGTGCCGCCGCCGGCGACGATGCCTTCCTCGATCGCTGCACGAGTTGCCGAAAGGGCGTCTTCGATGCGGTGCTTCTTCTCCTTGAGCTCCACTTCGGTGGCCGCGCCGACCTGGACGACGGCCACGCCGCCGGCCAGCTTGGCGAGACGCTCCTGGAGCTTCTCACGGTCCCAGTCGGAGTCGGTGTTCTCGATCTCGGCCTTGATCTGGGCCACACGGCCCTCCACGTCCTCGGAGGTGCCTGCACCCTCGACGATGGTGGTGTCGTCCTTGGTGACGACGATCTTGCGGGCCTGACCGAGCAGCGACAAGTCGACGGCGTCGAGCTTGAGACCGACCTCTTCGGCGATGACCTGACCGCCGGTGAGGATGGCCATGTCCTGCATCATTGCCTTGCGGCGCTCACCGAAGCCCGGGGCCTTGACGGCCACCGAGTTGAAGGTGCCGCGGATCTTGTTGACGACGAGCGTGGCCAGGGCCTCGCCCTCGATGTCCTCGGCGACGATCAGCAGCGGCTTACCGGCCTGCATGACCTTCTCGAGCAGAGGCAGTAGATCCTGGATGTTTGAGATCTTGCCCTGGTTGAACAGGACGTAGCAGTCGTCGAGAACCGATTCCTGACGCTCTGCGTCGGTGACGAAGTACGGCGAGAGGTAGCCCTTGTCGAACTGCATGCCCTCGACGAAGTCGAGATCCATGCCGAAGGTGTTGGACTCCTCGACGGTGACCACACCGTCCTTGCCGACCTTGTCGATGGCATCGCCAATGACTCCACCGATCGCCGCGTCGGCAGCCGAGATGGACGCCACCTGGGCGATCTTGTCCTTCGAGTCGTCGACCTGGACAGCCTGGGCCGCGAGGGCGTCGACCGCGGCGGTGACGGCCTTCTCCATGCCCTTCTTGAGGCCCATCGGATTGGCACCGGCGGCCACGTTGCGGAGACCCTCACGGACCAGCGCCTGTGCGAGCACGGTGGCGGTGGTGGTGCCATCGCCGGCGATGTCGTTGGTCTTGGTGGCGACTTCCTTCACGAGCTGGGCGCCCATGTTCTCGAAGACGTCGGACAACTCGATCTCGCGGGCGATCGACACGCCGTCGTTGGTGATCGTCGGGGCACCGAACTTCTTGTCGAGGACCACATTGCGGCCCTTCGGGCCAAGGGTGACCTTGACCGCATCGGCCAGCTTGTTGACGCCGGCCTCGAGGCCGCGGCGCGCTTCCTCGTCGAACTTGAGAATCTTTGGCATGTTGATCTACCTCAGCCCATCTTCGCGAGCACGTCGCGGGCGTTGAGGATCAGCAGGTCTTCACCATCGACGGTGATCTCGGTGCCGCCGTACTTCGAGTAGACGACGGTGTCGCCCACGGCGACGTCGACCGGGATGATCTCACCGGTCTGGTCGGAACGACGACCGGGGCCGACAGCGAGGACTTCACCCTGCTGAGGCTTTTCCTTGGCTGTGTCAGGAATCACGAGGCCGCTTGCGGTCGTGGATTCAGCTTCGTTTGCCCGGACTACGATCCGGTCTTCGAGTGGCTGAAGGTTCATTTTGTCCTCCGAATATTTGCGTTAGCACTCTCTAATGCCGAGTGCCAACGATACGACGGATGGACCTGTCCGACAACCACCAATCCGATGTCTCAGACCTCGACTTTCTCACCCTTGGCAGAGCTGAGTGCACCGTCGACCACGGCAAGCATCGAGTTCGTATCGACAACACCGGCGGTGTCCGACAGGCCGAAGCAGATCGAGAGTCCCGGCAGTCCACCGTGCTCGAAGGCCTCCATGGCCTTTTTGCGGATGTTCTCCAATCGCAGGGTGGTTGCCGCCGCTGACATGCCGTCGACCACCAAGATGAACTGAGCACCGCCCCAGCGACCGCAGAGGTCGGTCCCACGCACCGCGGCGCGCAGAACTTCGGCGAATGTCCGGATGGCTCGGTCCCCCGCCCCCTTGCCCAGCGCATTGTTCAGCTGTATCAGGCCACCGACCTCAACCAGGGCGACCACACCCTTTCCCCTTCCGTTCACCAGTCTGGCCACGCGATCCTCTGAGGCCCGACGATTGCTGAGTCCGGTGAGCACATCGGTGGCCGCCTGCATTTCCGCCCGGGCGAAGGCCCGTAGGGTTCCCAGCCGGGCCGATATCTCACCGGCGATCAGCGACATCTCATCGACCAGGTCGCGAGAAGGGGTCTCGCCGGCCGCCCCCGTCGTGTGGATCACTCCCATCGGATTGCCCATGAACACCAGCGGCGAACACACCGCCGAACACGGCTCACCACGGCGCGAGAGGTGCGGGCACGATCGAATCGAGTTGGAATCATCGAAGGCGAGGGTCGATCCGTGCCTCACCGCGGGGCACGACCAGGGAGATGTCACCGCGCAGCCGGGTCCCCCGTTGTCGGGATGGGTCACCTCGGCGCGCATGTGGGCCATGGACGAATCCGCCAACAGGAGTTCCGACTTCAGTGACGGCGCGATCCGGCGCATGGTTCGCCGAATCACGTCGTAGGCCTGCGCCTCCGAGGTGGCGGCATCGAGCCCGTCGGCCACCTGTGTGGAGAGCTTCCGACGGGTCGCATCACGTTCGGATGCCAAGGTCCAACGCTCGAGCTTCGTCAACGAGCGGCGTATCGAGCGATTGAGCGGGATCAAAACCCGATACACCACCGTGCCCAGGACCAGCGCCCCCAATATCGAGATCGCCACAACCCACCTGACCCACGACGCGAGCGCATCCGATGACGCCCTCGCTGCGTGCTGCGAGTCGACCATGATCTGGCTGCTCAACCTCTCCAGGTCCTGAGCCAACGCGGTCGCGTGAGCGAGCGCGACCTCGTCCACCGGATCGAACTCGGCCACGGCCTGCAGCGAGGGGAGGAGAGACCGCAACTCCGACAGCCATCCACCGGTCAGGCCGGGATCTGCGGCCTCCACCGAGGTCCGAAGTTGATCCTGGGTCGACACCAGGAGACCTCGCGATGAATCCGACCCGTCGAACGATTCGAGAGCCGACACAGTGCGATTCACATCTCCCGAGATCTCCAACCACTGCTGCGTCCGATCGACCATCTCCCGATTGTGGGACCGCAGGATGACGACACTGGAGATCAGCGCCGCGAACATCATCATCGCCAGCATGAAGGCCAAATAGACCGAGAACTCCAGACGTGAGTGTCGATCCACCTTCGCCCAACGCCGCGCCAAGCGGCCACGCAGGACTTTCATCAGGCCTGATCCGTTCCCTCGAGCATCGGGCTTTCGAGAGAGGCCATCATCGGTCCGAGCACCACCCGATCGCGCCCCTGGGTCTTGGCCGCCAACAGAGCCTCGTCGGCCAGCCTCAGCAGCTCGCCCGACGACTCGGCAGACTCCGCTCCGACAACCCCGATCGACACCTTGACCGTGGGGGCCTCCGCTCTCATGCAGACCTCGGCCAGATGACCACGGACCCGATTCAGCGCCTCCACGGCATGATCACCCACGAGACCGGGCAACACCACGACAAACTCCTCACCGCCCCAGCGGCCCACCCAGTCCTCCTCGCGAAGGGATTCCGATATGGCATCGGCAAAGAGCCTCAGGGCCCGGTCACCGGCCTCGTGACCGTAGGTGTCGTTGAGCTTCTTGAACTGATCGAGGTCGGCCATGGCCACGGACCCCGGCTCACCTCCGGCGATCATCCGCTCGACTCTGTCCTCGGTGGCCCGACGGTTGGGCAGTCCGGTCAACAGGTCGGTCGACGCCTGTAGCTCAATCTTGGCGAATGAGCGAATGGTCCCGATCCGGACCGCGGCCTGAGTGGCGATCATCGAGAGCTCATCACCGATCTCGACATCGACAGGGAGATCCATGCCGCCAACGGCGTGTATCACGCCCATTGACTGCCCCATGAACGACAGAGGAACACACACAGCCGAGCATCGTCCGACCGCCCGACCGCTCAGCATCGGGCACGCGTTTATCGCATCGGAGTCCTCGTATCTCATGGTTCGGCCACGTGTGATCGCCGGGCATTCCGATGGTGATTGCACACCACACCCCGGTGAGTCCGACCCTGGATTGAGGGCCTTCGACTGCAACCTGGCTCGGGCCTGATCAGCCACGAGCATCTCCACCGGGAGGTCCCCGGCCACCTTGGCGAACGCCCGCGACACCACCATCATGGCCTCGCTCTCCGTCTCGGCGGCATCGAGACCCTCGGCCAGGTGGCCGGTGAGTTCCTGCCTCTTCGCTTCCATGCGATGCGAGTCACCGGCATCGACGAGTGCCTGATGCTCCACCCTCAGCTGCTTCTCCAGTGGCCTGAGAAGTCCGATGATCAGGACCATG
>JAJRXJ010000133.1 GCA_024276355.1 Actinomycetes bacterium | reverse complement strand
TGAGCTCATGGCGCGTCGCCACGTGAACCACATCGACACCGCCGCGTCGTACGGCGACTCGGAACTGCGTCTGGCCCCATTTCTGCAGGATCACCGCGACGAGTTCTTTCTCGCCACCAAGACCGAAGCACGCACCGGCGCTGAAGCCCGCGCCGGCCTCGAACAGAGTCTCCGACGTCTCGGTGTCGACCAGGTCGACATGATCCAGCTCCACAATCTCGTAGAGGAGGACGAGTGGATAACAGCGTTCTCTGCCGGCGGAGCGGTCGAAGCCCTGTTCAGGGCCCGAGACGAGGGATTGTGCCGCTTCGTCGGTGTCACCGGCCATGGCCTCCGCATTCCCGCGATGCACCTGCGCAGTTTGGCCGAGGCACCGTTCGCCTCGGTGCTCGCGCCGTGGAATCATGCCCTCGCCCAGATCGCATCCTACCGTCGGGACTTCGACCGCCTCAAACAGGCCTGTGCCCAACGAAATGTCGCCATCCAGACCATCAAGTCGATTGCCCGGCGGCGCTGGCCCGATCCGACCCGACCTCACTTCTCCTGGTACGAGCCTCTCGAAGACACGGCCGCTCTCACCAGGTCCGTCCAATTCGTGATCGCGGACCGGCAATTGTTCCTGAACACCTCTAGCGATGCCCGTCTTCTCGGCGCCACCTTGGACGCGGTCCACAACTTCGCCGGGATTGCCCCGGATGAGATGCAACTGGCCTCCGACCGGCTCGATCTCGATATCCGCCCGCTGTTCGACGGCGACCAGGCCGAGCGGATCTGAAACGACCCGAGCCGGGACTGCAGCAGGTCAGTCGACGCTGATTTGGGCCATCAAAGCGGCCCTGGCCTCATCGAAGGTGTCGAGATCCATCTGGCCATCGTCGTAGCGACGGTGGAGATCAGCCACCTGTTCCATGAGCTCTTCGTTGCTGAGAGTGGGTCCGGTGGTCGTTTCCTCGACTTCGCCGTCCTCGGGGGCCGACACGTCGCCCTCGAGGCGTCGCTCGCGTTTGGCCTGGGCCTTGGCCTTCTTGGCCATATCACGCTGTCGTTTTGCGAAACTGGATCGACCGGTTGCCACTACATTCGCCTCCTGATGCACACCGGGACTTCACCCGGAGCGTCCTCCAAGGTTACGCCAGCAGAAGCCCAATTCCGCATCACCGTGGGATCAGTCACGAACCGCCGCCACCCTTCCACCACCCGCCCGCTTGGCCGCATACATGGCACGATCGGCCCGCCTGAGGATCTCGGACACCCCCAATGAGCTGTCGACGATGCTCACACCCACGCTTCCGCTGACCAACACCGATCGATCACCCACCTGCATGGGGACCTCCAGTGCAACCACGATCCGGCTGCCCACCACGGCCGCGTCCCGGGCCGAATCGGCGCGCACGGATGCCACGAACTCATCACCACCCAGGCGACCCACGAACCCGGTACCGACGGCAGACTTGATCCGATCGGCGGCGATGCACAGCACACGGTCGCCGGCATCGTGACCCATCTCGTCGTTGACCGCCTTGAAGCCATCGAGATCGATGAACAACAGCGCCACACCTTCGGCGCCCGACAAACACAACTCGTCCAGATACTCCAGGAGCCCATTGCGATTGGCCAAACCGGTCAGGGCATCGTGGGTCGCGTCGTGAGCGAGATCGGTGGCCCTTCTGGTCAGCACCTGATGAGCGGTCGCCTGGCGCCACGCGACCGCGCACTGATTGGCCAGAATCTCCAGGAGCTCACCATCGTCCAACCCGGCCGGGGCCGGGGCCGTTCTCCACACACGTAGACACAACCTTGTGGTGTCGACATCGACCGAGTAGCTGGTGCCGTTGTCGA
>JAJRXJ010000132.1 GCA_024276355.1 Actinomycetes bacterium | reverse complement strand
CGCCGGCCGGCCGGTCCACGCCGAACGCAGCGTGCAGGCCGGCGTCGACATAATCATCGCCCAGGGTGGCGAGGCCGGAGGCCACACCGGCGAGACCGGGACCATGGTGCTGATCCCAGAGATCGTCGACGCCGTCAGCGTGCCCGTACTCGGCGCCGGTGGCATCGGACGCGGTCGTCAGATGGCCGCCGCCATGGCCCTCGGGGCCCAAGGCGTCTGGTGCGGTTCCGTCTGGCTCACCACCGATGAAGCCGAGACCAACCCGGTGGTCAAGGAGAAGATGCTCCACGCCACTTCGGCCGACACCATCAGGTCGCGTTCGCTCACGGGCAAGCCGGCCCGGATGCTCAAATCCGCATGGACCGAAGAATGGGAACGTGCCGACACGCCGGCCCCCCTCGGCATGCCGTTGCAGCCGATCCTCACCGGCGAGGCCCAACGCAGGATCGCCCGTGCCTCCCACAACGCCGGGTCCGGTGCCGAAAAACTCGCCAACTATTTTGTTGGCCAAATCGTGGGTTCGATGAATCAGCGCAAGAGTGCGGGGCAGGTCGTGATGGAGATGATCGAGGAGTTCATCGAGGCCGTCGAGTCCCTGTCGAGGCAACTCGAATACTGACCGCCCGCCGCGGTCATTTCTGATACGGCGCGAGCGCGTGGCACGATTGGCCCATGACCGATACCGCCACCGATCGCACCGTCTACCGAACCTGCCCTCTCTGCGAGGCCACCTGTGGTCTCGAGATCTCGATACGCGACGGGAAGGTGGCTCGCATCCGGGGCGACCGCGACGACGTTTTCTCGTCGGGCTTCATCTGCCCGAAGGGATCGAGCCTCAAGCAACTCCACGACGATCCTGACCGTCTGCGCAAGCCCGTCGTTCGCCGTGGTATCGACGCCGACGGGGCTCCGGTGTTCGAGGAGGTTGAATGGGATGAGGCCTGGGAGGTCGTTGCCGAGAAACTGACTTCGGTTCGCGCGGCCCACGGGACCGAATCGGTTGGCGTGTATCTCGGCAATCCGGCCGCCCATTTGCTGTCGGCCTCCACCCATCTGCGCCAGATGGTCAAGGCGCTGGGCAGCCACACGAGGTTCTCGGCCAGCACCGTCGACCAGATGCCCCGTCACGTTGCCTCCGGTCATCTCTACGGTGGGGGCCTGATCATCCCGATTCCCGACATCGAACGCACGGACCTGCTCGTGATGATCGGGGCCAATCCGTTCGAGTCGAACGGGAGCATCTGCACGGCGCCGGGATTTCCCGACCGGATCGACGCCATGCGGGAGCGGGGGGCCAGGGTTGTGGTGATCGACCCCCGCCGCACACCCACTGCCGAACACGCCGACCAACACTTGGCGATCAAGCCAGGCACCGATGCGGTGTTGCTGGCGGCGATGATGAATCACCTGTTCAATGTCGGATCGGTCAACCCGGCTCACCTGGCGTCCATCGTCGACGGCCTCGACGAGTTGCCGGCCGCGCTGGCCGGGATGACCCCCGAGACGGCCGCCGATGTCACCGGGGTCGACGCTGACGCCATTCGTGCACTTGCCGAGGAGATCGCCGATGCCGACTCGGCCGCCATCTACGGGCGCATCGGCACGTGCACCGTCGAGTTCGGCACCCTCACAACATGGCTCATCGATGTGCTCAGCATCGTCACCGGGAACCTCGACCGGCCCGGTGGTTCCATGTTCACCAGCCCGGCCAGTGAGAGGGTCAGGCCCCCGAGCGAGGGTCGCCCCTACAAGATCGGGCGATTCACGAGTCGAGTCAACAACCGGCCCGAGGTGCAAGGTGAGTTCCCGGTGGCGGATCTACCCGACGAGATACTCACCCCGGGTGAAGGGCAGCTTCGCATGATGGTCACCTTCGCCGGCAATCCCGTGTTGTCGTGCCCCGACGGAGTGCGGATGGACCAGGCGTTCTCCGACCTCGAGGCCATGATCTCCTTCGACATCTACATCAACGAGACAACCCGCCACGCCGATGTGATCCTGCCTCCGCCGGGTTCACTCGAGAAGAGCCACTACGACATCAGCTTCTATTCGTTCGGGGTGCGAAACATCGCCAACTACTCGCCGGCGGTGTTCGACCACGACGGACCGAGCGAGGACGACATTCTCGCCAAGTTCACCCTCATAGCCATGGGCATGGGGACCGACGTCGATCCCGCCGTCGTCCATGACCAGCTGGTTCGCGGACTCCTCGAGGGTGAGGTGCGAAGTGACCATTCTCCGGTGGCCGGGCGCGACGTGGACGAACTCGTGGCGATGGTCGAAGGCCCTACCGGCAGCGACCGGGTGCTCGATGCGATGCTGCGCACTGGCCCTTACGGGGACGGCTTCGGCTCCGAACCCGACGGTCTGTCCCTGGCCAAGCTTCTCCGGAATCCCCACGGCATCGATCTCGGTCCCTTGGTGCCCCGCCTGCCCGGGGTGCTGAAGTCTCCGGCCAACCGAATCAACCTGTGGGCCGGTCCCTTCCGGGATGAGCTGGATCGATTGCGTGCCCGCGTTCACGAGTGGGCCGAGGAGCCGCGCCTGCGTCTGGTGGGTCGCCGACACGTGAGGTCCAACAACTCGTGGATGCACAATCTCGAGGTACTGGTCAAGGGCAAGGAACGTTGCACGCTCCAGGTACATCCCGATGATGCCCGTCGTTTCGGGCTGGTCGAAGGTGGCCAAGCCGAGATCAAGTCGCGTGTGGGCAAGGTGGTGGCGCCAGTGGAGGTGACCGACCTGGTGATGAAGGGTGTGGTGAGCCTTCCTCACGGATGGGGACATTCGATGCCCGGAGCCAAGCTGGAGGTCGCCGGTCGCTACGCCGGCATCAACACCAACATTCTCACCGACCCCGCCATGATCGATCCGATGTCGGGCAACGCCGTGCTCAACGCGATCCCCGTTGAGGTTGCTCCCGCCTGATCGTTCGTCGCTGCGCAGCGGGAGATCCTCGATCCCCACAACGCAAACCGGAGGCCGTCATCCGACGACCTCCGGTTTGGTTCGGCTTGACTTGTTGCACGCCCTTCGGAGAAGGAGTGCGGGGTCAGGCAGCCAACTCGCTTATGCGGTCGCCCTGGAAGCGGATCACCTTCTGGATCGTGGTGAGGACGAACACGATGGCCACCAGGATCACGGCCAGGCCGGTGAGGCGCAGCCCCGGGAGCCAAGCGGTGAACGCGCTCACGATGCCGATGTCGGCGAGGTCGCCGGCTGATGCCCCAGCCGGTGAGGCCACGGCATTCGGATCGACTCCTCCAAGGGTGACGGCGTTAACGATGCCGATGATGAAGGCGGCGATCTCGATCATGAGACCCATCATCATCACCGGGGCGGTGTAGAGACCGGACCACGGCTTCTTGATCTGGATGGCTTCGGCTCCGAGCGATGTCTGCACGTCTCGGCCGGCATCGCGCAGGGTTCGCACGATGTTGACGAGCGTCATGGTGATGGCGCCCAGGATCATGCCCATGCCGAGGAAGACGAACGCACCGGAGAGTTGGCTGAGCGTCTTGCCCGTGCTGAGGTCGGAAGCGACGCCGGTTGGTGAGAAGGCATCACCGAAGTTGGTGCCGCCCACGATGCCGAGGATGAAGCCGACGATGACGGACATGCCGCCCATACCGAGCATCGGCCATGCCATGGTCTTGGCCATGGTCTGGGGAAGGTCGTCGCCCTTGTAGGGAATGGTGTTTTCGAGTTTGGTGGTCATGGTGGCCCCCCTTGGAGCTGAGTTCTGGGTGGTTGAGTTGAGGTCGATGTCGTGGTCGTGTGTCGCGGTCATGATCCCTGCCGGGCTGCGAGGATCTTGGGGATTCCGTTGGCCATGGAGTCACGGCGGTAACGGATGTGACCGAAGATGTTGTTGAGGGCGATGATCACCGACCCTCCGAACAGGATCGCCATGCCGACCAGCCCGAGCGGATTCGCCCAGGCCACCGTGGCCATCCAGACGCCCTGATCGGCAGCGGTTCCGCCACCAAAGAAGTCGCCGGCGTTGATGCCGGCAACGATGAGGGCGATGAATGCGGCCATGACCGTCATCACTCCCACCGCTGTCACTGCGAGCGGTACAAGTGCTGAACTGTCGCTTGCCGCTCCCTTCTGCTTGCTTGCCATGTTGTTCCTCCTGGCATTCGTTTGGGTATCGATGTGCAAGCTGAAACTGCGTTGGTTCCCGTTGGATGCCGAGAATCCAGCATCTGTTGCAATTCGACAGCCCGTACCGTCCCTGGAGATGTCCCGACTGGTGAGCCGGAGACGTTCGCAAAGAATCCCCGTCCCGTCTACGGTTGGCCTGTGGCCGAACTTCTATCTCGCTATGCGCCCTGGATCGCATGCTGTCTCAGCCGGGGGAGCGATGCGCCACTTCGAGAAGCCGACGTTGAACAGCTGGTGGCCGAGATCGGTGAGTCGTCTCTGGCCGGCGGCATGTTCGTGTTCAAACGTGGCGATCGCGCGGCGAAGATTCATGTGGTCCACACCGGACGCGTCGAGTTGTCGCGTGAGTTGGGCACACGACGTGTGACTCTTCAGATCCTCCATCCCGGCGACGTGTTCGGCGACGTGCCCGCGTTCCTGGGTGAGCGTGAGCCCTTCGACGCCCGGGCCGTGGAGGACTCGACCATCCTGTCGTTCGATGTCGATGCTTTGATCCGATTGCTGCAAACCAAGCCTCTCGTGGCCAGACGCTGGTTCGTGTCGCTGGCCGAACGCACCGCCGGTCTGCAGGGTCGGTTGGTCGATCTTCTGGCCGGCGGTCTCGAATCACAGTTGGCGTCGATCCTGCTTCGCGAGGCCGACGACGACGGAATGGTCCACATCACCCAGGGCCAGTTGGCGGAGTTGCTCGGTGTTCAGCGTTCGAGTGCCCAGCGGGTTCTCAAGAGCCTCGAGAACGGTGGGCTCATCGAGTTGCGTTACCGCAAGATTCAGTTGTCGGATCGCACGGCGCTGTTGTCGCTGCTCGATACCGATGATCTGGGGTCGCCGTCGGGTTCCGTGTCCACCGGGGCCTGACTTCCGTCGGTGACTGAGGGCGTCTTCAGACTCCCTCAGCGTGGCTACAGGTGGATGCTGTCATTCTCTGCACATCAACCGGATGAGCCGGATGAGCCAATCGCCAACGCGATCCCCCTAACAGAGAAAGACAGACACAATGAAGACCTCAAAGACCAGCGCCGCCGCCGCCATCATCAGCTTCACCCTCGTTGGTGCCACCAGCGCCTTCGCTCTCGGCACCGGTGCCATCTCCCCCAACGCTCCCGCTTCCACCCCTGCAACTCCGGCCGCCGACGTGGTCGGCGTGGCCGACGTCCAGGCCGCTCCCGTGGCCGCCCCGATCGTGGCTGCCCCCGCAGCGGCCGCTCCCGTCGCCGAGGTGATCGACACGGTCGCCCCTGCCACGACCGTCGTGGCGCCGGCACCCGCAAAGGTCCCGGCGGTGATGCCCGCTGAGCCCCGGATCTCGGTTGATCGCAAGAGTGCCGAGTCCAACTCGATGGACCCCAAGGGCTCGGACAACATGGACTCTTCGCAGGTCCACGCAGATAGTGCCGATGACAGCCGCAGCGAAGGCCACGGCTCCGAAATGAACTCCGAGATGAACAGCGCCGAGATGAACAAGACCGGCGTGAACGACTCCGAGATGAACAGCGCCGGCGTGGGCAACACCGCCGTGGATGCTGTCACCTCGACCCTCGGCTGACCCGAACATTCCCCCCAAGGAAATGACGACGCACCCTCCGGCGTCGTCATTTCCGCGTCCGGGCCGAGACGGACTCGGCAATTCCGCAAATGGAGCTTTCGCGGGCGGCAACACCAGCCGCGGTGGTTCTGGTTGTATTCAGGGAGGACTCGACACGGGAGCGCACGCGTATGCAACTCGGAATGGTTGGACTTGGACGCATGGGAGCGAACCTGGTCAGGAGATTGATGACGGCGGGTATCGAGTGCGTGGTCTACGACATCCACCCCGAAGTGGTGGCCAAACTCGCAGCCGAGGGCGCCACGGGGGCCGACTCGCTCAGCGACCTCGCTTCGAAGCTCGACGGCCCTCGGGCGGTATGGGTGATGGTCCCCGCCGGCATCACCGGCAAGGTGGTTGGCGACGTGGCTGATGTGCTGAGCGAGGGCGACGCGATCATCGACGGTGGCAACAGCTTCTATCGCGACGACATCGACCGTGCGGCCGAACTCTCCGGGCGCGGCATCCACTACGTCGACGTCGGCACGAGTGGCGGGGTCTTCGGTCTTGATCGCGGGTTCTGCCTGATGATCGGGGGTGAGGACGCCATCGTCCGGAGTCTCGACCCGGTGTTTCGGGCCCTGGCTCCGGGAGTCGGGTCTGCCGAGCGCACACCGGGACGTTCGGGGGAGCCGTCGCCATCGGAACAGGGCTATCTCCACTGTGGTCCAAACGGTGCCGGCCACTTCGTGAAGATGGTCCACAATGGCATTGAGTACGGGGTGATGGCCGCGTACGCGGAGGGCCTAAATATCCTCAGCCATGCCGCTGCGGGAAAGTCGGCCGCCGACCATGATGCAGAAACCGCGCCGATGCGCGACCCCGGCTATTACCGGTTCGATATCGACGTGCCGGAGGTTGCCGAGGTCTGGCGACGGGGGAGCGTCATCGCTTCATGGCTCCTGGATCTCACTGCCGAGGCGATGGTTTCCGACCCGGCACTCGATGGCTTCGAAGGCCGGGTGTCGGATTCGGGTGAGGGACGGTGGACGGCCCAGGCGGCGATCGACGTCGGTGTGCCGGCTCATGTCCTGTCGGCGGCGCTGTTCGAACGTTTCAGCTCGCGGGGCGAATCCGACTATGGCGACAAGGTTCTGTCGGCGATGCGCAAGATGTTCGGCGGCCACGACGAGAAGGCGGCCGAGTGATGGAGGGGCAGCGCTCCGACGCTCTGGTCCTGTTCGGCATCACCGGTGATCTGGCGGCCAAGAAACTGTTCACCTCGCTGTACAAGCTCGCCGGGCGGGGCCGCCTCCCCCGGGTGGTGGTGGGGGTGGCCTCCAGCGACTGGACTCTCGATCAGCTCCGCGACCATGTGCGCAGCCATCTCGAGCAATCCGAGATCAACCTCGTCGACGAGATCCTGAATGGCCTCCTTTCATCCTTGCGCTACGTGTCGGGTGACTATCGAAATGCCGACACCTTCAGCCGTCTCGGTGAGGCACTGGACGATGTGAGTTTCCCCACCTGCTACCTGGCGATCCCACCGTCGCTGTTCGTAGTCGTGGTGGAGGGTTTGGCTTCGATCGGGCTCAACGGCAACAGCCGGGTGGTGTTGGAGAAGCCGTTTGGACGCGATCTGGCGTCGGCGGTTGAGCTGAATCGGACCCTCCACGAGCACTACGACGAGGATTCCATATTCAGAATCGATCACTTTCTGGGGAAGGAACCTGTCCAGAATCTGATGGTGTTCCGATTCTCGAACAGCATCCTCGAACCGATCTGGAACCGCCACTACATCGACTCCGTACAGATCACAATGGCCGAGTCATTCGGCATCGAGGGGCGTGGCCGGTTCTACGATCGTGTCGGGGCTCTCAAGGACGTGGTGCAAAATCACCTTCTGCAGATGGTGGCGCTTCTGGCGATGGAGCCCCCGGTGTCGGATTCTCCCGACGCGTTGCGTGATGAAAGATCGAAGGTTCTGACCGCGATGCGACCGTTCGACCCCGACGATCTCGTGAGGGGACAATACGAGGGTTACCGCGACGAGGATGGCGTCGAACCGGATTCCGACACCGAGACCTTCGTGTCACTTCGCACCGAGATCGACTCCTGGCGTTGGGCCGGCGTGCCGTGGTACATCCGGGCCGGAAAGGGCCTCCCGGTCACCGTCACCGAAGCTGTTGTCGAGTTCAAGCGTCCACCCCGTCCGTTGTTCGCCGATCCGGGTTGCGACCCACATCCGAACCATCTGCGGTTCCGAATGAAGCCTGACGGCGTGATCACTCTCGAGATGCAGGCCAAGCGACCCGGGGATGCACTTCTCAGCCAGACCGTTCCGCTGCGGTTGGTTCACGACACCGATGAGTCCGAGATCCACACGGCCTACGAGCGCCTTCTTGATGATGCCCTCAGCGGCGACCCGCGACTGTTCGCCCGTCAGGATGGTGTCGAGGCCGCGTGGGAGAACGTCGAACCGGTTCTCAACGATCGCCCACCGGCCATCCCCTACGAGTTCGGCACGTGGGGACCTGAGGCTGCGGAGGCGGTGGCTCCGAGAGACGGCTGGCATGAGACCGAGGAACAGTTGTGAGTTCGACCGTTCTCACGGTCGATCTCGGCGGCACGCGAATGCGAGCGGCTGTGGTCGACAGGGAGGGACGGATACAGCTGCGTGCCGAGGAACCGACTCCCCACCAGTCGGATTGTCCCGCAGCATTCATGTCGTTGCTGGATCGTGTCCGCGACAGCGGCGGCGGTCGCGGGTCCTTTTCATCGGTGGTGGTGGGTGTCCCCGGCCGCGTCGACTACATCGAGGGTCGACTTGAGTACGCCCCCAACCTTCCGCACGGTTGGGTCGACGACCTGACCACGGCGAACCTGTCGGGTCACTTCGAAGCGCCCGTATTTCTGGCCAACGACGCCGATCTGGCCGCGGTCGGTGAGGCCTACTTCGGTGCCGGGAGGCCCTACGACGACGTCGTCTATGTGACCATCTCCACCGGCATCGGTGCTGGGGCGGTGTACGACGGTCGGGTGTTCCACGGCACAAGATCACTGGCCGAGGTCGGCCACACCATCATCGCGATCGAGAAGCTGCTCGCCGACGAGCCGGCCACGGCCGAGGAACTTGGTTCGGGCACCGCTCTGGGCCGGGAGGCCGCGGCCGCGGGGCTCAGCGACAACGGCGAGGAGTTGGTGGCCCTGGCATCGGCAGGCGACCCGACGGCGCTGGCTGTGTGGGAGCGCACGATCCGTGCCGCGGGTATTGCCATCGTGAATCTCGCCCATATTCTCGGACCCGACGCAATCATTGTCGGAGGCGGCATGGGGCTCAACGGGGATCTCGTGCATCTGCCGGTGCAGGCGTTGCTCGACCGGCACGGTCCCAGAGACCCGGCTCGCCCCATAGCGGTCGTGGGAGCGGAGCTTGCCGACGACGCCGGGCTGGTCGGGGGTGCGGCATGGGAACTGGCCGTGGGTCTCACATGATCAGCACCAGGTTCGTCGCTGATCTGGAAGGTCATGCGGCCATGGTTTTCGAGGATCTGCTGCGAGCCGCCCTCAACGACAAGCCCCGTGCGTCGTTGGCGGTGAGCGGTGGATCGACCCCGTGGCCGGCCCTTGAGCTGTTGTCGGAGGCCGACCTCGAATGGGATCGCGTCGACGTCTTCCAGGTCGATGAGAGGGTGGTCCCCGCCGGCGACCCCGAGCGCAACCTCACTCATCTCACCAGGTCGTTCACGAGCAGGGTGCCGGTCCACGTTCACCCCATGCCTGTCGGGGCTGCGAACCTCGACGAAGGGGCGTTCAGATACGCGTGGTCGCTTCCGGAAAGTATTGATGTGGTGCACCTTGGTCTTGGTGCCGACGGCCACACGGCGTCGCTGGTGCCGGGTGATGCGGTGCTCGAAGAACGCGATCGGGATGTGGCGATCACCGGCCCCTACGCCGGGCACCAGCGGATGACTCTCACCTTCCCGGCCATCAATCGTTCCGGCGCGGTGGTGTGGCTCGTGAGCGGTGAATCCAAACGAGACGCGTTGCACCGGCTTCTTGCCGGAGATCGCGATATACCAGCCGGAATGGTTTCCACCGAGAACGCCACGCTGATCGCCGACCTCGATCTGAGAGATCCCCAGTGAGCCGACATCACCGCAAACACTCCGACCACATTCTCGGTATAGACATCGGTGGTTCCGGAATCAAGGCCGCTCCGGTCGACATCAAGACGGGAGAATTCGTCAGCGACCGCCGCCGGGTCGGCACCCCGGATTCCGGTGAGCCCGAGGCGATAGTGGAGATAGCCCGGGGGTTGTGTGAGGACTTCGACTGGAGCGGCCCGGTCGGCTGCGCCTTCCCGGGCGTGATCAGGAAGGGTCACACACTCACCGCGGCCAATCTCAATCCGGCCTGGGTTGGAGTGAACGCCGACAAGGTCTTTTCCAAGGCCCTCGACAATCCGGTCACCATGATCAACGACGCCGACGCCGCCGGTTTGGCGGAGGTGAAACTTGGCGCTGGCAAGGGGATCGGTGGAGTGGTGGTGATGATCACTCTCGGAACCGGAATCGGTACCGCGGTTTTTGTCGATGGACGGCTTGTGCCCAATACCGAGTTCGGGCATCTGCAGATGGGTGGTGTCGAGGCGGAGGACCTGGCGTCGTCACGGGCCAAGAACGACGACAACATCGGTTTCGGGGAGTGGTCGAAACGCGTCGAGAGTTTTCTGAAGGAGATGGAAAGGCTTTTCTGGCCTGATCTGTTCGTGATCGGCGGAGGTATCAGCAAGAACTTCGACCGGTTCGGCCCCAGGATCCGGCTTGATACTCCGGTGGTTCAGGCCAAGCTTCAGAATCGTGCCGGCATCGTTGGGGCGGCGCTGGCCGCGTACCGGGACAGCTGACCCTCAAGCCAACATGTTGCGAACCTCGCCGCACAGTTCGAGGGTCTCAAGTGCATCGGGCTGCTCTATTGTCATGCAACGAACGATCACGTCGCTGAAACCGAGTTCACGAAACGGTGCCAGCTGCTCGACCACGTCGTCGACGTTCCCGTATGCCACCGCGTCTCGCGGCATGCCCCGATAGCCGGACGAAACCAACCCATCGCCGAGTGCTCTGGCTCGATCGCCGTCTCGAAGAACGATCACGTCCTTGCGCACGATGGCGCGCGGCTTTCGCCCGTGGTCGCGGCAAGCCGAACGATAGGTTTCGAGCATCTCGGAGGCCAGATCGGCAGTGACCGCGGGCCCGGCGTACCACGCGTCGCCCTCCCTCGCCGCCCGCCTCAACGGTCCGGGTCCACCGGCTCCGATCCACCATTCGACGTCTCCGGATGGTCTGGGATTGACGATGGCCCCCGATATCCCGAAGTAGTTGCTCGTGACGGTCTGGCCTTTCAGGAGTTCCTTCATCACCCCGATCGATTCGTCGATGACCCGGCCGCGCGTGGACATGTCGGCTCCCATCGCCTCGAATTGCTGATCTCCACCGCCGATGCCTGTCTGCACGACGAATGTGCCGCGACAGAGCGAGGCCAGCACTCCGATCTGCTCGGCCGCCAGGACCGGGTTCCAGAGAGGGAGCAGGAACAGGCAACCGGTGGGGCGGGTGGTGTCCCATTCGGCGGTGAGCCGACCGAGCATGGGCACGCCCTGGTAGTAGGGAATCGAGGTGGCGTGATGATCTCCCAGGCTCAGCGAATCGAGGCCCGCGTCGCGCGCGACCCGGGCCCGTTCGATCATGTTGCGGGCCCCAACAGCGGGATCGGCAACGTTGTGGGCTGAGGTGATCGACACTCCGAGGCGCATACCGTGATCATAGGTAACGGCGTGAGCCCGGGCTTCGCCGCCCGCAGTGATGCCGTTCGGCTGGCGCCGGCGCCGAGGCTCAGGCACTCTTTCGAAGTGACTTCCCATGGAACGGACCTGTCGAACGACTTCGCTGCCCGGCCCGGAGCGGCCTTCGTCGTCGGGGGCAGCGGTGGACTCGGAGAGGTCATATGCGTGGAATTGGCTCGACGAGGCAGTGATGTTGCCATCACCTACAGGTCCAGTGAAGAGACTGCCGCTCGCGTCGCGGCCGCGGTCAGCGACGCCGGCCGCGCCGCATGGACAGTTGAACTGGATCTTGCCGATCACGACGCCTGCAGAGCAAATGTTGATGCGATCGCCGATGCCGCTGCTGGTATCCACACCCTCGTGTACGCGGCGGGTCCCCACGTTCCACAAATGCACCTGAGCAGAATCAGCCCAGCCGAGGTGCAGGCCCAGCTGCGAGACGACGCAGTTGGCTTCTTCGCGGTCGCCATGGCCTGCCTGCCGCATCTGCGAGAGTCGAAAGGCAGCATCGTGGCCGTCACCACGGCCGCCACCCGCCGTTTCCCGGTGCGCGACGGCCTGTCCACGATTCCCAAGGCGGCCGTGGAGGCTGCCGTGAAAGGCATCGCCGCGGAGGAGGGCCGATTCGGTGTGAGGGCCAACACGGTGGGTCCGGGAATGCTCACCGACGGAATGGCGAAACGCCTCATGGCCAGCGGCGACCTTGATGAGCGGGCGCTCGCCGCGGCCCGATCCAACATTCCACTTCGCACGTTCGGCACGGCCGAGGACATAGCGGAAGCGGTCTGCTTTCTGGCCTCCGAGCGGGCCAGCTTCATCACCGGCCAGAATCTCGACGTCGACGGTGGGTTCACCGTCTAGCCGGCGTCGGCAATCCACACCAACCAGGACCACCAATGTTGACCCCGTTCGACGATCATCCGATACACCAGACTCCGTCACCGATCGCCCAGCCGGCGAGTTCGGACCCCAACCAGTACGACCGCTACTTCTTCAACGGTCACGATCCGGCCGGCGAAGTGTTCTTCGCGGCCGCGATGGGCCACTATCCGAACCGGGGTGTGGTCGACGCGGCCTTCTGTGTGGTTCACGACGGGGTGCAGCATTCGGTCTTCGCGTCGGGGTTGATCAGCCCGGAGAGGGCCACGAGGGTCGGGCCGTTGCGGGTGGAGGTCGTCGAGGGGCTTCGAACCCTGCGTGTCGTGGTCGAGCCGAACGACGCCGGAGTCGTGGCGGATCTCACGTTCGCAGCGCGAACGGCCGCGGTTCAGGAGCCACGTCAGACCATCTCCCGTGGCAACAGAATGATGATGGACTACACCCGTCTCACACAGTGGGGGGTCTGGTCGGGATCTGTCGGCTACGACGATGTGACACTCAAAGTCGACCCGAGCATCGTGAGGGGCACCCGTGACCGGTCCTGGGGCATTCGAGCAGTGGGGGAACAGACAGCCACGAACTTCCCGGCCTCAGCGCCGCAGGTGTTCTGGTTGTGGGCTCCGCTGCACTTCGATGATGTCTGCACTCATATGGCGGTGTTCGAGCACTCCGACGGTGAACGGTGGTTCGAATCGGCACTCGTCGTGCCGGTCCTCGCCGCTCCCGATTCGCCCACATGGGGGATGGACTCGCCGGCCGATGAGGCGGATTCGTTCAGCTATCGGATCGAGTGGGAGCCCGGCACGCGGGAGATGCAGACGGCATCGCTGCAACTGGACTCGGGAGGTCGGCAGGAGATCATCGAGCTCGAGAAGTTGCTCACCTTTCGCATGAGAGGGGTCGGCTACTTCCATCCAGAATGGAAACACGGTTCGAACCACGGAACTCTCGAGGTCGGCGGTGAACGGCTGGTACTCGAAGAGGTCGATCCCGGCGATCCGGCGTCAATCCACATCCAGACCGTGGTGAAGGCAACCTGGGGAGAGCGAATCGGCACCGGGATTCTCGAGCAACTGGCCTTCGGCGATCACGAGCCCACCGGACTCAAGGGAATCCTCGACGGGTGGTCGGGTGGAAAACCGGGCCCCGACTCATCAGCCCAAACGTAGGGAGGGGTCGGTGTCGTGGAAGGTGTGCGCGGGCCGTTGATCGTTACGCGACCCGAGGACACAAAATGCGAGTTTGGATTGATCACGACGAGTGCGCCGGCGTTGGCGTGTGTGTGGATGCGTGCCCCGAGGTGTTCATCCTCGCTTCCGATGGCCTGGCTTATGTGATCCAGGGCGGACAAATCATGGGTCGCAACGAGGTCGCGGTTGTCGACGACTCTCTGGGCGATTCGATCATGGATGCCGCCGAGGACTGCCCGCAGGATTGCATCTACGTCGAGGCCTGATCACCCGCCCCGTGGATGGGCGTCGCGGGGTCGGCTCTTGCTACGGTCAGCGTTCGAGCCACAGGGGGAATTGTGTATCCAGGAGCACACGCAGCCGAGCGACCTGATCATCCGGCCATTGTGATGGCCGGGTCGGGCAGGGTGATCACCTACTCGCAACTCGACGAGGCCGCCAACCGGCTTTCGCGCGTGTTCCACGACATGGGGCTTCGTCCAGGAGACCATGTTGCATTTTGTCTTGAAAACCACCCCAGGTTTCTCGAGATCTGCTGGGGAGCCCACTACGCGGGATTGATCTACACGGCGATCAGCAGCCGTCTCACCACCGATGAGATGGAATACATCATCGGAAACTGTGAGGCCCGTGCGTTCATCACGTCGCCCTACAAGGCCGACCAGGCCGCCGAACTGCGCGATCTCATGCCGGGCGTCGAACTGCGCCTGATGGTCGACGATCCGATCGACGGGTACGACAGCTACGACGATGTGGTGGCGTCAGCTTCGTCCGACCCGCTTCCCGACCGCGTCGCAGGCACGGACATGCTTTACAGTTCGGGCACAACCGGGCGCCCGAAGGGGGTCAACACCAACGTGGCGTTGGAGCCGCTCGAGACAGCAGGCAGCGGTGTCTCCACGCTGTCGGTGCTGTTCGGGTTCACCGACAAGTCGGTCTATCTATCGCCGGCGCCTCTCTACCACGCAGCCCCGCTCCGGTTCTGCATGGCCGCGCAGATCCTCGGCGGAACGGTCATCGTGATGGAGCGCTTCGACCCCGAGGAGTACCTGCGTTTGATCGAGAAGTATCAGGTCACCCAGACCCAGGTCGTTCCCACGATGTTCGTGCGCATGTTGAAGCTGCCGGAGGCCACACGCGAGAAGTACGACGTGTCCTCGATACAAGCAGCGATCCATGCTGCTGCTCCATGCCCGGTGGAGGTCAAGCGCCAGATGATCGAGTGGTGGGGGCCCGTGCTGCACGAGTACTACGCCGGCACGGAGGGCAACGGGTTCGTCTATTGCAACAGCGAGCAGTGGCTGGCCCACCCGGGCACGGTCGGTCAGGCGGTTCTTGGTGTTGTCCACATCGTCGACGATGACGGAAACGAGCTCGAAGTCGGAGAAGAGGGCACCGTTTACTTCGATGGTGCCGGCACTTTCGAATACCACGGTGATCCGGAGAAGACCGCGGCATCACGGCTGCCCAATGGATGGTCGACCCTGGGTGATGTCGGTCGACTCGATGACGATGGGTTCTTGTATCTCACCGATCGCAAGGCATACATGATCATCTCCGGAGGTGTGAACATCTATCCGCAGGAGGCGGAGAATGTTCTCACCATGCACCCGGAGGTGATCGACGTCGCGGTCATCGGTGTGCCCAATGACGACTTCGGTGAGGAGGTCAAGGCAGTCGTGCAACCAGTGACCATGCCGACCGACGATGAAGCCGCCCGTCGGTTGGAGCGGGAGCTGATCGCGTACTGCCGGGAACAGCTGGCCGACGTGAAGTGCCCTCGCACCGTCGATTTCCGAGCCGAACTGCCGCGACATCCCACCGGGAAGCTCTACAAGAGGCTCCTGAAGGACGAGTATTGGGGTGAGTCCAGTAGGCGAATATGAGTGGTCGTTGGATTGTTGTGACATCTGATTCGAAAAATCTGGTCTGATTGGCTCAAATTTGGCGCTGATCGCGCCGATGGTTTCTGCAGAACGTTCCGACCCTTCCTGTCCAGCGAGGTGCGTTCTGTGCTCGACACCCCCGGAGGCGCTCACCTTCGGGGGTGTCACTTTTGAAGCGGGGACCCACCCGGCCGCGTCCGCCCAAGTGACTTTGGTAGTTGCGGGTTGGGTCTGGCTACCTGTTCGGCTCAGGACCTTTCCGGCCTCGTCCGTTGCCGCATGTGGACGAGTCTCCGGAGATCGAGCACATGGATACGAACAGTCACCTGGACGGGATCAAGCGAGCAGGGTCGGGAGTGTCGGGGCCAGCTCAGCGACGGCGCAGAGCCGTGCGTGTCTTCGCGGTGGTTGCGGTCATGGGACTGGCCTCCGGCCTCCTCTACATCAACTCCGTGAATCGGGAACAGCCCGGTGCCTCGGCCATGACCGGGGATCTGCGGATCGCCGACGACAGCGCTTCCACGGTGGCGGGCCGATCGGTGAGAATCGCCATTGCGGAGAATGACAACGGTGAGCCCGATGCGTCCACGTACGCAGTGGCCATCCCCCCGGAACACGGGACGTTGGGTGCCTTCGACCCGGTGTCGGGAACAATCGAGTACACCCCTGATGCGGGCTACGAGGGTGAGGACTCATTCGTCTACACCGTCGACGAGATCCCGGGTCCACTGTTTCGCACGGACCTGCTGTCGACCGGTTCGGCAGTGGCGGGCGCGGCTGATCCCGTCTGGTCGGTGTCGGCAGACTTCGACCACGAGGTCAGTGTTCCGGCCACGGTGAGGGGCGACGGCTGGGTATGTGAATCCCGCGGTGATCACGGTGATGATGACAGCAGCGATGATGGTGATCACGGTGATGATGACCATGGCGATGATGGTGACAGCAGCGATGATGGTGATCACGGTGATGATGACCAGAGTGATGATGGTGATCAGACCGAGGCCTGCGGGGGCGATTCGGATGAAGACCATGGCAGCGACGAATCCGTGGTGTTCTCGGGGTCATTCCAGATAGCCGATCAGTGGCAGGCCGATCATCTCGGCGTGTCATTCGACGTTCACTCGGAAGCGAAGATCAAGGAAATCCGGGTCAACGGTGAAGAAATCAAGTTCGAAAGGATCGACGACGAGAAGTGCGATGACTGCGACGTTCGGTTCAATCTGTCGGGATCCGATTCTGAGCATGAGTCCTTGTTCCGCACGGGATCCAACACGCTTCAGGTGAAGGTGGAGTCCAAGGGCGGACCCGCCGTTCTCAAGGTCACGCCCGGCGAGAGCTCTGACGCTGATGGTGATGGGGTCAAGGACGACAGGGATCGATGCCCCGGTTCGCCTGAGGATGTTCTGGTCAACTCGGCAGGGTGTCGACGTGAACAGGCCTTGGTCTCCCTCATGATTGTGGCCCCGGACCCGGTCACGACGACCACGGATGGATCCGCGGCCGCGGCGGGCGCCGACGCCACCACCAGCACTTCGACCTCCACTTCGACTTCGACTTCGACTTCGACATCGGTTCCGGTCGCGTCGACTTCGACTTCGACTTCGACTTCGACTTCGACTTCGACATCGGTTCCGGTCGCGTCGACTTCGACTTCGACTTCGACTTCGACTTCGACTTCGACATCGGTTCCGGTCGCGTCGACTTCGACTTCCACTTCCACGACGCTTCCTCCGGTGATCGCAGTTGGCTCGAGTGCGGCGGGCCGGCCCGGGCTTGTTCCGGCGCAGGTGAGAAAGCTTCGTGGCACGCATCCCGGTGTGGGATCGACCATCACCGAAATCTTCACCGGCAGCGACAGCTTCGGTCTGCCGGCGATTCCGGGGGGACCGCAGGTGGAGTGTCTCCAGGACCTGTCGGCCGGCGTGTACGTGGACGACAGCCAAGGCGTTCTGCCTTGCTCGGTGCCTCACCGGGATCCCCTCGGGCAGGACGGCACCTGGGTCGTGTACGACGGGTGGCTCAAGGTCCCGAGCGGTGTCAGCAAGATTGATCTCGTGGCCACCAATCAGGGCAACGATGGTGTTTACCGAGGGAGCTTCCAATCGATCTGGTTCTCGTCATCGACGGACAAGTCGACGCTCAGCGAGGCCGGGTCGACATGGAGCAGTGATGGGCGCCCGTCTTCGGTCACGTTCAGACTCACCTTGCCGGCATCGAGGTGTGCCGCGCCCACAGCATTCCCGTTCCGGATGTATTGGTATGACAACGGCTGGGATGGTGCCACCAACCTCAAGTGGCGCCTCGATGGCGGGACGCTCACGAACATCCCGGCAGCCAACCTGACAGCGACACCGGGCACGATCTCATCGACAGCCGACACCGACGGTGACGGCATCCCGGATTCGGTCGAGATCCAACCTCCGACGCTCGGCGGTGCGGTTCCCTACGACACCGATTCCGACGGGATTCCCGACTGTGAGGATCTCGACAGCGATGCCGATGGAGTTCCGGACGCTGCTGACCCCAACCGAACCGTGGCCTCAGCCGGAGATGACGCCGCCAACGCCGCGGTGTCGTCGACCACCACGGTCGATGTGGTTGCCAACGACGATGCGGCCGCGGGACCGGGATCGGTCAGCGTGATCGTCCTGAGCAACTCCGGCGGGGGGTCATCACATGTCGATGCGGCGACCGGTGCGATTTCCTATGTTCCGGTGGCCGGTGATGCCGGCAAGACGGTCCTGTTGCCATACGAGGTCTGTGTGAGCGGTGCCACTGCCTGTGCCAGGGCGACCGTGAGTCTGACGGTGGCCGCGCCACCGGTGTCGACGACGGTTCCGCCTTCCACGACGTTGCCTCCGCCACCGGTGTCGACGACGGTTCCGCTGGTTCCCTCGACAACATCAAGTTCGACCACGGTCGCCGTGGCGACTCAGCCAACCACGGCGGTCACGACCACGGCAGGGACCGGAACGGCACCCCCTTCGACGACCTCGACATCGCCGGTCGCCTCGTCAACCACGGTGATATCTACCCCGACGACGGTTCCCATGGTGGACACCGACGGCGACGGCATCCCTGACTCGCTCGACCCCACCCCGATCATGGACGTTGCCGTCGAGTTATTGTCGATCAAGCGGCAGTCGACCCCCACCGGCGACACCCTCGACCTCGCGGTGCGGGCCGGCAACATCGGCCGTGACACCGCGGTGGCCACATCGCTGGTGGTCAATCCGATCAAGGGGGCCCGATTGGACACCTGGACATTTGGGTCATGGCACCCTGCGGAGGGCCAGACCGGGACAGGAGGTGGATCGGTTTTCGTGGGGGCCCAACCCACATGTTTCCTGGACTCCGGCACGCTGCGATGTGGACTCGGTGACGTGGCCCCCGGATGGGTCGTGGATGTGACGGTGACATACGTGATCGACTCGTCCTCGGTAGTCCTGCAAGCCGGTGCCTCGATCACATCCACCGGATTCGATACCGATCTCGGCAACAACGTGGCCCAACTGGCTGTGGAGAGTGAGTCGGTGATTCGCAGGGTCCTGCCCAACTCGCTGGCCTTCACCGGCGTCCGCTTCGGTCTGCAGTGGTGGCTCCTGAGCGCCATTTTGCTTCTGTCGCTGGGTGGAGGATTCATCCTCCTCGGATCAAAGAGCAGGCGACAGACCGAGTCGTGACGCCTTCCACTGATGTTCACGGACCTTCGACCCGGGACGGCTGACACCAGACCCTGAGGCGCCGGGCCCCTTGGAGTAAACAACTCCGCCCTCCATGTCGTTACCAATGGTGGCGAAAAGAAGATGCGAATCTGGAGGAGAAAACGATGGAGATGGTGTCAGCACTGGCCGTGCTGCCGGGAGGTTCCAGCGCACTCATATTGAGTGGTGTCATGGCCCTGGTGGTTGTCGGCGTCGGTCGAAGTCTGCTCAACGAGCAGCCCTCGGATACTGCTGAGGAGGCGATGCCAAGACGAATCTGACTGTTCCCACGAGGTGGCGTTGTGCCATCACCACCTCGCCCTGACGACAGCGCCGCTCGCGCGTGCCTGGCTCGACGATTCGTCCCCCCCCTAGTCGAGCTTCAGGACCCGAGCGGCGTTGCCGCGCAGGAACTTGGGCCAGACGTCATCGTTGAAGCCCACCCGGCGCATCTCGGTCATGATCCGTTCGAGACTGAGCCCCATCGGGAAGTAGCCGGCGTAGATGATCTTGTCGGCCCCACGGGTGTTGGCGTAGTCGATGATCGCCGCCGGGTAGTGCTTGGGGGCGAAGGCCGAGGTCGAGTAGTGAAGCCCCGGCCATTTCAGCATCAGCTTCACCGCCAGGTCCTGCCATGGCTCGCAGCCGTGGCGGGTCACGAAAGTCAGCTCAGGAAAGTCGTACATCACCTGATCGATGCGCTCGACGTGCTGAGGGCTGAACGGAAGGCGAGGCCCGGGGATACCAGCGCAGACGAACACCGGTATGTCGAGCTCGCAGCAGGTTGCGTAGATCGGATACATCTTCGGGTCGTCGATTGGGCACTGTGGTACGCAACCGGCCGGGAAGATACCCACCGAGCGGACGTCGAACTCCTTGTGGAGCTGCTTGATTCGCCGGACCTCTCCCATGACGTCGTTGGGGTCCACATGACACTGCGGAATGAATCTGGTCGGGTGGCGCCTCACCGCTTCCTTGCCGACATCCCCGTCGACGCCAACCAAGCCCATGGCGACACCGAATCGGTCCATCTGCTCGAGCGTGGTCTCGATCGGGTCGTCGGTGTCGTTGAACTCCCTCGGGACACCCTTGAAGATGTACTCGACCGGAAACTCGAACTCGGTCGATTCCCTGTCTTTCAATTGCCCACGAATGAAGTCGTAACGCGAGGTGTCGCCGGCCGGGAATCCGATCATCGTGTCGATGATCCCGATGTTGTCGGGCATGCCCATCAGCTGTCGCCGCCGCCGTGTGTCTCGCGGATCGCCTCTATGAGGCGGTCGGTGTTGGACCGATCCTCGTAGATGAGGCGTACGAGCCAGTAGCGCAGATATCTGGTGAGGCTGTTGCGCACCCAGATGAACCCGCCGACGATGGCCAGCGACAAGCCGAGCACCACCACGATCGTGCCATTGCTGGACGAGACAACCTCGGCGAGCACGGCGGTGGCGTCGCCCGCCCCGGAGTCGCCTCTCTGGGACAGCGCGGCGATGAGGGCGATGGCGAGCCCGACCGCCAGTAGGACCAGTCCTGCGATCGTGCCGGTCCGCTCCGGGTTGGCTCCCCCTCCGGTCACGCCGAGGCTCTCCACCTCAGCGCGGAACTCCTGCAAGCGAGGGGTCATCCCGCTGTCGCTTCGGTCGGTCACGACTCTGCCTCCTGATGTTCGGTTTCGAATCTCGATATCACAACTCAGCCTCCCAGATACGCCTCGGCAAGGGCATCCGATATCTCTTCGGGCTCACCGATCGAGCGGATCTCGCCGTTGACCATCACCGCGGCACGGTCGGCGACACCGAGGACCGCCTGCGCGAACTGTTCGACTATGAGAATCGACAGCCCGTCGGAGGCGAGCTCACCGACCCGGTGGTAGAGGTCGCTCACGACCAGCGGGGCCAGGCCCATCGAGAGCTCGTCGAGCAGGAGGATCGCCGGGTCGGTGGTGAGGGCACGGGACAGAGCCAGCATCTGCTGTTCTCCGCCGGAAAGGGTGCCGGCGGTTTGCGAGCGGCGTTCGCCGAGTCGGGGAAAGAGCTCGTAAGTGCGTGCTTCGATCTGCTCGATTGACACGCCGGCGTAGCTGGACATCAGCAGGTTCTCGCGGACCGTGAGGTTGGCGAATATTCCCCGTCCCTCGGGCACGAGACAGACGCCCGATCTGGCGAGACGATCGGGCCTCACCCCGTTGACGGTGTGGCCCATGAGCGAGATCGATCCCGAGGAGGGTCGGATCTGGCCGCTGGCCACGGCCAGGGTTGTGGTCTTGCCGGCACCGTTCGGACCCAGCAGTGCGACCACCTCGCCGGCGTGGATCGACAAGTCGACGCCATGGAGCACATCGATGCTCCCGTAACCGGCCCTGACGCGGCTGAGTTCGAGCACCGGGATCATCGTGGGGCTCCGTGGTCGGAACCCAGGTACGCGGCCTGCACAGCCGGATTGGCCTGGACTTCCGATGGGCTGCCGGTGGCGAGAATCTCGCCGAAGCTCAACACGTTGATGGTTGCACAGAGCCCCATCACGAAGGACATGTCGTGCTCGACCAACAACACGGCTAGTCCGTCGCCGGTGAGTTCCCTCAGGAGGGCGGCCATGGCCTCGGTTTCCTCGCCGTTGAGACCGGAGGAGGGTTCGTCGAGAAGCAGAACCCGCGGTCGTGTGGCCAGAGCACGGGCCAGTTCGACAAGCCGGGCGGTTCCGGTGGGGAGCGCGGCGACGGACACATCGGCGATGTCGGAGATGCCCACCCGGTCGAGACAATCGTGGGCCTCGCGGCGGGGTCCGGGACCGGATCGATCCCAGCGCCTTCTCATTTCTGCAGCAACCAGAACGTTCTCCATCACCGACAACTGGCCGAACACCTCCAGTTTCTGAAATGTTCGGGCCACTCCCAGGCGGGCGCGCTTGTGGACGCTGAGGCGGGTGATATCGCGGCCGTCGAGGGTCACCCGGCCGGTGGTTGTGTCTTGCAGACCGGTTAGAACGTTGAAGAAAGTGGTCTTGCCGGCACCGTTGGGACCGATCATCCCGGTGACCTCACCGGCTTCCACGCAGATTCTGGCATCGTCGAGCGCGGCGAGCCCACCGAACCTCACTGTCACCTCCATGGCCTCGAGGAGTGCCATCAGAGATCCCCCCGCCTGTGGTCGCTGACATCTGTTCGCCGTCCGGGCCCATTGACCAGATCGACGATTCCGAGTCGGCGGTCGAGGTTGAACACGTCCTCGGTGGTGAAGGCGCGGGTGATGCCGAGTTCGCCGATCTCGTCGACTCTGGTGTTGTCGCGATCGTCCCGGAGCCGGGAGCGCGCATCCGTGCGCCACGGGAGCAGGGGTGCGAAGCCCCGCCCTATGTCGGTGACGGCGCCCCGGGGGTTGGCCACCATGGCCACAGCCATGAACCCGGGGCCCAGAACCTCGAGGGCCGACAGCCAGCTCCATCCGAGGCGTTCCTT
>JAJRXJ010000131.1 GCA_024276355.1 Actinomycetes bacterium | reverse complement strand
GCGGTCAACGGCTGGGCTGGCATGCTGGACTCTCCACCGGTCAGGGGCTGTGTGTAGACAGCGGGCATCATGCACGCCATCACGCTCCGACCGGTGGAACCTCAAGCCTCAACTGCAGCCGTCACCCCTTGAACTCGCCCCCCTTCAACTATCGGGACGTTTCTGCGTAGCTTCACGTTTGATCATGTCCGTCAGCTCGACGCCGTGTTGTCGCGCACGCTCGCCCGGGCGTGGAATGCGGGCGCGGGTCCCGGTGACGACGCGTTGGTTGGCGATCTGGACTCCACGATCTTTCAGGTCTATGGCAAAGCCAAACAGGCTGCGTCGTACGGCTACACCAAAGTGCTCGGCTATCACCCGCTGATCGCGACCCGCGCCGGCACCGGCGAAGTGCTGTTCGCCCGGATGCGGCGAGGCTCCGCGAACACCGCACGCGGCGTTGACCGTTTCGTCGACGAACTCGTCGCGCTCATCAACCGCGGCGGCGCCACCGGGGCGATGACGGTTCGGGCCGATTCGGGGTTCTGGTCCTGGAAACTCATCGACCGGCTCAACGCTCATCGCATCTGCTGGTCGATCACCGTGCGCCAAATCGCCACCATCAAGACCGCGATCGGCGCGATCGACGACAACGCCTGGGTCGACATCAACTACACAGCCGGGGGCGCAGCTCAAGTCGCGGAGACGACCTACACCGCCGGGCGAGGACGCAAGGCCCGCACCGTTCGTCTCATCGTGCGCCGGACCCGTCTCACCGACACCATCCAACGCCAACTGTGGCCCGAGTGGCGCCACCACGCCTTCATCACATCCAACACCGAAATCTCGATGGTCGACGCTGACGCGTTTCACCGCGAACACGCCGTAGTCGAACTCGCGATCCGTGACCTGAAAGAAGGCGCAGGCCTCGACCACATCCCATCGGGTCACTACGGCGCGAACGCCGCATGGCTCGCCTGCACGGTGCTCGCCCACAACCTCGGCATCTGGGCAGACCTCATCGCCGATATGCCACGACGCACCCACCGCAGTCGCCGAGCCCAGCTCATCTCACTACCGGCCGTCATTGTCAACCACGCCCGCACCATGCTGCTACGGCTCCCAACCCGCTGGCCATGGGCGGCCGACTTCCACAAGACGCTCAACGCCATCCGAGCACTCCCCGAACCCTCGGGCTGAAACCAGCCATCGGGGCCTGACTCACCCCCGCCAAGCCCAGCGTCGACACCACACCACACCACACCACACCCAGAAATCCTGCTTCGACACGCCCCGAAACGACACCCAACCCCCCACCCGCCGACCCTCACCCCAACACCGAGCGACAGTCCCTCAGCCCGCCCCCCACCAGGTCAATCGGTGGATTGAGGCTTAGGCTACTGGCAGACTGAGATCTGGGGGAGACGGGAGGATGGCGATGGTCAGGTGGAGGCGCCTAGCGTCAACGGGCGCGTTGGCCTTGGCGCTGCTTGTTGCCGGGTGCAGCGGTGATGAAGGCGACAGCGGCGAGAGGGGCTCGCCTGGGTCCGTCGATTCCGGCTCATCGGAGGGCGGTGGTGGTGCCGATGGGGATGACTTTGCGGTGCCGTTGGCTGCTGGTGCCGAGGCGGTCGCACGCAGCGAGAGCGGATTGTTCACCGTCGTGCAGTTCATCGTCCCCCTCGCTCAGCGCGACGCCGCCATCGCGTTCTATGACGACTGGACACAAGCACAGCCCGATGACTATCAGCGGACAGCTTCCGATGGCGGTGGAGTCTCGTGGCAAAACGCCCCCGACGCGGAAGCGGACAAGATCATCATCGTGGTGCTGGCGCCGCTCGAAGGAGACGACTTCGTCGCGATCACATTGACGGTAGGGCCCGTCGAATGAGATTCGGCAAACCGAGGGCGGACTCTCGGCCGCGAACGCGACTCACAGTCATGGCTACCGCTTCGGTGCTGGCGCTGATGGCCGCGGTGCTGCCGGCGAGCGCTCAAACCGGACGGCGGGCCGCGCCAGGCGAGTGGGTCGGTTTCGTCAGTTTCAGTACCGACGTTGGCGACTTCCGGGGTGGGTTCGAGTTCGAATCGGCCGGCGGCGAGCTTGAAGGCTCGTTCCAGTGGAGCGGCGATCAGCAGGTCATCAGCGGTGTGGTCTCGGGACCTGACACGATGCCTCGCTTCGACCTCACGAGCGTCGTTTTGGGGGGCGCCGCCATCCCGGACGTGTCGGGAGGAGGCGAGGTCGAGCTGATCCACGCTGGCTGTGAACGAATCGAGGGCCGCGGCGTCAATGTCGACGTGGCGCGACTCGTCGACATGGAGAGTGTCGTGTGGTTCGCGATCCGCGATGGCGCCACCACCGACCCCACCGCGTGGTTTGAGACGATGGACGGCCTTCGCCATGACGTCAGCCGCATCATTGACGGAATCCTCGCCGGCACTGCCATACACGTCGGGGTGCTCGATGGCGTGGCCGATCTCATCGTCGCCGCCGAGATCATGGCCTCCGCCATGGCACGTTTCGACGGCTGCGATGACGCCTTCTACCGGTCGATCATCGCTGCGGAGATCCAACCGCTCCTCGGGTTTCTCATCCAGGACCCTGATGTACCCATCCTCGAGTGGAATCGCGTGGTCCTCATGCTCGTGAGGGTGGGGGTCATCGGTAGCGGTTCCGAGACCGGCTCGGCCGACGCGGACGACAGTGTGTTGGGAGCTTTCGAGGCCCGACTTGAAGCAGCCATCGAGAACGAAGACGAGATCGCGCTGGTGCTGCTTGCTGGCCTGGCCGACATGGTCGGGTGGGCTGACCTCGCCCGCCGAGCACAGGCCGCACTGGATGCGGGAGCATGAGCCGCTGGTCCGCCGGCATCATCTGCTTGGCGGTCCTGGTCGGCGCTTGCGCCGGCGGCACCGCGCCAGAGACCAGCGCCGGCACGACATCTGACACCAGCACGACCGTGAATAGTCCCTCACGAGACGAGCCGGACTCAACGATTGCCGAACCCCGAGGCCTCCGAGAAACGTTCTCGGAGCGTGGGGTCACGACGATGACACTCCGCAGCGACGAAACCGGGCCACACCCGACCCTCACCTGGGACACCGTCGACGGGGCCGCGCTCTTCCTTCTGGCGATCATCGATGGGAACGGTTCCCCCTACTGGGCATGGACCGGAACCGAAACGAGCGTCCGGGTCGGTGGCGGCAATACCGCGGAGCTAAACCAGACCGCGACGCTCCACGAACCAATGAAAGCAACAATCGCCGCCGTGAGCTCCGAAGGCCGCCTTGTCGCCATAAGCGAACCAACGACCATCGGCCCCTGACCAACACCACCGGCTGGATCGAGCGCATCGACATCGACAAGAGCATGCTCAACTACACGGCTGGTGTTCGACGACGTGGGAGATGTGTGCATCGGCAAGCGGCTCGGCGCGGTCCCGATCGGCTGGGGCTGGTCCTGGGTCTTTGCGGTAGCCAAGAGCCCTGGGACACACCCGTCCTCCAACCTGAGCTCTCGTCTCCTTAGGGCCCGCCGCGGGTTTGATTGCGTGGTTCAGGGTGTGATGGTGTAGTTCCATTCGCCGTGCCAGCTGTGTGCTCGGATAGGTATCTGGGACATCTGGGCGTCGGTGATCTTGACGCCTTTGGGGTACCAGGTGTTGTCGTAGGTGGCTTGCACGGTCAGTCCGGTCTGGGT
>JAJRXJ010000130.1 GCA_024276355.1 Actinomycetes bacterium | reverse complement strand
CGATGAGCATCCCCCAGTCGGCGACCTGACCACCCGAGGTCCATACCTTCTGACCGGTGATGATCCATTCGTCGCCGTCCTTTTCGGCCTTGCATCCGAGACTGGCGAGATCGGAGCCGGCACCCGGCTCGGAGAAGAGCTGACACCATCCGACCGTGCCGTCGAGAATCTCGGGGATGAACTGGTCGATCTGCTCCTGGGAGCCGTGGGCGGCGATGGTGGGGGCGGCCAGCATGTAGCCGAGGCCGGATGAAGGCGGGCCCATCACCCCGCGATCGGCCATGGTGGCCATGACTGCTGCCGCCAGGTCGCGGCCCCACCCCTTGCCGTAGGCATTCGTGGGCAACATCGGGTGGGTGTATCCGGTGGGCAGCAACTTGGCCCACCACTCACGCACGGTCATGCTGGGGTCCCAGTTCTCGTCGAGCCAGGCCTCGACCTCGGCTCGGACCTCTTCGGCCGTTGGGGTGCTCATCTCGGAAACTCCTGTTTTCGGGGCGACGGGCGTATGTTAGCGAGCGTTCACTTCATCGACGACAGCGGGGCTCGACCATCCGGTCAACAGCCAGGTTCATCGCAGGGATGACACTCTGCCTGAAGTGTGACGTGCCCGATTCCCTCGTCGGACAACATCGCAGTGAGCCTCTTGGTGACGGTCTGTGCATCATGCAGCTGGTCGGTGTTGATCAGGACGTGGGCGGTGAGGCTCAGGGTCTCACCATCGAGGGATCGCACGTGGACGTGGTGGGCGTCGGTGACCAACGGATCGTCGAGCAATGCCGACCTCAACTCGTCGAGATCGACCCCGGCGGGCACGCCATCCATCAGCACCCGGACCGCCGCTGACAGCAGGCGGGCTGCCGAGAACACAATCAGCAGGGTGACCAGAATCGAGGCCACGGGATCAACCCAGTCAGCCCCGGTTGTCATGATCACGAGACCACTCACGAGTACCACCACCGAGCCGAGGGTGTCGGCCACCAGGTGCAGGACCGCTCCCTGCATGTTGAGCGAATGCCCTCCCACCCCGTGAAGCCACTTGGCGCTACCGGCGTTGACGATCACGCCGATCAGGGCAAGGACCACCACTCCCCCGCCGTCCACGTTCACTTCATCTCCGAAACGGGAGATGGCCTCGACCACTATGAGGACCGCCCCGGCCATCAGGATGAGGGCGTGGGCCAATCCACCCAGGGCATCGGCCCGCCCGAATCCGAAGGTGAAACGCCCGGATGTCGGCTTGGCCACTATCAACGCGATGACGACCGCCATGAGAAGTGAGACCACATCTGATGCCTGATGGACGCTGTCGGCCAGCAGGGCCAACGACCCGTATACCACGGCACCGATGACCTGCACCACGAGCAGCACCGTGTTCGCCGCGGCGGCGCCGATGAGAGCGGACCTGCCCTGGGACCGGACGCCGTGTTTGTGTCCGGACCCATGGGAATGACCGGCGTGTTCGTCGTGGTCGGAGTCTGTCATGCGACAACATTGCATGAACCTGCACCCATTGTCGACATTGTCGCCACAAGTCACACCCGCTCCCCGGGTTTCGGCAACCGGGGCGATCGGACGCGGTTGAGACGATCACAATGTCGGATCTCGACCCACACACACGCTACGGTTACCGCTTATGTCAAGCACGGCCGAGATGCAAGCACGCCCCCTGAAGAGAGGGCAGAAGGTCCGCCTGCTCAGCGACATTCCCGGACATCCGGCGGGGTCCGAGGGCAAGGTGGCATTGGCCAATGGAGTCACCTGGTTGCGGTATTGGGTGAGATTCTCCGACGGCTCCAGTGTCGGCCACATCGACCACTCGGCGCTCGTGAAGGCCAAGGACTACCATCGATTCCTCGAGGCCCGCGAAGCCGAGGCCCGTGCCGCTGAGCTACGATCCGAGCACGCCGACGACTCCGAGGGCGACACCGATTCCGGCGGTACCGCGTCGACATCAGGGGGCGGCGCCACCATCAACGGGGTGGCGATCCCCCAACTGCTGCTCGATCGTTCGAAGGCAGCACGAGAACGATTGGGCGCCTGACCGGCCCGGCGGCAGCTTGGCCACATCCCACCTCCAGCCAGTTTTGCCACCAAGAGCGATTTCAAGAATAATTTTCATTACTGTGCGTGGTAATCTACAGTGTTCGCATGATGCGCACGGGAACATTGCTGCGGCGGAGCACCTCCCGCTCACGACGGCGAACACGATCGGCACTGACCATGACCTTGTTGGCTGTGGCCACGGTCGTCCTGATGGTGCCCGCAGCGGCGCAGCAATCAGGCGAAACCGTAAGCTGCGTCGACTTCGGCCGGCAGAAGATTTGGCTCCGCGGAGCCTCCCTCGAGACCCTCACTCTGCCGATCGACCTGGGCTGGGTGTTCGTACGCAGCGTGAGCATCGAAACCGGTGACAGCGGACACAACGGCCTTGAGATTCAGCCCGGGGAACGGGTGACGGTGACGGTCGGTGGAACGACCGTGGGCCCCACGGACGACATCCCCGACGACGACCCCACATTCAGAACCCAGGTGTTCGAGGTTCAGGCCCAACTCTCCGTCACCGACGTGGTGGTCACGCATGCACCGGTGGTTGCTCCCGACTCGGTCGATGTCGGACTCGTATGCGTCAACTGGTCGCCATCCGCGCCGGTGCCGACAACCACCACCGCGCCACCGCCAACCACCACATCCCCAACCTCGACCTCAACCACCCCGGCACCCACCACGACACTCCCCCCGGCCACCACGACGACCGTCGTCTCCGGGCCCGTGGCCGTGTCACAACCACCGACGACCACCATCTCACGGGCCGCACCCGAAATCGAGGGTGCGCAACAGCTGGCGTTCACCGGCACGACCGGCACCATGATCATGCTCGCCGCCGGACTGGTGATGCTCGATCTGGGCTACATGTTCTGGAGCTCAACCAAGACGAGGACCTGACCCGAACGATCGCCGTTCCCCCGGGTCGGCACTCTTTACACCGCTACGAGTCTCGCCTACAATGCCCTGAGCGTGGCAATATTCCCACTCTCCGTGACCAACAAGGAAATACAGATGATGTCAGCCGACAACACCGATGAAGTCGGTTCGTTGCAACACGAAGAGGTCCCCCTCGAGGCAGCCGCCGAGCGGGCCCGCGTGGGACTCGACGAGGCCGTGCGATCTCTGTGGGATGTCTACACGGCAGCTGAATCTGTGGCCCGCCAAACCCTCACCGACGCCGAGGCAAGTCTTCACCATCGGGAGCTCGAACTTGAGGCCAGAAGTGCTGAGATCGAGAAGCGGTCGGCCCATCTCGAGGCCACCTTCGATGAGGCCAACAGGCTCTTGAAGGCCGCCGATCATCAGCACCGGGTCGCCGATGATCGGATCCGCGACGCCGACAAGACCACCGAGAGGGCCGCCGAGACCCTCGCCAATGCGCTGACCCAATCGGAGAGGGTATTGGCCCAAGCCACGGCCCGCGCCGCGGAGATCGAGGAATCTGCGTACAGCTCAACGGAATCCGCGACCGAGACCGCAAAGTCGATAGTGGCGGTAGCAGAGGAAGATGCCAATGCCATCCTGGCCCAGGCCCGTCAGCGCGCCGACAAGATCCTGAGCGACGCCGAGCTGGAGGCCGAGAAGACGATGGACGGCGCACGCATCTACAAGGACCTGCAACTCGCCGAACTGAAGGCCAAGGAAGTGGCATCCCGCGAGCGCCTCCGCGAGCTGATGCAGTCCATCGAATCCACGCTCAAGCCCCGCGACCATGAACCGTCCATCGACCTGCGTGACACCGGCAGTGACCTGTCACCCGCCGACCTCGCCGACGCTGCTGGCATCTCCGAGGAAACCGCATCGGAGACCGACGATCACGCTGCCGACGACGGCTCGGCCAACGACATCGTCGACAACGCCGTTCGCAAAGCATTCGACCAGTGGGCGTCAGAAGGCTCAGCCGGCTGATCGGAGACCGCGTGGCCTGATATCAACGCAGGCGAGGCTCGATTCTCACCCCATCGGCGAAAGCGCGTCCGCCCGACTCCATACCGACACGGTCGAACCCGGTCGACAGGATGGCCGGTGCCACCGACAGCGCCCCGAGCCGGCCAAGATCATTGGCCGCCCAGATGGCGCGGAGAGTGGCCTGGACCGCCGTGGGGGGCTGCGACGCGATGGCGTCGGCCACCCACTTGGCCCGGGCCGTGAGATCGTCGGCTGGGCAGATTTCGGACACGAGCCCGATCCGCCGCGCGGTCTCGGCGCTCATCCGCTCATTGGCACCGAGCAACGACATTCGCAGGACCTCGCCCAGCGGCATGCGCTGAAGCATCTTCATCGGTTCATAGACGGCAGCCATGCCGTAGGTGACGTGGGGATCGAAGAAAGTGGCGCCCTCCGACGCGATTATCACGTCGGCCTCAGCCAGAAGGTAGAACGCTCCACCGCAAGCCATTCCGTTGACCGCGGCCACCACCGGCTTCCAGAGATCGCACGCCTTGGGACCCAGGTCGTCGCCGGGATCGTCGTACATGAAGTTGTTCGACGTGCCGTAGAGCGTGGCCGAATCATCGAGAGCGGTGAACTCCTGGTTTCTGTCGATGCCAACACAGAACGCCTTGTGCCCTGAGGCGGTGAGAACGACGACACGCACGTCGTCGTCGACACGAAGCTCGCGCCAGATCGAACGGATCTCCTGCTGCATCACTTTGTTGAACGCATGATGGACCTCGGGGCGATTCAATGTCAGCCAGGCCACATGGCCGTCGCGCTCCAGCCTCACAGTCTCGAATTCGCTCACTTGTTCGTAACCCCCGTGTTTTGCGACACCCAGTTCTTGAGACGAACAACCGCCTCGGCCACGTCGCCCTGCGACCCGGCAAAAGAGAATCTCACGAATCCTTGCCCACGACCGGGATCGAAGTCGACTCCCGGTGTGGCCGCCACCCCGATCTCATCGAGCCAACGACGACAAAGCTCCTCGCTTCCCATTCCCATGTGGGAGCTCTCCGCCCATATGTAGAACGCTCCGTCGGCAGGTGCGAGATCGGTGAAACCCGCTCCGGGGAGACCGTCGAGAAGTATCCGACGGTTCTCCGCGTAGCGACGTACGTTGCGCTCGAGCTCATCGTGGCAGTCGAACGCCGCCACCGCCGCCACCTGTGACAGAGTTGGTGCTGCGATGGTGAAGTTCTGCGCCAGACGCTCCAGCGGAACCACCAGATCCTCTGGCGCCACCACCCATCCGAGCCGCCACCCGGTCATAGAGAAGTACTTCGAGAAACTGTTGACCACCACGGCCGAGTCGCCGTACTCGAGGGCCGACGGGGCGGCCTGATCGTAGGTGATGCCGTGGTAGATCTCGTCGCAGATCAGGCGTACGGCATTGGCATCGCACCACTCGACAAGGGCCGCCAATTCGGGCCCGGGAAGCATCGTCCCGGTGGGGTTCGACGGCGATGCCAGCACCAGTCCATCGAGAGGGAGCAGACCCTCGAGCAGGTTCGGTGTTGGCTGAAAGCGTGTGGATCGGTCGACAGGAAGGTCGATCACTTCAGCCCCCAGTGCGGTCAGGGCGTTTCGGTAACACGGATACCCGGGGCTGGGAACAGCCACGCGGCCACCGGGATCGAACGCAGCCAGAAAGGCCAGCACGAATCCTCCGGAGGCCCCCAAGGTGACCAGAACCTGTTCGGGATCCACATCGACTCCGTACCACGCCCGGTAGTGGTCCGAGATCCGTGACCGCAGCTCCGGCAGCCCCTTGGCCGTCGTGTATCCCAGGACGTCGGATTCGATCGCACGATGAGCGGCCGCCAGCACGCCCGCGGCTGCCCCGGTCGAGGGCTGACCGACCTCGAGGTGCAGCACCTCGTTGCCGGCCGCCACCCGTTCCTCGGCGGCTCGCATCACCTCCATGACGTGAAACGGTTCGATGGCGGCACGTGACGATGCCGAGAAACTCTTGTCCATGCCCAGATGATGGCATCATCGACAATGAACACCGGCCACCCGGCGAGTATGATCGCCTTCCGTGACAGTGAAGGTTTGTGGCATCTGTGGCGGCTCCGGGGCGGGCAAGACCACCCTCACCCGACGAGTACTCTCATCTCTGGGCACGGATCTGGTTTCGGTGTTGGCCTTCGACTCCTACTACCGCGACCTCACCGACATACCCATGTCCGAACGGGTGCTGCGCAACTACGACCACCCCGATTCTCTCGACCACGAACTCTTCGTCAACCACCTCGACATGTTGCGTGCCGGCCGGTCCATCGATGTGCCGATCTACGATTTTGCCACCCACACACGTCGTGCCGAGACCGAACGCGTCGAGGCCCACCCATTGGTGGTGGTCGAGGGGATTCTCCTGGCGAGCTTTCCCGAGGTGGCCGCTCGCATCGATCTCCTGGTTTTCATCGACGTGTCGGAGGACATCCGGCTCGAGCGTCGGATCAAGAGAGATGTCGCCGAGCGAGGGCGCCGGCCCGACGATGTCCGCCGCCAATTCGCCGAGACCGTGGCCCCCATGCACGATCTGTTCGTCGAACCGTTCAAGAATAGTGCCGACCGCGTGGTCGGCATCGATGAAGACTACGACGTAGTCGCCCGTGAACTCTGTGCCTCGATGCTGGTCGACGACGCGGCCTGATCACGCCCGAAGATAGGCCGCCACGGTCTCCACATGGGAGGTCCGCGGAAAGAGGTCGACCACTGTCCAACGGTCGAGCCGATAACCCTCGTTCGCCAGGTGTTTCGAGTCCTTGGCAAACGACGACGGACTGCAACTGATCAGTATCAGGACCTCTGGCTGGCACTTGACGAGCGCGGTGACCCCCGTGCGTCCGAGACCCTCGCGCGCTGGGTCGGCCACCACCAGAGAAGCAGGTGATGGCCTCAGTTTCTCCACTCCGACCCTCACCACTTTGGTACCTGTGTCGCGCAAGTTGACTCTCGCATCTGCCACCGAGTCGCGGCTGCGCTCCACTGCTGTGACCCGGCGGTTCTGCCCGACCGTTCCGGCGAACAGGCCGACACCACAGTAGGCATCGATCATCGGACCGTCCGGGCACAGAACCGCGGCCATCTCCGACACTTCTTCGACAAGTGCGTCGGCCCCCGCTGGTCGATTCTGGAAGAACGAGCGTGCCGACACTCGCCAGAGTCGACCTCCGGCCTCTTCGTGGATCCACGCCCTCTTGCCCTTGACCAGGTCCTTCGTGCTGATGAGGCGAACGTCGTCGGGTACCGACACATCGTCGAGAGAGCCATCGACCACAACCAGCCTCTCGCCGGTTCTGGCACCGACCCGGATCGTCACTTCGGATGCCAGCGGGAACCGGCCGTCCACGAGGATCTCCTCCGCCATCGGATCGATTGCATCGCAGTTCTCTGGCACCACCACATCGTGCGACGACTTCACCCTGAACCCGGCCCGTCCGTTCTGTACGGCGGCTCTGACGCTGGTCCTGCCGGAGTCATTGTCGAGCGACCTGAGGGCGGGTGCGGAGGCGTCGATCCCGGCCCTGGTGAGTTGGTCGACCACCATTGAGGTCTTGAGGCGGAGCTGTGCCGACTTGGCCACATGGAGAAGATCGCATCCACCGCATCCCTCCAACTGATGTGTGCAGTCGACGGGAACACGATCCGGGGCTGCCTCGACAACGTGGACAACACTGGCGCGCGACCAGCGACGGTCGACATGGGACACCTCGACCACCACGGTCTCACCCGCCAGTGCTCCGTCGATGAACACCACACGGCCATCCGGGCCGCGTGCCACACCCGCTCCGTCCCTCGCCGTTGCCGTCACACGGAGTTCCACACCGAAACGGTATCCGGGCCTGAACCATATGGCTTCCGACACACCTCGACGGGCGCTAGGTTGCTGGTTCGATGACATCGGAGGATCCCTTGCTGCGCCCAATCGAGAT
>JAJRXJ010000129.1 GCA_024276355.1 Actinomycetes bacterium | reverse complement strand
TGTGGCACGGCATCACCACAGTCGCGACTGGCGCCCCGGGCTCTGAGGAGATGCTCACAGGTAGACCCACCTGGCGGCCGTCGCGCCCTGCAGCGTGCCCATCTTGAGTCCGAGCACCCATGCCCAATGGGCGCGGGTGGAACGATCACGCAGCCGGGGGGTGTTGATGGCCAGCCAAGCCCAGGAGCGGAGCCGAGGCGGCAAAGCCGGCTTGGGGGCTCCGAACTCCACCGCTCGCTTCACGAGCCGGGCACGGTGGCGGCCATAGCCGCGGCTCTGCCGGAACATCGAGGGAATGTCGGTACGGAGCCGGTAGTGGATTCTCGCGTCGGCGGCGAAGTGGGCGGGATGGCCGGCCATCCACGCCCTCATCGAAAGTTCGGCATCCTCCACACGGTCGTAGTCGTTGACGAACCCGCCGAGTTCGTCGAACAGTTTCGCGTCGATCCCCATGTTGCAGCCGCTCGCGACCGGAAACAGCCCCTCGTAGAGCGGCACCCCGGCTTCGTCGACACGCCCCCGCGAGCGCGTGGCCCACTCGGGGTTGAGTTCTTCGAGATCAAGGGCACCGGCGACGAACCGGTGATCGTCGACGGCCTTGCCCATGTTGGCCACCCAATCCGAGACGACGACGTCATCGGCGTCACAGAACGCCAGCACACGTCCGGCGGCGGCCGCGGCACCGACGTTGCGTGCGTACCCCGAACCGGCCGCTTCGTCAGCCGTTACAACCCGAAGTTCCGGGATGCGTCCCGCATAGGACATGGCGACTTCGGCAGTGGGGTCGGTCGACCGGTTGTCGACCACTATCAACTCCCATTCGATCGCTGAACAGTCCTGGGCTGCCAGGGACCCGAGCTGAGCACCGAGGGTGTCGGCTGCATTGTGGGCCGGGATGATCACCGAAACATCCATGTCATGCCACCCCATGGAACCGGGCCACGCCGGCCGCCCTGTCGGCTATGGCGGCCGGGCCATCACCGCGGCTGATGCGGACGACACCGACGAAGTCCGAGTTGAGGTACGGCCGTCTTGACCTGAGCAGTGAGCCGACCTTGTGGATGGCCGGAGACACGATCTTTCTGACGACGCGGCTCCTTGCGTCCCAGAGAGCCGGAAACGATGGGGCCAGCCAGCGCATCTCGACCAGCTCCAGGGGCGACCGCTCGATCAGCGAGGTGAACGTGATCGGGTCGTAGAAGGCCACATGCTCCGGATTGACGGTGGGCGCCCCCCGGGCCCCGATAGTGATGAGCTGACCGAGGTAGAAGGGGTTGGGCGTGGTGATGATGGCCAGACCGTCGTCTGTGAGCGCATCGGCGACGTAGGACAGCAACGTCGCCGGGTCCTCGACATGCTCGAGGATGTCACCCAACACGACCCGGTCGAATCTTCCGGGAGGCGGGTCCTCGAGAACATTGCCGTAGACGATGTCGTAACCGCGTTTTCGCAACTCGTCCACGTCGTCGGCGAGGTAGTCCACCCCGACACAACTCGACGCCACCTCACGCAACGCCCCGTGAAGCCAGCGCGGATTGTCAACCGCCATCTTCCACGAATGTTGCACACAACCGACGTCGAGGACGGACCTGCCGTTGCAGATTTCGAGAATGAAGTCACGCTTCGGGACGGGGCGATCGCCGCGCTGTCCGGAAACGAAATCGGTGAGAACCCGAGCGGTCACAGCATTGCCTCCTGCGAGTCGAGCGTCCGCACGATCTCGATGAACCGCTCGACAACCACCCCGGGGTCGATCTCGGGTCGGGCAGCATGAATTCGGGCCCGGTCCGAGAGCGTGGATCGAAGATCGTCGGTGTGCCACACCGACTCGATGGCGGCGATCCAGTCGTCGACCGCGGCGTCCGGATCCAACAGAATCCCGCCGTCTCCGACCGCTTCCACGAGACCGGGATGGCCCGTGGCGATCACCGGCAGGCCGTTGGCCTGGGCCTCCAGCACCGTTCTCGGTCGATTGTCGATCCGATGCGGGGCCAGCAGCAGTCGGGCGTCGCGGAATATGTGTGGCGGGTCTGGCTCATAGGCCCGAAATGTCAGATTGGCGTGGGCCCTGACCAGTTCATCCACGTCAGCCTGCTGCTGCTCGTTGAGGCTCCATGACTCCTGGAGAACGAAGGGAATCTCGCGAAGAGCAGTAGCGATGGCCCCCATCAGCCCGAGACCGTGTGTCGGGAGCGGATTGACCATCAGCGCGACCTCTCCGGACGGGGGTGCGGCCAGCGGGGTCAACCGGACCACGGAGGGAAGGAAGTCGGCATCGACCCCGTGACGGGCGGCTGCAGCCACCAAGGATGCCGAGTTTCCGATGACCACATCCGCTGTCAACCCGGCGGTGAGATGGCCGATCGCCGTGTCCTCACGCAGGTAGAGCACGGTTGGGACACCGCGGCGACGGCACTCGGATCGCACGGCGCGCCACGTGACGCGACTGATGGATGAAGCCACCACAAGAGTTGGGCGCCACTCGTCGATCAGGGAGCAGATCGCGTTCTCGGGCGCGACCGTCACCGACATGGCGACACCGTCGACCGTGACGGATCGGGTCCGCCTGCCGACAACCGACCTGCACCTGTCGACCAACCTCCCGACGCCACGCTCGGAGAACCGCACGGTTGCATCGGTGAGTTCCTCCAGAACCCGCCGACCAACCGGTCTGTGAGAACCGTCATCCACGAGAAACCTGATACGGCATCCCCGCTGCCGGAGAGCAGTGGCCAGTTCGCGCTGGCTCCTTCCCGACCCGCCCATGGTGGTGGACGAAACGAACAGGATCCGACGCGATGAGGCCGGGAGACGGTCTGGTGGCTGGTGCATCACCCCCATCCGATCGGCCGGATCGACTCCCGCATGAGTCAAACGCATCAGTACTCAACTGACCAATGATCCGGCCGACATGAGTCCCATCGACCCAGGAGACAGCGATGCATGTTCTAGTCACGGGCGGTGCCGGATTCATCGGCGCCAACCTTTGCCGAGCCTTGGAGCTCGCCGGCCACTCGGTCACGGCCTTCGATGACCTTTCGACCGGGTTCGCCTCGAATCTCGATGGCACGAACACGGAACTTGTCGTCGGCACGATCCTTGATCCGGCCGCAATCAACGCCGCGGCCGGGCCCGCCGAGGCGATCGTGCATCTGGCCGCCAGGCCTTCTGTCCCCCGCTCGATCGTCGACCCGGTGGCATCACACCATGTGAACGCCACCGGCACCGTCAATGTGCTCGAGGCCGCTCGTCTCGAGGGCAACCGCCACGTCATGTGCGCCGGCTCGTCATCGGTGTACGGAGCCAATCCCGAGCTTCCCAAACACGAGGGCCTGGCACCGATGCCGGTCAGCCCCTATGCGGCATCGAAGCTGGCCACCGAGTCGTACACCCTCGCATACGGTCACTCATACGGCCTTCCCACCCTCGCGTTCAGATTCTTCAACGTCTACGGGCCGCTGCAGGCCGCGGGCCACGCCTACGCGGCGGTGATCCCGGCCTTTGTCGACGCCGCTCTCCGGGGTCTGCCCCTGCCGGTCGACGGCGACGGCACCCAAACCAGGGATTTCACCTTTGTCGACACCGTCACCAGCGTCATCACCGATGCCGTGAATCGCCGGGTCACCTCCGACATTCCCGTGAATCTCGCCTACGGCACCCGCACCGACCTGCTCACCGTCATAGATCAGATTCGTGACAATACCGGCGACGATCTGGTGATCGACCTCCGGCCGACACGCGCCGGCGACGTTCCCCACAGCCAGGCCGACGGCGGCCGGGTCAGGATCCTGTTCCCCGACATAGAGCCCACACCTCTCGAGATCGGGCTCAAGTCCACCATCGACTGGATGAGATCGGTCATCTGAAATGTCCATGAAGCCACGCGAAACCGGGACGTACCGGGGCAAACGAACCCTCGACCTCATGATCCTCACCCTGGCCGGTCCGCCGGCACTCGTCATCGGCTTGATGTGCGCGATCGCGATCAAGCTCACCTCGCGTGGCCCGGTGCTGTTCCGGCAGGTGAGAGTCGGCCGATCGGCGCAACCGTTCACGGTGCTCAAGTTCCGCACCATGATCGACGGAGAGAATCCCATCATTCCGTCAGACGATCGCATCACCGCCGTGGGTCGGTTCCTTCGGCGCACCTCGCTCGATGAACTTCCTCAGCTTCTGAACGTCGCCCGAGGCGAGATGAGCGTCGTCGGTCCTCGGCCGACCCTCCCCTATCAGCTCGATCGGTGGACGGAATCCCAGCGTCACCGACTCGATGCGAAGCCCGGCCTCACCGGCCTGGCCCAGGTGAACGGTCGCAACGACCTGAGTTGGCCTGACCGCATCGAGTTCGACCTCCGGTACGTTTCCGAACAGTCGCTGCTCAACGATCTGATGATCATCTGGCGTACCGCCGGAGCGATGCTGTCCGGCAACGGAACGGGCGCCACCTCGGCCGACGATCCGATCGCCGGAATTGCCGGAGCCACCAAATGACCGCCCGGCTGGCGATAGTCGGTGCCGGTGGCCACGGACGCGAGGCGATGATGGTCTCTCGCCGGATCAATCGGCTCTACAACAACTGGGCCGACATAATCTTTCTCGACGACGTTCCCGCGGGATCCGATGAGCTGGCCCGGCTCGGAGCAACCCTGGCCGGTGGTATCGAGATGGCCCGTGAACCAGACATCGAGCACGTGATCGCCATCGGCGATCCTTCAACGCGGATGGCGGTGGCGACCCGAATCGGGGATGCAACCCGATCGTCCACGTTGATCGATCCAGACGCGAGGATCGGTCCGGATGTGATGCTCGGAGACGGCGTCATGGCCTACCCAGGAGCGATCATCACCACCAACGTGCGAGTCGGCGTTCACACCCACGTCAATTGTGCCGCCGTGATCTCCCACGACTGTCGAGTGGGGGATTTCGTGAGCGTCTCACCGGGCGTCATGATCAACGGCAACGTGGAGATCGGCGACGGGGTGTTTCTGGGTACCGGGGCGATAATCCTGCCCGGACGGACCGTCGGTCAGGGCGCGGTGATCGGCGCCGGCGCCGTCGTCTGCGACGATGTCGAGCCATGGTCGACGGTGGTCGGTTCACCGGCTCGGCCCGTCCGCAATGGCGCCGGGCCGGCTACGCCTGCTGAACAATCAGGGTTCCGGCAACACCGGCCGCAGCTGCTGCCAACGCCGTGAACAAGCGGTCCGGCATTCCCACGGAACCGATGACCGCCGCTGCCGCCGGAAGCACCCACAGCATTCCGGTGTGAAGACTGCCCGAATCCCTCGGTACGAACAACATCGCCCCGACCACTACCGAGCCGGCGATCAGGGGCGACTCGGTGTCGGGCACTACCATCCACACCGCCGCGCACGCCACCACGACCTGCATCGCGACACTTGCAACGGGGGTACCACGGACAGCAGTCACGCTCCAGGAGACGGCAGCAACCCCGAGCGCCACCAGGGCCACCCCCCACGGGGCCGGTCGTTGCACGAACCCGCGTGAGATGTCGCCCGGGTGTCGCCCGGCCATCACCGCGACGGCCGAGACCACCACCAGGACCGGCCAGCGTTGAGCCGATCTGAACGCCACGGCAGCCACGGCCAGACCGAAGCCCAGCGCGTAGACCGCATCCGCGGGATGAAGGGGTCCGACGGGTATCACGCCCGGACCGCTGGGTCAGACCGTGAGGGTCTCATCGGATGTCAGAGCCGTACGACACTGGGAGATCATGGCCACCTTCAGATCGTCGTCGTTGCTGACCTCGAGTTCCGCGAGACCCAGGGGTGACTGCGCCGGCACGCGACAGTGCGAGATCAGGGGATGGGCGTGTCGATCGTCGAGTTCATTCCGCCCGAGCAGAACCTCATGCATCTTCTCGCCGGGACGCAGCCCGGTGAAGACGATGTCGATCGGTCGGTCCGACTGGGCCACGAGGCGCCGGGCCACATCCACGATCTTCACCGGTTCGCCCATGTCGAGCACGAGAGCCTCGCCATCGAGACCCACCGCGCCGGCTTGGACAACCAACTGCACGGCCTCGGTCACCGTCATGAAATAGCGGGTGACATCGGGATGGGTCACGGTGATCGGCCCACCGGCCGCCACCTGTTTCTCGAACGCCCCCAGAACCGAGCCGCGGCTGCCCAGAACATTTCCGAACCGGACGCTGAGGTAGGTGCCCGGTTCGCGGGCGGCAAACCAGGACGTGAGTTGCTCGGCTATTCGCTTCGTGTATCCGAGGACGCTGCTCGGGTCGGCCGCCTTGTCCGTCGAGATGTTGACGAAGCGATCCACCCCGCTTGCGGCGGCCGCCTGCAGCACATTCAGCGTGCCGTGCACATTGGTCTTCAACGCTTCGGCAGGATAGAGCTCGAGCAGTGGCAGATGCTTCAGTGCGGCGGTGTGAAACACGACGTCCGGGCGGTGCTCCATGAACACCTCGGTCATTCTGTCGGCATCGCGGATGTCGGCCACTACCAGATTGCGGGTATCGAGCAGGGCCCGACCCTCGATGGCCATCTGGACCGCATGGAGCGCTGATTCGTCTCTGTCGAGCATCACCAGCCGCTCCGGATTGAACAGGTTGATCTCTCGGCACAGCTCGCTGCCTATCGAACCACCGGCACCCGTCACCAGGACCCTCCGGCCACTTATGTAGCCGGCGATGGCGGATATGTCGGTGTCGATCTGATGGCGGCCGAGCAGATCGGCCTCGGTCAGGGGGCGAACATCGTCGGCTCCCACATGTCCGTCGAGCAGTTCTGTAACCGGTGGTACCACCCGAAGGCCGACGTTGGCACCAAGAGCCCTGGCGGACAGATCTCGCAGGCTCTCGGAGCTGATCGAGGGTGCGGCCACGACCACCATTTCGGCTCCGGTGGCGGCCACCATTTCTGCCAGCTTCTCCCTGTTCCCCAGGACGGACACCCCGCCGATTCGAAGGTGCGACTTCGACGGGTCGTCGTCAATGATCCCCACAGGATTCCAGCGATTGAGTTCATCAGAATGCATCGACTTGATGACTTGGCAGCCTCCGTCACCGGCCCCGAAGACAAGCACCGGTTTGGCTCCCTTCGTGGTGCGCTCGGTTCGACGCATGGTCGCGAATCGCTCCAGGAACCTGACCGCCCCGGCACCGCAGAACGCGATTGGCGCGGCGCCAATGGCCACGCTCACCGGTACCAGTCGACTCCCGGGCAGCAGATCGTTTCCGACCACCAGCACCAGCGTGGCCATCAGAATCGAACGGGCCAGCGCCATGCCCTCGTCGAGGCTGCCGCGGCGCCAGCGAGCGGTGTAGATGCCGCTGAGATAGCCGCCGAGGGTCTGCGCAACCACCGCGAGCATGATCGCGCCCGCGGGCGACCACCTGTCCCAGACGCTCTCGCCCAGGTCGAATCTGACTGTCATGGCTGCTGCCACGGCCAACGTCCAGGCTGCCGCGTCTGCCACCACCAGCGAGGCACCGCCCATCCGCCACGATCGCCTGTCGCGTGCGTCGGGTCGCCGCATGATCGGTCTCATCAAATTCCTCTCCGGGGCATCGCTGAACCCCTCCACCCAAGCAATCGGCAGCACTTGTACGGTTGTGAGCCGTCGACCACGGACGTCATCTTGAGCGATCAATCAGCTTCCGCCGACGAGCGTCCACAACGAACGCGGCGGACATCCACCAACGAACGACGGCTCGTCAGTGTCGTCGCGCTCGCGGCCGGGCTACTCCTGGCTCTCGGGGGTGCTGAACCAACCGGAATGGCTGTCACCGACTTCGGGTACCTGTTCGCCGCCGGTGTGATCATCGTTGCTGCCGGAAGCCGGGCGAGTCGTCAGGCGTTGATCATCACCTCACTCATCTCGCTGTGGATCACCCCCGACAACACGGGCCGCCTACTGGTTGTGGCGGCAATCGGCCTCGGGACGTGGATGGCTCTCACCGAGAGGCGGAGATGGGCCGCGGCACTGCTCGCTGCCCTGATCGCCATCGTCTTGTCGAAACTGGGATCGGGGCCCTTCCAGGGCTCAACCATGATCTTCGCGGCTGCAGCCGCGACCCCAACGTTCGCATCCGCATTCGTACGCCTGGGCGAACGTTCACGCCGCGCCGTCGTGGCGGCCGTTTCAACGACCGGGTCCCTGGCAGTGGCGGCCACGCTCGTGTTCGGCATGGCTGCAGTCATGTCTCTGTCAGACATTCGGGGCGCCATCAACGAGGCCCGCGATGGCTACCAAGTCGCTTCCGACGGCGACGAGTTGATGGCGGCGGCCCACTTCGACAGCGCCGCGCGGGAGTTCGAATCCACGCGATCACGTTTCTCGCGAGTGTGGATGACCCCGGCCCGCCTCGTCCCCATCGTGGGTCAGCACCTTCGGGCCGTACAGGTTCTCTCCGCCCAGGGCACCAACCTCTCGTCCACGGCTGCCAACACCGCCCGCGCCATCGACCCGGATCAGATCAATGTCAAGGACGGCCGACTCGACCTCACGCTGCTCGATGCCATGTCCCCGGTTCTCGACCGTGCCGACCGATCAGTCGGGCTGGCCCTGCTCAGGATTGATGATCTGAACACCGACTGGCTGGTGCCCCAACTCACCTCGCGGGTCGAGGATCTGTCCGAACAACTCCGGTCGGCTCAGCCTGCGGCCCACACCGCGGCACTGGCTGCCGCCCACGTACCCACGATGTTGGGTGCCAAGGACCCCGTTGATTGGCTGGTGTTGCTCACGACCCCCGTGGAGGCACGGGGTCTCGGTGGCTTGGTGGGCAGCTATGCACTCTTGAGTGCCGACAACGGGACCCTCACCATCGCCGCTTCGGGACGCAACGAGGATCTCAATTCTTTGTTGGCCGACCACGGCGCCGATCTCCACGCCTCCCCGCAGTACGTGGATCGGTGGGGAGCGTTCACTCCCGAGAGATTCTTCCAGGACATCACCCTCTCACCCGACCTGCCATCGGTGGCTACCGTGGCCGCCGACCTCTACGAACAGGCCACCGGAACCCACGTCGATGGAGTGATCTCCCTCGACCCCTTCGCAATCGGCGCGCTCCTGAAGATGACCGGGCCGATCGATGTGGGCGATCGACGCTTCACCGCCGAGTCGGCGGTCGACTTTCTCCTGGCCGGCCAGTACACCGAATTCGACGGGAACGAAGCCGGACGAGTGCTTCTGCTCGACGCCCTGGTCCGCGAGATGTTTCGGACCGTGACCACACGCAACCTCTTCAGCCCCAGACTTGCCGCCGATCAACTGGGGCCCTTGGTCCAGCAGGATCGAATCGGGGTCTGGTGGGCCGGTGACGGCGGCCCGTCGGAGTTGCTGACCGCCGCTTCTCTCGACAACCGGTTCCCGGTCCCGAACGGTCACGATCTGTTGGGGGTCGTACATCAGAACGCCGGACAGAACAAGATCGACCTCTTCCTGGAACGGAGCATCGACTACCGATTGTCGATTGAGTCCGGCCGAGCCACCGGAACCATCACTGTCACGATGCGCAACACCGCTCCGGCGGTTGGGCTCCCCGCAGCGGTGATCGGCAACAACGACCAAGGATTTCCCTTCGGTACCAATGTGGCTCTGGTTTCGATCCACGCTGCCTTGCCGGTCGTCGGGGCGAAGGTGGATGGCGCCAACACCCCCGCGCAGCGCGCCACCGCATTCGGGGCCGAGGCCAACACGCTCAAGGTGCAGATTCCTGCCGGCGGTTCGACCACCATCGAACTGGATGTGGCCGGCGACATGTCACCGGATGATTATCGCCTCATGCTGGTTGAGCAACCGCTGGTCAACACCGACACCTACTCGGTGCATGTCGACATCGACGGCCGACCCGTGATCGATGTCGAGTCGATGGAGCTGATCAGCGACACCATCCTGTCCGCCAACTGAGCGGCTGGCATCCTCAACCCCGGGCGGAGAGTGCCGATTGGTCACTGACCCGTTGGTCGGATCCATCATGAAACTCACACAACACCACTTGAAGGCCATGCAGGCCGCCCTACTCATCGCGGCGCTGTTCGTGCTCGGCTTACTCGCAACGCCCGCGCATGCGCAATACGGCGGCGGCCCGTCAGTGTTTGTCGACCCCGTGCGTGTGCCTGTGGGCACCTCGTTCTCGGTCTTCGGCCAGACCTGCCCCGCCTCGTCGACGGTCACGATCACCATTGACACCATTCCGGGCGTGCTGGGCACGGCGACAACCGATGCCTCAGGGATCTTCTCGGTGGCTTAGATCCCGGCACCGGCCGGATTCGTGCCCGGAACCGTCTACACGGTGCGCGCCACCTGCGTTGGGCTGACCGCCACCACGATTCTCGACGCGGTTTGCGCCGACGGCACCGACCCGATCAACGGCGTTTGCGCAGACCCCGGGGCCTCCACGACCACCACCATCAGCGGGGGCACGCCGGCCGGAGGCACCGGCACCAGCACCGGCACGAACACCATTGCCTTCACCGGTGCCGGCCGTGCCGTTCAGCTTCTCCAGGTCGGGGCATCACTCGTCGGGTTGGGGATATTCCTGATGCTGTTCACGAGGCGGCACAGGGATCCGGTCGAGGCTCGAATCTGATTCGTGACCGGCCGGCCCCTATCGCCGTCGCGCCCGCCGCAGGATCCAGCCCAACGCCTCGCTGAGAACCGCCCCGGCCAGCGCGGCGCCGAAAATCACGGTCCACAGAGGAGCCGAACCGTCGATCCACAACCAGGTCACCGGAGTGGTCTCGGTGTTTTGCACGATGAAAGCACCGAGGCCCACCGCGATCAACGCCGCCAGGATCGGCCCGACGATCGACCGGTTCGACGACTCTTGTGTGACGCTCTCTTCTGCCATGGCATCTCCCCAAGTAGAGTTCGGCCAGATTAGACGTGACCCGTGGGTCTCGCCGACTCGACACCCATTCACCGCGTCTTCGTCGGGGAGGACCGAATGCGAATCGCCATTGCCGGATCCAGCGGACTGATCGGCTCGGCCCTGGCCCGATCGCTGTCGAGCGGGGGCCATGATGTTGTCAAGCTGGTCAGGCGTCGTCCCGAGGCCGGCGAGATCCGGTGGGATCCCACCGCCGGCCAACTCGACCCGGCCGATCTCGAGGGCACCGATGCCGTCATCAACCTGGCCGGACAGGGAGTAGCGGCGGCTCGATGGTCGCCGGCGCAGAAACAAGCCATACGAGACAGTCGCGTCATGGGGAACCGCCTCCTGGCAGAGGCCATCTCGTCGCTCGAAAGCGGCCCGCGGGTCCTGATAGTCGGTTCCGCGATCGGGTTCTACGGCGACACCGGAACCGAGACCGCCGACGAATCGTCGCCCAACGGCAATGACTTCCTGGCGTCGGTGTGCGTTGCTCTGGAGGCCTCCACGACCGCCGCCGGCAACCACGGATGCCGCGTGGTCCACGCTCGCACGGGCATTGTGCTGTCTCCCGACGGCGGGGCGCTGGGACAGATACTGCCGTTCTTCAAAGCCGGTATCGGTGGGCGGATCGGCGACGGCCGACAGTTCTGGAGTTGGATCTCGATCGCCGATGAGATCGCAGCCCTGACCCATCTCCTCCACTCCGACATCGAGGGACCGGTCAACCTGGTGTCTCCCGAACCGGTTACGAACGCCGAATTCACCAAGACTCTTGGACGTGTGCTTCATCGACCCACGATTCTTCCGACGCCGAAGGTTGCCCTGTGGATCAGGCTCGGGCGAGAACTCACCGACGCCCTGCTCTACACAAGCACCAGGGTCACACCGAAGAAGCTCCTGTCCGACGGCTTCGAGTTTCGCGACGTTGAACTCGAGGCGGGATTACGGGCGATGCTCGATGACCGGGGCCCGTTCAGATCTCGACGGTGACCATCCCGTAGAAGGCCACCCGGTCGGCCACTGCTTCGGCGCCCTTCTTCGGAGTGGGGTAGTACCAAGCAGCGTTGTCGGCCCGCTTCCCGTCGACCTCTATGTTCCAGTAGGAGGCGACGCCCTTCCACGGGCACGCGGTCGTTCGGGAAGAGTCGGAGAGCACGCTCCGGTCCAGAGAACTGATCGGAAAGTAGGGATTGCCCTCGACGATCTCGATGTCGTCGCTTTCGGCGATCACTGCGCCATTGAACATTGCACGTGCCACAACTGCCTCCTGATGGGTGCCAAGGGATCAAACCCACCGGCCTCACCGACCATTCCGATCCGGGGCGATCAGATCGTGATCTGCAGGACCTCGTCGGGGATCACCTTCTCGAGGCTGTCGACGAGCTTGGCCAGCCACGGGTCGTGTTGATCCCACACCACTATGGCTTCGTCGGCGTTACGGGCCATCCAAGCGTTGCGCCGCGAGAGTGATTGGCCGGCCATGCGGGGGCTCTTGGGTGAGGTTCTCTCCAGTGTGACGACGCGTGCCGCTCCGGCCACCAGTTCGGCGAATCGCACACGTGACGCCTCGGGCCACTTGGCGTCGGGTTCGGGAAAGGGCAGTATCGCCGCATACGCGATGCCCAGTTCCCCACACACCACCGCCGCGAGGGTCTCCACACCCAGACGCAACCCGGTCAGCACCTCCAGATCAGGGAACATCTCGCGCTTCGCGGCCAGAATCTCGGCGAGGCGCCGCTTGACGTCGTTGCTCACCGGATTGTCGTCGTAGCCTCCCAGCGCGGTCGGTTGGGCTCCGAACACGGCCACGCGATGCGGGACGACGGCGCCGTCGGGCGACGATAAGTCGGCCGGGGATGTTTCGACCGACCCGGGATCGGGGGAGGGGGTCATCTGGGCCTCGGCACCGGCGACCGCCAACTGGTCGGCGATCTCGTTCCATTCGTTTCCGGCATGTCCCTTGACCCAGCGAAACTCGATCTCATCGGCCCTCGACCGGTAGAGCTCGATCAGGGGCTCCCAAATATCTCGATTGGCGACCGGCT
>JAJRXJ010000128.1 GCA_024276355.1 Actinomycetes bacterium | reverse complement strand
GGGGCCGTGCTCCAACAGCTTCGTTGGGGGATCTCGTATCTCGACGTCGACTGGGTCGCTGGGGAGCGTCTCATCGCCACGCGGTCCGATGGCGTTGACCTTGTCGATCTCGGCACCGGCGAGTCGATCGACTCGATTGCCCTGGCCGGGGCTTCCCGTGTCTTTCCCACATCGAAGCGGACGGCCGTCGACTCGACGGGCTCACTGGTGGCGGTTCTGAGCGATCGCTCCAGTGGGGAATCCGGCACCCCCGGGCCGAGCGAGCTCTCGATCTACTCCGTGTCCGACCGGTTCGATCTGCGTGCCAGGATCCCGCTTGGCCGAGTTGGTGCCAATGTGTCGGTGAGCCCGTCGGGCGACATCATCGTCACGGGTGCCATCGCCCCGAACGAGAGCGTGGTCACGGCCTGGTCGCCCGACGGTGACATCTTGTGGGAGACCTCCCATCCGCCGGTGCCCGGCGGTGTCGCCACGATGATCGTCTCGGTCACCGCCAACGAGGTGTTCGTCAGCGAGGGTGGGGAGCTGCATCGTCTGAACCATTCGGGCGAGCCGCTGGGTCCGGCCACAGCGATCACCGGCCCCGATTCCGGCATCGTTGTGGATGTGATCGACACCGACGACGGATGGCGGGCCTACGGCTATGGAGGCACCACGGCCGAGGTCGACCGGGTCGGCGGATTCCCGGATTCTCTCGACTTCGGGAGGACACCGGGGGGAGCAGTACCCATGCCGTCCGGTGGAATCATCGGGATAGGAACGCCGCAGGCGTTGGCCCTGTCGCCCGGGAAGGATCGCGTCGCTGTCGCCCATTCTCTGGGCCTGACCGTGCGGCCCTTGATGGCCGCACTCCCCTCGCCGGGGCCGTGCCCCGTGATCGCCGCCACGATGGTCTGTCGATTTCATCGGACGGTATCCGCATCGTGTTGCACTCCCCGGATGCAGCCCGGGCCCTCCGCCCGGAGGTGTGGGAGTCGGTCGACAACGGTTGGGCCCTCGACCCGGAACATCCGGCCGTTTCGTCTGAGTGGGAGGCCACCATTCCCCCCGGATCGCGGAACACGCTCTACGCCCGAAAGGTCGACCGGAGCGGTGGGCGGGAGATCGCTTATGACCTCGATACCGACGAGGTGGTCTGGGACTGGCGGAGCCAGCCCCGGGTGGGCGGTGAGGATTCCACCCGGGTGAGCCCCCACGGCCCGCTTCGTGCCATCAAGCCCGTCGGTGGCCGGGCGGTTTCGGTCTACGAGCCGGGCCGGTGGAGTGACCCGCTGCAGGTTCTCGAAGGGCCGACGCCGTCGGACTCCGTTCTCTCCGTGCCGTACTTGTCGGTGCGTTTCGATCCTCGGGGTGAACGCCTGCTGCTGGCCGGCAACGACGGAGCGGTGAGGGTGTGGGATGTGGCGTCGTGGACTCCGATCGATCCCGATTTCTTTGCCGGGCAGGACATCACCGTGGCGGCTTGGAGTGACGACGGTTCGCTCGTGGCCACCGGTGCATCCGACGGCAGCATCTCGATCCGCGACGGTGACAGTTTCGAGGTCCTCACCGTGATGTCCGGGGCACGCCCCGTCCGCATGGTCGGGTGGATGGCCTTCTCACCGGATGCTTCCCTGCTGCTGAGCGTTCTGGGAGGACAGGCTCTGTTGTGGGATGTGGCCTCGGGTGAGCGGATCGGAGTCGACATGGCCACCGGTCCCGCGTCGGTGTTGCCGGCCCTGAACGAAGACCGGGACGGCCTGCGTCTGGTCACCGGAACGGACACCCACGCGTTGAGCTGGAATCTGGATCCCGACTCGTGGGCCGAGATCGCCTGCCGCACCGCGGGCTCGAACCTCTCCGCCGAGGAGTGGTCTCAATGGGGTCCGCGCGACACCGAGCGTTACGCGATCTGTCCCGACCATCCATTGCCCGCCTGAGCGACGATCAGCCGGGGTGACCGCGGCCTCGGCTTATTCGCCACGGCAGGCCGACACGAGAGCGCGTGGTGGACGCCCGGCCTTGGTGGCTTTCCATGTCCCCGGGACCGCGCCCCATCCGGAGTCGTTCCAGTAGAGGAAGGACCCGTCGACGCATTCGAGGTCCTTGATACCCAGGAAGATGGGCGACAGCTCGCCGGCGCCGGTGTCGACCCCGCAGGCGTTGCCCTGGTCGAAGAACTCGTCGACGTCGACGGTGGGTAGCCCGTCGAGCGATGTGCAGGCGACCACGCTGTCGGCCCTGGATGAATCCGTTCCGGAGTCCCCGCACGCGCCGGCCAGGACGACCATTGCCAGTGCGGCCGCGCCGGCCCGGATCGCGGGAGTGGTCGTTGTGGCCATGCCTGAGTGTGGCACAGGGCGTTCAGCTAGCGACCCTCACCAGCAGCGAGATCGCCGACACGATCAGCAACGTAACCACCAGCTTCTCGAACAGTTCGCCAGCCAGGCGGGAGCGCAACCGGGTACCGACCGGCACCATCGACATGGCGGCCACGAACGCCACCGCAACAGCTGCGAGCCGATCGGTGGTGAACTCCCCGGAGATCGCCAGTACGACGAGCTGCGCGGCCCCGCCGAGGAAGAACAACATCGTGACCGCGTACACGTATCCGTTCTTGGAGAGCTTGTAGCCGTGGATCCACATGGCCACGATCGGTCCGGAGATGCCGATGGCCCCCTGCATCACCCCGGCGACAAGGCCGACCGGAACCGCCCAGCGGCGGGTGGTGGATGCCGTCATCATCGTGGACGGAACCCTGAAATAACGCACGACAAACAACACGATCGCCGCCACCAGTGCCAGCAGCAGAGGCGTCTCGGGCAGGAAGACCAACAGCAGGACACCAGCGACCGCGCCACCGGCCATCACCACCCCGAGCAGTCCGAGGTCGCGGGTCTCGTGACGTGACTTGCGGGCGTTGATGTTGAGCATCAGGTTCGCGAACGTGTTGGGGAACGCCAAGATCACCACGGCGTCGTGGACGCCGATGAACAGCGACAGGAACGGCACGGCCAGCAGCGGATACCCCATGCCGGTGACGCTCTTGACGAACGATCCGACCAGAGAGGCCAGGGCTATGAGGACTAGATCACTGGTGGCAAGTATTCATCGGAGGCTAGTCAGAAGCTGATCGCACCTGCGACTGGCTGCGATCCTTTGGTCAGCACTCGTGCGCTGTCCGTCTCGAACCAGTCCTGGGCCACCGATGCGTAGTAGTTCTCGAGCGGCGTGGTGGCGATGAGATTGCCGTTGTCGTCGAGGTTGTCGATCCCGGGGTCTTCGCCGACCACTCCCGGCTGAACCGGTCCACACAGGAATGCCGGTGCGGCGGTGCCGTGGTCGGTACCGGTGCCGTTTTGTTGGGCACGCCGCCCGAATTCGCTGGTTGTCATCACCAGCGTGCGGTCGGCGAGGCCCCGGTCGGACAGGTCGTCGAGAAACGCGGCGAGAGATGTTCCGAGATCGGCCATGAGCGAGTCGTGCTGTGGTCGTTGGTCGGTGTGGGTGTCGTAGCCGCCGGTGGGAACGTGGATGATCCTCACGCCGGTGCGTGAGCCGAGAATGGTTGCCGTCGCCCGCAGCGCGGCGCCGAGTTCGGTGTCGGGATAGTCGCCCTTGGATGTCTCGTCGATGCCGGCAAGGATGCCGCCGAACGACAGCGCGTTGTCGATGCCCTTGTGGGCTGCAGCCATCTTCTCCGAATCGGTACTGCTCGGCGCCGACATTGTCGTCAACCCGGATCGCAGGTTCACGTACCACGGGTCGGGGTCGGCCAGGAACCACGCCGCTGATGTGTCGTTGAGTCCGGTCGTGTTGGAGGTGAGCGATTCGAGCGCCGGGCTGGGCCCGTGCCCGATGGACACACCGGTGATCGGGGCTCCCCGGTCAAGCGTGTCGCACAGACGTCCGAGGAAGCCGGTTCGTGAATCGAAGGCGGTGTCGCTGTTGCCCGCCCACCAGCGGGCCCTCATCTCGAAGTGGGACCCGTCGGGATGGGCGCTGCCGATCCCCTGCACCACCATCAGCCCGCGATCGTGGACGGGGGCCAGGCCTTCGTGGAGCCCGATGCCGTCGGCGAGGGGAATCAGCCGGTCCTCGGTGATGGCCAGCTCCGGCCGCAGGTCGTGGAGTCGGCCGTTACCGATGGGCACCACGGTGCTCAGCCCGTCGTTGCCACCCTCGAGTTCGATGACCACCAGGGTCCGCTCGGAGACCGGCGCCACCCGAGCGGCGGCCGGCCGGCTCGTCGGCGAAGACATGGCGGGCGCGAGAGACGTGGTGGTCGACGAGGGGGATGGGCCTGCCGAGGATCCGGCTGGGCTGTGATCGCCTCCGGCCAGAAGGGTCTTGGCGATGCCGTAGCCGCCGCCGGCCGCGACGCCGGTCACACCAAGCATCTTGAGAATGGCGCGTCGGCTGGGACGGTTGTCGTGGGTGTTCGTGTCGGTCATGTCAGGCAAGGGAGAACTCGGGGGATGTGAGGGCAAGGGTGAAGAGAAGTTCGAGCCGGTACTCGTATTCCGACTGGGCGGCGGCGGCCTGATCCATGGCGGCTCTGGTGGAGGCCGACACCGCGTCGAGTTGACACCGCTGCAGAACCGCGTCGACGGTGGGATCGACATCGGTGTCGACGACCCCGGCGTCGATGAGTTCGAACACCACCCCCACGTGACCCAGCACCTGCCCGCCGTCGACCCATCGACCGTCGTTCGGCCATCCGCCCACGTTGGGTGGAGCCATCGGTATCTGCCCGAGAGACGCCAGCCACCAGGGATCAATGGCAGCGGCCGGCGCGCCGAGCGCGTGACCAGCCGCCAGCAACCACTCGACAGGAGTGCGATAGCGGTTGTGGATCGAACCCGCGAATGCCTCACCGCGCACGATGGCTTCAACGAGGGGAAGTATCCCGAGGTCAGCGTCGCGGAACACCCGCGCGAGGCGCTCGGCTTCAGCGACCGACGGTGGCGCCCCGACCAGGTGGGTGTGAAGGCGTCGGGCGATGTGGGTGGCGCATGCCGGCTGGTCGCAGATTCGGTCGACGATCTCGGTGGCGGTGTATCGCGAGCGTCGCCCGAGGAAGGTGACCGGCCGGTCGTAGTGCGAGTCGGGGTCGAACTCGACCTCGCCGGTGTCCCAGTCGACCCAGTATCCCGACAGGCCCCGGGCAGCAGCCTTGACATCGTCCTCGGTGTAGTTGCCACGGCCGAGGGTGAAGAGTTCCATGAGTTCCCGGGCGAGGTTCTCGTTGGGGTTGGCGCCCTCGGAGCCGTCACCGTCGAGAAAGGTGAGCATGGCCGCGTCTTCCACCATGGCTTTGGCCATCTCACGAAAGTTCCCGAGGGCGTGGCGCCTGATGAGTAGGTGCTGCGCCCACATCATCGTCGAGTTGGTCTTGTCGAGGCTGCTGGTGAAGTGGCCGTGCCAGAACCAGGTCATTCGTTCGTGGAGCCCGGCGTTCGGGTCGGCCATGCGCGCCAACCACCATGAGACGAGCTTCTCGTCGTCGTCGCCGTTCTCTCGTCCCGATGGCACGAACGGATCGGCGCTGCCAGCAAGGTCGGTCAGGTCGGAGAGCACTGTGTCGGTCGCGGCGTCCGGTCCGAGTTCGGTCAGTCGGTCGACAGTGCCCGGGGTGGGTCCGAACGTCGTGCGCCGCAACAGGTGGGCGATCTTCTGCTTCGCGTCTGGCTGGTTCGGTTTCACGCCGTGAAGGTAGGGGACCGGTGATGAAGCGATCGTGAAGGCGAGCTTCATCCCATCTTCATCGAACGTGGGCCACACTGGTCTGGTTGTGCGCATCCTGCTTGTTGAAGACGACGACTCCCTGGCCTCGGTGGTGGCGCGCGGTCTGCGCGAGGACGGGTACGCGGTCGACGTGTGCGGAACCGTGCTCGATGCCACCCACCAGATGGATGTGGAGGACCACGACCTGGTGATTCTCGACGTGGGGCTGCCCGACGGCGACGGCCTCAACTTGTGTCGGAGCATCCGTGACGATGGATCGCTGGTGCCGGTGTTGCTGCTCACCGCGAGGGACGGACTGTCGGACAAGGTGGCGGGGCTCGACTCGGGTGCCGACGACTATCTCACCAAACCCTTCGACTACCCGGAGCTGACGGCCCGCATCCGGGCTTTGCTCAGGCGCCCCACCGCAACCCGTCGCCCCGACCTGCGCGTTGACGATGTGAGGCTTGATCCGGCGTCACGCACGGTCTGGCGGGGGGCCATCACCGTGCCGCTCACCGCCCGCGAGTTCGCGCTGCTTCAGATGCTCATGTCGTATCCAGGAGACGTGGTCACCAGGGAGTTTCTGCTCGACCACGTGTGGGATTCGAACTACGACGGCATGTCGAATGTCGTCGACGTGCATGTGGCCAACCTCCGCCGGAAGCTCCACATCGACGGCGAGCCCGAGCTGATCGAAACCGTGCGTGGCGTTGGGTACCGCATGGGGAGTGCGGTGTCGTGAATCTCCGCCGCGCCAGGCTCCGGCTCACCATCCTGTATGCCGTGCTGTCGGCGATCGTGGTGGGTGGAATCAGCTGGTATGCCGTCGACCAGGCATCGAATCGGATTCGTCAGTCGGCTGAGCGCGAAGCGGAGTCGGTGATCCGAAACGTGGTGGTTGGTCAGATCTCCGACACCGCTGTCGATCTCCCTCCCGACACGTGGGCTGTGGATCTGGCCGGTGACTACACCGAGTCGGGCCAGACCGACATCGAGCCGCCTCTGTTCACGCTGGTCGATGATTCCGGCGGGGAGGCGGGGTTCGACGAGTTCACATTCGCCGGCGACACCTACTTGGCCTACATCCAGCCGATCTACGACACCGGCGACGTGTTCCTCGTGTCGGCGGTCGATCTGGCCGAGTACAACGCCGACGCGTCGTCGATCAAGCTGCGGGTCTGGTTGGTGGCCTCCGGTTCGATCCTGCTGGCGGCCCTGGCTGGCTACTGGCTGGCAGGTCGTTCGTTGAAACCGGCCCGTGAGGCTCTTCGACAGCAGCGGGACTTCATTGCTGATGCGGCCCACGAACTGAGGACACCGCTGGCGGTCATCCAAGCGTCGGCTGGTCATGCCCTTACGCGAGATCGCGACGGTGATGCCTACCGGCGGTCGTTGGAGGAGATCCGCACCGCTGCCGAACGAGCCGGTGTCGGGGTGGGGGAGCTGCTGGAACTCGCCCGGCTGGAGGCCGGGCAGCTCACGCCCCGGCTCGCTCCGCTGAGGCTGGATCTTCTGGCCGAGGAACTGGCTGCGGCCTCGTTTGCCGACGGTGTGGAGGTGGAGGCCGTTGAGAGCGAACCGTTGATAGTTGATGCTGATTATCCGCTGCTCCGACAGGCGATAGAGACGCTGGTGCGCAACTCGGTGGCCAGGTCGAGTCATGTGGTGATCGCCGCCCGCTCCGTCGGCCGGAAGGCGGTGTTGACGGTGTCGGATGACGGGCCGGGATTCGACCCGGAGGTGCTCCCGCACGTGTTCGAGCGCTTCAGGCGCGGCGACCAGGGCGGATCGAGCGGCTTGGGCTTGGCCATCGCCAAGTCGATGGTTGAGGCCCACGGCGGGACGATCGCGGTTGACAACCGCGAGAGCGGGGGTGCAGTGGTGACGGTGACCCTCGATTTGAGCAAGCACGCCTAGACCGGATCAGCCGGCGCGGGCTTGTTGCCAGTGGCTGGTGTGGGTGGGGATTGGAACGCCGTCGGGCCGGATGATTTCGATGGTGCCATCGGGTCTTCGGCGGGCCCGGTAGCCGGATTCCTTGAGGAGATTGTGGAATCGGCAGGCCGACTTGCCGTTTTCGCAGGTGGTTTCGCCGCCATCGCGATGGGGAACCAGATGGTCGATGTCGCATTTGGAGGCCGGGGCCCAGCATCCGTGCCAGTAGCACCTCACGCTCTGGAGCATGGCGGCCAGACGTGGTGACCCGCTGAACAGCCGCTGCCGCCGCCCGACATCGGTGACAACCCCTCGAGAATTGATGACGACCCTGCGAACATGGCCGGCTAGAGCCTCGGCCACGACCTCGCTCGGGTTGACCCATGTGCCGTCGGCAGTATGGCAGTAGCGGGCACCGCTCAGGATGGCCGTGGCGATCCGGTCGGGAATGACCGGCTCGGGTTCGGCGCCGCACAGGGCCGCGAGTTGCTCGTCGAAGCTTTGCTGGTCGATCACGATGTTGGTGACCACCCCGGCGGCGGCCGACCCCGACGGGGGACTCAGGACCAGCTTGATGAAGGCGTCGTAGCGGAGTTGGCTGGACGTGCGGGCCAGGTGGTTGCGCCAATCGTCGCCGTGTTCGGCCTGCGCTGCGGCGATGTCGGCCAGACGCTCGGCATCGGTGAGGCTGGTGAGGATCTCGTTGAACCGAGCCCCGTCGATCGAGGTGAGTCGACCATCGAGTTTCCAGCTGCCGTTGAAATCCTGCGGGAGGCGGATATCGCGGCGCCTCCACTGGCGTTCGGCGGAGGAATGGGCGCCGTCGGCATCGACCGCCTCCACCCAATCTCGGCAGAACAAGTCGAGATCGGGAAACTCGAGATTGGTTGCGGCGAACAGAAACTCCTGCTCACACAGGGGGAGGGCGGCCCGGACCCGGGGGTTGGACCACACTTTCGATATGAGACGGACCTGGCAGGTGCCAATCTGGCCTGACCTATAGGCGTGGGCAATCTCGGGCAGGTCGCGCAGCGCCCGCTGGACCCGCTGGCGCTGGGCCGCCTCGGCGCCGGACAACTGGGCGTGATGGCGGATCATGATCTTGGCCGAAAAGTGGCCATCGGTTGAATGAACGCCAGAGCGTTCGACTGCGGCCAATAGCTCGACCTGGGCTGCTTGAAGCCGCCGACACTCACGCTCCAGACCGGCGATCAGGCTGGCAGTGTGGGTGGCATCGGTGGTATCGAACTCGGCCGAGCTCAGCTGATCGACACCAGCGGCAATCGTGGCGATGGCTGTGGCTGCTTCCGGTTTCGTATCGGTTGACCCTACGAACATATGTTCGATTATAGAAAGGGGGTGTGACACCGCGATGTCAAGTGGTGTGGGCAATAAGGGCGTTGCGTCGGCGGAGCCAGCTCGGGGTCTCGATCACGTTGTCGAGCGGCCGACCCGCACGGAGGCCGCCGGCTCCGTCGCCCACCCCGCTGATGAGTGCGGAATCGCGACGGTGTCGGGCCTCGGCGAGGAGTGCGGAGATTCGGGCCGTTCCCAGTGCCGGGAACTCGGGCTTCGGTATCAAGTCCATCTGCGCCCTGTTGCGGCGCAGGGTTGCATCATGGGTCTCCCAGTCGTACGGCCCTCTGATGAGGAGGGCCCTCTTCATGTGCTGGTCCATCCGCGCTGCTCCAGTCGATCCGGGCCGAACGGCCCACCATGGACAACGCCCGGTAGCGCAAGAAGTCGCGCGATAGTTTCGTGATGGATCGGGCAGCGTTCGCCGCGACGTCGATGGTCGCGGTTAGTAGCCGCTACTGGACAACAGTTCTCGCAGGTCGGCTTCGTCGGAACTCCTCACAAGGAGAGCGCTTCCGCCGAGAGCGAAGACTCCGCCGGTCTCAGGGTGCAGGTTTCTCAACAGCTCAACCCGAAGGCCCGCTGCAGTGGCCCGTTGAGCGATGAGTTCGGCCTCTAGCAGACTCATTCCGAGTTCGACCCGAACGACATCATCACCGAACTCCTGGGGATAAGGCTTGGGCACGGCAACATCCTTCCAGCTCGCCCACCTGGCAAGCCACTTTGGATGTCACCAATCCGTGCAGCAGACCCGGTCGAACAGCGAGCCTCCGGGCTTGAACTCCACCAGAAAGTCGATGTCGAGGGCGTCGGTGTCATTGCCGTCGGCTGTGGTGACGATGACTCGTACGATCCCCTGGGTCGTGGACCCGTGACGCGAACGGCGCCGGGTTGCGGTCGGCGAT
>JAJRXJ010000127.1 GCA_024276355.1 Actinomycetes bacterium | reverse complement strand
TGGGGCTGGTGATCTCGACACCCACGAAATTGTCGCCGAGCACGCGGCGCAGTGTCTCGAATCGCTCGGCGGGGACCGCCGGGTCGTTGGTGAAGCGCAGACCGAGTACCGGGCAACCGTCGGCGGCTCGCTCGGCGACGGCCCGCAGCTAGTCGTCGTCGAGACCGACCGATGCCTTGCGGGACGACCCGAGAGGGAAGGGCTGAGACGGCTGACTCAGAACCGGGGCTATGACGGCATCGTCGAGCATCATCGCCAGGCCGAATCCACCGGTGAAACACATGCCCACGAAACCGATTCCGGGTCCGCCGTGGTCGGCGTGGAGTTTGCGGGCGAGCGCCCGTAGCCAAGCGGTGGCGGGAGCGGAGTCGTTGGTCGCCAGGCAGTGGAATTCCTTGCTCACGCACGCCTTGGCTATGACCTTGATGGCTCTCGGAAGTGAACTGTCGGCACCGGGTGTGCCGAACATCGATGGCATGGCCACCGACATGCCGAGGGCTATGAGTCGGTCGGCGAACTCGGTGACCTTCGGGGTGATGCCGGGGACCTCGGCAGCCACCAGAACACAAGGTCCCTCGCCGCGGTGGTAGACGTCGTGGGTGATCCCTTCATGGGAGAACGTTTCGATCCGATAGTCGTTGAGAGCCATGGACGACCAACCTAGGCGATGCTCGGTGACCAGTTTCATGTCATTTCTGTTACGATTCTGCCGGATGTTCAGCATGTCGAGGTTGCGCAGGCCGGTACCGGCCATGGCTGTGGTCGTCGCAGTGCTACTCGGCGCGGTCGGCCCGGCACTGGCACAGGACACCATCGACGACCTCCGGGCCAAGCGCGAACAGAACACGCAGAAAGCCGCCGACGCGGCTGCCAAGCTCGACGAACTCACCGCGAAGGACCAAGATCTTCTCGACGCCATATCGGCGCTCGATGCCCAGATCGCCCTGCAGGAGTCGAAGGTCGCGGCCGCCGACCGCGCCATCAGTGACGCGGAGGAATTGGCGGCCCGTCACCGCGACGAGGCCAAACGCTATTCCGCCGATCTCGAGGCCCAGAAGCTGCGCCTTCGCGACAGCGCCATAGATGCCTATGTCCGGCCGTCCGAGACCGTGATGTCGCAACTGGCCAACAGCAATCTCATGGAAGAGGCGCTTCGCCGTTCGTACCTCAACGATCTGGTGGGAGACACCACCCAACTGATCGACGAGCTGCGGGCCACAGAGGCCCGCAGACTTGCAGCTGCCGATGCCGCCACCAGGGCTGCGGCCGATGCGCAGCAATTGAAGGCATCTCGTGCCGAGCATCTGGCCACTCTCAACACCGCGCTCGCCGAGCAGCAATCGCTACGCGACGAGGTCGAAGCTCGCATGGCCGACTGGCAGGCCAACATCGACGGCCTCGAGCAGGCCAACATCGACATCGGTAACGAGATCAGGAGCATTCAAGCCGAGATCGCCCGCAAGGCTGCTGAGGAGAAGGCCCGCAAGGCCAAGGAGGAAGCTGCCCGCAAGGCGGCGGCCGCCGCGGCGGCGGCCGCGGCGCGAGAGGCGGCCCAGGCGCCGGCCACTCAGGCACCACCAGCCTCCGGAGAATTCGTGGTCACCACCCGACCGGTGCCGGGTCGCATCACCAGCCCGTACGGCCCCCGCCGGCATCCGGTGTTCGGAAGCACAGCCTCTCACCCGGGTATCGACATGCAGGCCAGGTCAGGTGATCCGATCTATGCCGCGGCCGACGGCGTGGTCATCAGCGCCCGATGGATCAATGGTTACGGCAATGCGGTCATCATCGCCCACGGGAGCGTCTACTCGACGCTTTACGCCCATCAATCCAAGCTGCTGGTGTCGGTCGGCGACGAGGTGAGCAGCGGCGATGTGATCGGATTGGTGGGCAGCACGGGATGGTCGACCGGTCCTCATCTCCATTTCGAGGTGAGAGTCAACGGAACCACCGTCGACCCCGCGCCGTTCCTGCCCTGAGCCGGGCCTGTCCCGGCGAGGGTACGTGAGGTATGGTCCCCACGGTGAGTGGGGGACCAAAAGAGAAGGCACGCGGAGCGTGGTCGGCCTTGGGAGCCGTGGTAGCCGGTTCCACCATGGCTCTCATGATTGCCCCGGCGTTGGTGGGGGGATCCCCAACAGCGAGCCCCGCTGTTGTCGACACCGTGATCGCGGGATCGGTTGAACAACGAGGGCCGGACGCGCCGGCGGCCCCCACCGCATCGACATCGGTGTTGCGAGTATCGGTAAACGCTTGTGGTGCCCGCTCACACGGGTCCGGTTTCGTGGTCGCCGAGGGGTTGGTGGTCACCGCGGCCCACGTTGTGGGAGACGCCGGGCTGGTGAGGCTCGACATGGGTTCCACGGTGGCCACCGGAGAGGTTCTCGGGACATTCGCCGATGGTCGCGATATCGCCCTGATCGGAATCGACACCGGCGATGGTCCGTTGCCCCAAGCCGGTGAGCTTCCCGGGGTCGGTGGCGCGATCACGATGGTCGGATACCCCCGGGGTCAGAGGCGAACTGTCAGCGCCGGGGTTCGAACGGATCCGTTGCCGACGACCGCCGATGTGGTCAACGGCGAACTGCTGGGGGTGGCCGCCCCGACCGGGGAGGGTTTCTCGGGCGGGCCCGCCCTCGACGGATCGGGGCGCCTGCTGGGTGTGGTGGTGGCCGCCGAGGTCGGCACCGGCACATCGATAGTCGTTCGCCTCCCGAACCCGGCCGGGATCGCCGATGTCGAACTGGTGCCCAACACCTGCCCGCCGGTCTCCTGACCATCACATGTGTATGGTCGGGTGATGCCACGAGACGCACCCATCGGGCCACGAGTGCTGGTCGTGGCATCCGGCGACCCGGGTGTCGCCCCGACGCCGCCCGCCAATGATCTGGTGATCGCCGCCGACAGCGGCCTGGACCTGGCCGAGGCCCTGAATCTCGATGTTGATCTGGTGGTCGGCGACATGGACTCGGTCAGCCCCGGTGCACTCCTTCGGGCCGAGTCACGGGGCACCCGGATCGAACGGCATTCCACAGCCAAGGACGAGACCGACCTCGAGTTGGCCATGTCCTCCGCAATCACGATGGGAGCAGTCTCGATCCACGTGATCGTGGGCGGCGGCGGGCGGGTGGATCACGCGGTTGCCAACCTGATGGTCCTGGCGTCGCCGAGATGGTCCGAGATTCCCGTCTCGGCCACGGTGGGCGAGTCCGACGTGTGGGTCGTGCACACCCGTGTGGAGTTGCCGCTTGGCCCGGGCGATCCACTCTCGATCCTGCCGATCGGTGGTCCTGCGGGTGGTGTGGTCGCCTCGGGCCTCCGATGGCCGCTGGACGGGGAGACCCTCAGCCCGTGGGTCGCACGCGGGGTGTCCAACGTGGTCGTGTCGTCGCCGGTGGCGATCTCGCTGGATTCCGGGGTGGTGTTGGCTGTCAGGTCGCCCACGCCAGCCAACGTCCCCGACGACGCTCGAGGCTGAGCGGAACTCCGAAGCAGGCCGACAGATTGGAGTCGGTGAGCATGTCGCACAGCGGCCCGGCCACGAGGACCGCTCCGTCACGGATCATCAAGACGTGGGTGAACCCGGGAGGGATCTCCTCGACGTGGTGGGTCACCAACGCGATCGGCGGTACCGACGGATCATCGGCCAGGCCGCCGAGAGTCGACAGCAGTTGTTCGCGCCCGGCCAGGTCGAGCGCCGCGGTCGGCTCGTCGAGCAGAATCAGGCCGGGATCGGTCGACATGGCCCTGGCCAGGAGGACCCGCTGACGTTCGCCCGACGACAATGTGCCGAATTGCCGCTCGGCCATGTCGATGAGACCGATTCGCTGCAGCGCCAGATCGGCCCGCGATCGGGAAGATTCGTCGTAGGTGTGCCACCACGGCTCGAGGGCCGCGTTCTCGGCGGTCATCACCACATCGCGTACCTTCAGGTCGGGGCGCAACATGTCGGCCATCGCCGCGCTGGCGAACCCGATCATTCGCCGTAGAGTCCGAACATCGGTGCGACCGAGCGTGTGTCCGAGGACGGTGACCTCACCGGCCGATGGGTGGAGCCACATCGAGGCGACGCGAATGAGGGTGGTCTTTCCAGATCCGTTCGGACCGAGGATCACCCAACGTTCCCCGGAACGAATGGTCCAGTCGACCCCGCGAAGTATGTCGACTCCGTCGATTCGTCGCCGGATCCCCGAGAGTCGCAGGACCGTGTCGTGCATCTCAGACAACTATCTTGACCAGGAGTGCAGCCGCGGAGAGAACGGACAGGCCCAACACCAGCGGACGCACCCGTCCGGCATCGACGTACTTGCGGAGCGGGCCCGAGATGACGAATCCGAGTTGCGACGCGGGCACCATCGCCAGCCCGGTGATGATCTCCGCCCATCCAAGACGCCCGGCCAGCGCAATGGCCGGGAGGGTCATGGTGGCTCCGATGACGAAGAACGCCGACATCGAGGATCGCACCTGCGGCCCCGATCGGTGTTGGAGCGCGAGGGCCACTGGTGGTCCGCCGATCGAGGCCGAAGTGCCCCCGAAACCCGACATCGCGCCGGCCACGACGAACGCGGGCCTCGACTCTGGGATCTTGAGCACCCCGGACGACAAGATGACGGCAACGATGATCGTGAGCGCCACCAGCAGGCGAAGAGAGGATTCCGACACGGCCCCCAGCACGAGGGCACCGGCCACAACGCCGGGAAACCGCCCAAGCCCGGCCCAGCCCACAAATTTCCAGTCGACATGATCGCGTTCACGCAATGCGGTGGCGATGATCAGCGATGTGCTGGCGATGAAGATCGGGCCCGGTACGAAGGCGGTGTCGATGAGGGCAAGCAAGGGTGCCGCGAGCAGGTTGGCCCCGAAACCCACCGAGCCCTGGATGGTGGACGAGCACGTGACGATCAGCAGGGCGAAAACAAGTGATGACGCGTCGACGTTCACGCCGCGGACCCACCGTGTTCAATCCACGTTTCGTACATGGAGGAGTATCTACCACCGAGAGCCACCAGTTCATCGTGGCTGCCGAGCTCCACGATCCGGCCGTCATGCACGACCGCTATGCGGTCGGCGCGGCGGGCTGTCGCCAACCTGTGGGCAATGATCACTGCCGTTCTTCCCCCGAGCATCGCGTCGAGAGCATGCTCCACCATCGCCTCGGATTGCAGGTCGAGGTTGCTGGTGGCCTCGTCGAGGATCAGCACCCGGGGTCGGGCCACGAACGCCCGAGCCAAGGCCAGGAGCTGGCGTTCCCCGGCCGAGAGTGAAGCGCCTCGTTCGTGGACCACGGCATCAAGACCGCCGAGCCGATCGACCACCTCGGCGATACCGACAGCCTCCAGCGCTTCGTTGAGTTCATCGTCGGTGGCCAGCGGTTTGGCGAAGGCCACGTTGTCTCTCACCACGCCGGCGAACAGGAACGGCTCCTGCGGAACGATGCCGAGCTGCGACCTGAGGCTGGAGAGGGTGACGGTTCGCAGGTCGTGACCATCGATGCTGACGGTGCCGCTCTGCGGGTCGTGGAAGCGGGTCACGAGTTTGGCGATGGTCGACTTGCCGGCGCCGGTCTCACCGACGAAGGCAATCGACTCTCCGGGTTCGATGGACAGCGACACGTCCCGGAGCACGGGCGAGTCGGCGTCGTATCCGAAGGTGACGTTGCGTAGCTCGATGGCGCCTTCGATGGGAGGAAGATCGACGGCGTCGGCCGACTCGGCGACGGTCGGGTCGGTGCCGAGAAGCGACCGTAGCTTCACCACCGCGGCCCCGCCCTGTTGATAGGAGTTGTACAGCTGCACGAGAGTCTGGATGGGTGCGAAGAACGAGGTGAGGAACAGCAGGAAAGCGGCCAGTTCTCCGATGCTGATACGACCGTTGCGCACCATGATCGAACCGACGCCGAGAAGCACAGCCTGGCTGATGATCCCCACCATGTCGGTGGAAGGGGCGTAGATCGAGTTGAGACGGGACGTGTGGATGTTGGCGTCGCGGTGATCGCCGACCACGTCGCGATGCCGGGCCACGTTGACCGACCTGCGGTTGTGGGCCACGATCACCCTTATCCCGGCCAGTGACTCCTGAAGGTGGGACAGCAACTCGGCGATCCGGTCGCGCACACGGTTGTAGGCCCGTGACGACGCCCCCCGGAACCACAACGACACCGCCACCGTGGGCGGTACGGCCACCCCCAGCGTGATCACGGCCAGCAGCGGGTCGTAGGTGAACATCACCGAGGTGATCACCACCAGGGTGAGGCCCTGCACCAGCAGGTTGACGATGCCGTCCTGGAACAGCACCGAGAGGGCCTCGATGTCGGAGGTCATACGGGTGAGAAGTACGCCGGCCTTCTCGTTCGTGTAGTAGTCGACCCCTTGGCGCTGCATGTGGCTGAACACCCGGATCCGCAGGGTCTCGTTGAGGCGTTCGCCCAGCCGCCCGGTGAAAGCCACGCGAACGGCCCCCAGAAGAGCCGATATCGCCACCGCCGCCACGTAGGCGATCGCCGCGGTGAGCAACACTCCCTTGTTGCCGGCCCGCACGCCGCGGTCGATACCGATCTGGGTGAGGACCGGGCCGCTCTGCAACGCAATGGTCTCGATCGTGACGAGCATCGCCGCGACGGCAAGTCGGCCACGATGGGGCCACAGGAATCGTTTGAGCGTGAACGGGCGTCGGTCATAGTCGCTGTGGGTCCACGGAACCGGGTCGACCACATGTTCGGGTTCGTTGGCAAGCGCCTTCTCGACCTTCTTGCGGAGGTCGCCGGGCACCTCGGCATGTGGCAGACCGGCGGCGGCGCTCGACTGCACGGTGGTGGGTCCGCCTCCGAATCCGCCTCCTCCCCCGACCGCGAACATCAGAGTGCCTCCCCGGAACCGTTGCCACCGTTGTCGGCATCGGAAAGGATCGCGGCGTAGCGGGGCTCGCCGGCCAGCAGCTCTGCGTGGGTGCCGGTGGCGGCCACCCGCCCGCCCTCGATGAGGATCACCCGATCGGCGAGAGCAATGGTGGAGAGCCGATGGGCGATGAGAATGGTGGTGCGGTTCGACCTTCGGGCGGTGAGGGCGTCGTGGATCCGCTGCTCGACGGCCACGTCGACGGCACTGGTGGCGTCGTCGAGGATCAGGACGGCCGGATCGGCCAACAGCGTGCGGGCCAGTGCCAGCCGCTGTCGTTGACCGCCTGAAAGAGTGAGACCCCGTTCGCCGATCTCGGTGCGTGAACCGTGGGGCAGGTCGGCCACGAAGTCCCGGGCGGCGGCGTCGGCCAGTGCCGAGTCGACAGCGAGTTCGGGCGATCCCGGGCGGGCGAACTCGACATTGTCGTGAATCGTTGTGGCGAACAAGAACGGGTCGTCGGCGGCGATGGTCACTTCCCGCCGCAGGTCGGACAACGCGATGGCGCTCACATCGATGCCGTCGAGACACACCCGTCCGGAGTCGATGTCGTAGAACCTCGTGAGCAGCCTGGCGATGGTCGACTTGCCACTGCCCGTGCGCCCGACAATGGCCACCGTCTCGCCGGGCCGGATCTCGAGGGAGAGCCCATCGAGCACGGGAGTGCCGTCGCCGGTCGGATAGGCGAACCTGACGTCTTCGAAGGTGATTCGGCCCTCGGGCTCCGTGATCATCAGCGGGTCGGGCGGATCGACGATCTCGGGCCGCTCATCGAGGATCTCGAACACCCGGACAGCGGCGGCGCCGGCGCGTTGCCACTGGATGAGGATGAAACCGACCAGGCGGAACGGGGTGGCCAGCATGAGCACGAAGGTTGAGAACGTGACCAGCTCCCCGATCTGGATGCTGCCGTCTATGGCACGGATGCCGCCGAACAACAGCACGAGCGCCAGGCCCAGCCGCGGGAGAGCTTCCATGATCGGTGCATTGCGAGCCCGGGCATCGGCCAGTGCCGTGCCGGCCCAGCGAAGCCGTCGGGCCGCGCCGGCGAGATGTTGCACCTGATTGGATTCTTGGTTGAAGGCCTTCACCACCCTGGCGCCCTGGATGTTCTCATCGACAATGGTGGCCACGTCGGCCTGTCGGGCCTGCACCACCCACGAGAGCGGAAACAGTTGGTTGCGGAGGCGGCGGCCGACCACGTAGACGAAAGGAAGTGGGATCACCGACACCAGCGTGAGGGGCAGATCGATGATGACCATCGCGGTGACTGCCCAGGTGAGCAACACGAACTGCATGGCGATCATCGGCCCGAACGCGAACAGTAGTTGGATCGATCGGACATCGGTGTTGGCCCGCGAGATCACCTGTCCGCTCTGGGTGCGGTCCCAGTAGGAGAACGAGAGCTCGGTGAGTCGCTCGAATATGAGGTTGCGCAGATCGCTCTCGATGTTGTGGGCGGCGCGGAACAACCCGAAGCGAAACACGTAGCCAAGGGCGAATCTGATGGTCGCGAAGGCGAACAGAGCAGCCACGTAGCCACCCACCGGGTTGCCCGAATCGATGGCGTCGATACCTCGACCGATGGTGATGGGAACGGCCACGGAACCGGCGGTGGCGATCAACCCGGCCAGAAGTGACCATTGGAACACCCGACGGTGTGATCTCACGATCGGCCAGACGCGCCTGATCCAACCGAGTGTCCGATCGGGGTCGATGGCCGCCCGGGGTCGCGCGAAACGACTCTGTTGCCAAGGGTTGATTGCGGGGTCGTCCGTGTCTGCCTCGGGCATTCGTACAAGCTAGGGCTACATTCGTGTGGCTGACGGATCGAGGAGGATCGATAGACACCGCACTCAAACTCTTGGCGGTCGTGGCCCTGGTGGCCGCGAACGCCGGATTCGTGTCTGCCGAGTTTGCTCTGGTGGCTGTCGACCGGACGCGTGTCGACGAGCGCGCCGGCTCGGGTGACCGGGGGGCCCAGCGGGTTCAGAGCCTCGTTGAGAACCTTTCGTTTCATCTTTCCGGTGCCCAGCTGGGGATCACCATCACCTCGCTGTTGTTGGGGTTCATGGCCGAACCCGCAGTGGCGAGCCTGATCGAACCCGCTCTCGACGGCATTCTCGGCGGGTCGAGTGTCGGAGTGTCGATCGTGATCGCTTTTGTGATCGCCACAGTTGTTCAGATGGTCATCGGCGAATTGGTCCCGAAGTCGTTGTCCACCAGCAATCCCCTGGCCGCGGCCGTGGCCCTGTCGCGGCCCATAGCGATCTACGGCACGGTTTCGAAGCCCCTGGTCGGCTTCCTGCATGCCTTGGCGGGCAGGATTTCGCAGCGGATCGGGTTCGAGGTCACCGACGAGCTGGAGGCCACCCCCGACCGTGACGAGCTCGAGCAACTCATCCGTTCGTCCGGCGAGGAGGGCACTCTTGATCCCGACGAGGTCGAGCTGCTCACCCGCTCGATACGGTTGTCGGAGAAGTCGGCTGACGACGCGATGGTGCCGCGTGTGCAGGTGCTGTCGGTCGAGTGCGATGCGACCATCGCCGACCTGGCCGAGCTGGCAGTGGCCACCGGCCATTCACGGTTTCCGGTCACCGCCGGTGATCTCGACATGATCGTCGGAGTGGTCCACGTAAAATCGGTGCACGCCGTACCGGTCGACCGGCGTCACGAGATCACGGTCGATGAGGTGATGGCCCCGGTGTTGGCGGTTCCGGAGACCAAGGATCTCGACGACCTGTTGGTGGACCTAAGGGAGCGCGGCGGCCAGCTCGCGGTGGTGATCGACGAGCATGGTGGCACAGCCGGCATCATCACCCTCGAGGACATCCTCGAGGAGATCGTCGGTGAGATCGACGACGAGCACGACGATGTGGCGGCGGGGCTCACCCGGGTGGAGGCCAAGGGCTCCACCATCATTCCCGCATCTCTACATCACGACGAAGTCGAGGACGCGGTGGGGTTCGAGATGCCCGACGGCGACTACGAGACACTCGCCGGATTGGTGCTCGACCGGCTGGGTCACATCCCCGAACCGGGCGAGATGTGCACGGTCGACGGCTGGCGGATCGAGGTGGTGGCCATGGACCGTCTGCGGATCGCCACGGTGCGTATGGTCGAACCGCGGGAAGAAACACCATGACCGCATGGATGCTGGCATTGTCGCTGCTGTTGGTGGCCGTCAATGCGTTTTTCGTGTCGGTGGAGTTCTCGCTCATAGGCAGCCGTACCTCACGCCTCGAGCCGATGGCCGACAACTCCGATGATGGTGCCACCATCGCGCTGGAGGCCGTCAGGGATCTTCAACCCCAGCTGGCGGGGGCCCAGTTGGGGATCACCATGGCGTCGCTCGGGCTGGGTTTCGTGGCCGAGCCGGCGGTGTCGAGCGTGATCGAATCGGTGATCGAGCTGTTCGGTGAGATCCCCTCCGGCTTGTTGCACACGATCAGCTTCGTGCTGGCGCTGGCCATCGTGGTCACCCTCCACATGGTGCTCGGAGAGATGGTGCCGAAGAACATCGCGCTGGCAGGCCCCGAGCGGGCCGCGCGGGTGCTGGCACCCGTCCACCGGGTCTACGTGTCGACGCTGCGTCCGGTGATATGGCTGCTCAACGCGATGTCCAACGCCACGCTGCGTCTTCTCGGCCGGGAGCCGGTCGACGAACTCAACACCGCACTCACGGTCAACGAGTTCCACACGTTGATCGCCGGCGCCCACGAGGAAGGCGTGATCGAGGTTGCGGAACACGATCTGCTGGCCGGAGCCCTCGACTTTCGTGCCCGGACCGCCGGTTCGGTGATGGTGCCCAGATCGAAGATGGTGAGCATCGAGAGGTCCACACCGGTGGGCGAGATCGAGGCGTTGGTGGCCCGTTCGGGCCACAGCCGACTGCCGGTCGAGGGCACCGGTCCCGACGACATCGTGGGGTTCGTGCATTCGAAGGATCTGCTTCGGTTGCCGGCCGACGCCCGGCCCGAACCGCCCCCGTTGGAGATCATCCGTCGCATGCTGATCGTGCCGCCCGAGCGATCCATACGTGATTTGATGCGTTCGATGCGCCGCACCAGACGCCACATGGCATTGGTGAGGGATGGAGAGGGCGAGTTGCTCGGCATGGTCACCCTGGAGGATGTCCTGGAGTCGCTCGTCGGGTCGATCCGCGACGAGACCGACCGACCCGAATCAGTTCCCCAGGTCGGTCAGGACCCCGGGTAGGGGAGTGGTGAGTGTTGCCCGGGCCAAGCCGGAATCGAGTCGGCAGTCGCTCGGCCGGTCGGACCGATCGTCCGCCGGGCGGCCTCG
>JAJRXJ010000126.1 GCA_024276355.1 Actinomycetes bacterium | reverse complement strand
GGCGGTCGACACCAACGAGGAGGTCTACGACTTCCTCGAGAGCGCCTGCGCCAAGTTCGGCGCCGGTTTCTGGAAGCCCGGCAGCGGCATCATCCACCAGGTGGTCCTCGAGCAGTACGCCTTCCCGGGCGGAATGATGCTCGGCACCGACTCTCACACCCCCAACGCCGGAGGTCTCGGCATGATCGCGGTCGGTGTCGGCGGTGCCGATGCTGTCGACATCATGACCGGCTTCCCGTGGAACGTCCGCTGGCCGAAGCTGATAGCGGTGAAGCTCACCGGCTCGCTCAACGGCTGGACCGCCCCCAAGGACATCATCTTGAAGGTGGCCGACATCCTCACGGTGAAGGGCGGCACCGGCGCCATCGTCGAATACATCGGGGAGGGAGCCAACAGCCTCAGCTGCACCGGCAAGGCCACCATCTGCAACATGGGTGCCGAAATCGGCGCCACCACGTCGCTGTTCGCCTACGACGACGCCATGGCCCGCTACCTCAAGTCCACCGGCCGTGAGGAAATTGCCGACGCCGCCAACGCGGTGGCTCATCATCTTCGTGCCGACGACGAAGTGCTGGCCGATCCGGCCACCTACTACGACCAGGTGATCGAGATCGATCTCGACACCCTCACCCCCCACATCAACGGCCCCCACACCCCCGATCGGGCCCGCGAGGTGAAGGATCTCGGTGCCGAGGCCAAGGCTGAGGGCTGGCCGACGGCCATCAGCGCCGCCCTCATCGGCAGCTGCACCAACTCGAGCTACGAGGACATCACCCGGGCCGCGTCGATCGCTCGCGAAGCCGCCGCCAAGGGCCTGAAGGCCAAGTCGAAGCTCATGATCACCCCCGGCTCCGAGCAGGTGCGCGCCACCATCGAGCGCGACGGACTGCTCGCTGACTTCGAAGCGTTGGGGGCCACCGTGCTGGCCAACGCCTGCGGCCCGTGCATCGGCCAGTGGGACCGGTCCGAGGAGGCCGGCCACGAGGCCGGCGTGCCCAACATCATCGTCACCTCGTACAACCGAAACTTCCCGAAGCGCAATGACGGCGACCCGGCCACCCTCGCGTTCGTCACCTCACCCGAGACAGTCATGGCTCTGGCTCTCGCAGGTTCGGTCGATTTCGACCCGATCAACGGCACCCTCACCAACGATGCCGGCGAAGAGGTCAGCCTCTCGGTGCCGGTGGGCATTGAGCTGCCACCGGCCGGCTTCACCCCCGGCGAGAGCGGGTTCATCGCTCCCCCCGCCGACCGGTCCTCGGCCGAAGTGGTGGTGTCACCCACATCCGACCGCCTGCAGCTACTCACCCCGTTCCCCGCCTGGGACGGCAACGACTACGAGAACCTCCCCATCCTCGTGAAGGCCCGGGGCAAGTTCACCACCGACCACATCTCCATGGCGGGTCCATGGCTGAAGTACCGCGGCCACCTGGAGAACATCAGCGGAAACCTCTACCTGGGAGCGGTGAACGCCTTCCCCGGCTACGAGGTCGGCTACGGAAAGAGCCAACTCGACGGGTCGATCGACACGTTCCCCAATCTGGCCAAGGCCTACCATGAGGCTGGACAGCCATGGGTGGTGATCGGCGACGAGAACATGGGCGAAGGGTCGAGCCGCGAACACGCCGCCATGGAGCCCCGATTCCGCCTCGGTCTGGTGGCCATTGCCCGCAGCTTCGCCCGCATCCACGAGACCAACCTCAAGAAGCAGGGCATGTTGCCGCTCACCTTCGACGACCCCGCCGACTACGACCGCATCGGCGAGGACGACCGCATCTCGGTGAGAGGCCTCGCCGATCTGGCCCCCGGCACCCAACTGACCGTCGAGGTCACCAAGCCGTCGGGCGAGACATGGAGCTTCCGGGCCAACCACACCTTCAGCGAAGACCAAATCGAGTGGTTCAAGGCCGGATCAGCGCTCAACATCATCCGGGCCCAGACCGCCGGCTGAGCAACACTCAGGTGTAGATACGGGTGCAGCTGTCGCCGGCCCAGAGAGCGGTGACCACACCATCGGGATCACGGGTGGTGGTGATGCCGAGGAGCACGCCGCCGCTCGCCGGGTTGGTGATCGCGAACAGGCCGGACGGGTCGTCGGGTATGGCCTCCACCAGCGTGACCGCCGACCCGTAGCGCACGTTCAGGAAACCCACGGTTGCCCCGAACCCCAGCCCGTCGACGGTCACCAGTCCGGCGGGGTTGTTGATCCCGTCGACATACCACTGGGTGAACTTCCCGAGCCCGGAGTCGAGGATGTCCTCGGTGAACACCACCTCCAGGTCTCCCCAGTTGAGGATCTTGGTGCGAGCGCCGATGCAGAAGCTGGTGGTGTACCACCCAGAGTCGAGATCTGCCGGACCCAACGCTCCTTCCAACGCGGCGATCACGGTTGTGTCGTCTTGTTCGAAGGTGAGTACCGCACCAGTGTCGAGTTGAAGACCGGTCTCCACCAGGGTTACCGGACCGGGTTCGCCAACGGGCTGGGGAAGCGTGGTGGTCGATGTGGTGGTGGTCGATGTGGTGGTGGTCGAACTGGTCGTGGTGGATGTGGTGGTCGAGGTGGAAGAGGTTGTGGAGCTGGTGGTTGATGATGTGGTGGTGGCTGCAGTGGTTGGCGGAGCCACGGTTGTGGTGGCCACCACGGTTGTGGTTGTGGCCGGGGCCCCCGTGGCCGAATCACTACCGGCGAGAGCGAAAGCACCCACGGCGGCGGCGGCCAGGACGAGCACAACCACGGCAACGATCAGCCCAACGGGAGCCCGACGCTCGGGTACCGGCTGGTAGATGGGTGGCCCCGCCGACGGGTCCACGATGGGCAGGGCCCGTGTGGGATCGCCGGCAGGCCCCGACGTGATCCCGGAGGCGGCCGCCGGACGCGAGGTGGGCTTCGCGGGCTGAGCGGGTTCGTGGACCGATTCGAATACCGAACGCGGGCCGGTGGGAGGCTCGACCGCCCGGCTGGGCGGCTTCGTGGACTCGACCGGAGGCCCGCCCCCGAGGTCTTCACGCGTGATGATCGGAGGGGGCACGTCGGACGCCCGGGCGATCAACGCGGCGGCCGCGGCCAGGGACACCGGATCGTCGGGGTCGGATCGTTTGGCCGTGGCCGCGGCGAGAGGTACCAGGATCGTGTCGGAGATTCCGGCATTGGCGCCGATCTCGATGAGGCGATCGCGCTCTTCGCGGGTCCATGCGTCGGGGACGACCAGCGCCATTCGCCGCGGCGTGGAACCGATGGCCGCCGCGGCCCTTCCGATCACGTGGGCCAGGACTGCGGTGAGCGCCCCGGTTCTGCCCACCCGGGCTCGCTCCATCGGATCGGTGGCTATCGGCCCGCTGGCGCGCAGCGCCGCGTCGCCAACGATCACCGCCCCATCGGGGCTTTGGCTCACCGCAGCGGCCGTGGAGGCTTGTTCGTCTCCGAGCACGAGCGGACGAACCTCTCCATCGGATTCAAGAACGGCCGCACTTACGAGGTTGGGATCGACGGACACGCCGAGCACGACCGCGACTTCTGAAGTCGGATCGGTTGGGTCGGCCATGTCTCTCCTCCGTCGGCTCGCGGTGACCGGCGTCGCTCGTCCGGAGCGTAGCCTGCCGAACCGGTTTCAACTGATTCCGAACGATAAGAAGGGGCTTGCGGACACGACACGAGGAAGTGTCCGCAAGCCCCTTCATTCGAGTCGACGGGCCGATCGTTGGAGGGAACGGGCCCGGACCTGGGGCGCCGACCGATTGGGGGAGGGGCCGGCACCCTTCTGTCCTGGATTATGACCAATCACGGCGCATCTTTCCAACAGCTTCCCGGGATATGTGGCATCATTCACAGCGATGGATTTTCGACAACTACAATCTCTGCTCGCGGTGGCCGATCATCAGTCATTCTCCGCAGCTGCCAGGTCTCTCCACACGGTGCAATCCAACGTTTCGACCCACGTCGCCCGACTCGAGCGTGAACTCGGCTCCAAGCTGATCGAGCGCAGCCGGGGCGTCCTCACATTCGAAGGGGAGATCGTGGCCACCAGGGCGCGACGCATTTTTGCCGAGTTGCGTGCCATCGAAGATGATCTCAACTCCGTCCGCGACGAAGTCACCGGTTCGGTCAGACTCGGCGTGATCGGCACCACCGCCCGCTGGCTCGTACCACCGCTTCTCGTGGCCATGGCCAAGGCTCACCCAATGGTCAACACCAAGGTCATCGAGGCCACCACCACATCGCTGATTCCCATGACGGTGAGCGATCAGATCGACCTGGCTGTCGTGAATCTTCCGGTCGAGGATCCCGACATAGAGACCCACGTCCTGTTCGCCGAGGACCACATCCTGGTGGCTCCCCTTGGCCACCCGCTGGCCGCATTCGAAAGGGTCACTCTGTCCGAGCTCGCCAACCACAAGGTGCTCATGCCGCCTCTGGGAACCGCGTTTCGCGACTCGATCGAGGCCGACGCCGCCGCTGAGGGCGTCGAGTTGAAGGTTCTCGCCGAGATCGACGGTCTTCGGCTCCTCACCTCTCTGGCATTCCAGGGGTTCGGCCCGGCGATAGTGCCCTCGGGCGCAACCCCTCAATGGTTGAGCGGTGACTGGAGACGGGTCGCTGTCGATGGCCTGTCCAGCCGGGTAGTGGGTTTGGCGTACCCGCGACGCACGATTCCATCGGCACCGACCCAGGCAGTCATCGAAGTGATCAGAGACGTGATCTCCCATGCCAGCGATGATTCGGTAGACATTCAACCCGACCTGTCCGTCTATTCGGCGGCTGCCGGGTAACACCCCTCCGAATTGTGGAGTCACACCACCATGCCAACTGAGAACTCCATCGATTCGCTGCCCATCAGAGCATTGGCCGGTGGATTCGTAAGCGCCCGGATCGCCATGTTCGAAGGCCGCCGGATCGTCGAGATCGATGCCAGGGCCGATACCCGGGCCGGGGCCGGCTCGTTGTCTCCCGACGACGGCCAGACCATCGCGTGCGGAGCCGCACTCGCGTACGAGCAGCGCCTTCCCATCGTTTTGCGACTGGCCTCGCGCGGAGCCGACATCTCCGAGGGAGTTGCCGCCCTGGCCGGCTGGGGCAACGCCGCCCGCCATCTCACCAAGTGCTCCGGAGTCGTGCCGATCATCGCCGTGCTCTCGGGCGCCACCGTCTCGGGCCCGGCCCTGATGCTCGGCTTGGCCGACATGGTGATAATGACCGCCGACTCATACGCGTTCGTGTCGGGGCCGATGATGGTCACGCAGTTCACCGGAGTTCCCATCGACAATTCCGAGCTGGGCGGCACCTCGGTCCACCTCTCATCCTCCGGAGTGGCCTCGTTCTTCGCGGCCGACGACAGTGAGGCCGACCAGATAGTCGGAGAGATACTGGCCTTTCTCCCTGATCACGCCGACACCGTCCCGCCGCCGGTTGCCTGCACCGACCCTGTCGACCGTCTCACCCCCGAGGCCTACGAGATCCTCCCCGAGTCGGCCAACGGTTCCTACGACGTACGAGATGTCATAGAGTCGATCGTCGACGACGGCGGGTTTCTCGAACCCCATGCCGAGTGGGCTGCCAATCTCGTCACCGGTTTTGCCCATATAGGTGGCCGCGCCGTCGGAGTGGTGGCCAATCAGCCCCAGACGGTGGCCGGGACTCTCGACATCGAGGCATCACGCAAGGGCGCGGCATTCGTGTCTCTGTGCGACTCGTTCAATCTGCCGCTGGTCACCATCGTCGACACCTCCGGCTTCTACCCGGGCAAGGATCTCGAGTGGCGGGGGATGATCCGATACGGAGCCCAGATGGCGTTCGCCTACGCCCGGGCCACCGTTCCGAGGGTCAACCTCACCACCCGCAAGTCATACGGCGGGGCCTACATCGTGATGGACT
>JAJRXJ010000125.1 GCA_024276355.1 Actinomycetes bacterium | reverse complement strand
ACTCGATGCCGGCGAGGGCCTGACGGTCGACGTGTTCGCCACCCACTACGCGAGTTCGTCGTTCGATCCCCCGTGCAGCCCCGACTCTCTCGCCACCACGTGCCGCCCCTCGTGCCCGGCCGGCTCCACCCTCGGCGACTGTCACCCCTTCGAGACCCTCGACATCCTCGCCGAGCGATCGGTCCCTGGTTCTCTCCAGTTGGTCATCGGGGATCTCAACCGGGAGATCGACGATCCCCGCATCCGCACGCTTCTCGATGCCGGGTTCATCGACACGCATCTCGCGGCCGGAAACGACGAGTGCTCACCGGACAGCGGGGCCAACTGCACCTCGGGCATCGGAGGCGACACCGACCTTGATGGTCTCGACATCGCCGAACAGACACCCGATTCCCGCATCGACTTCATCCTGGCCCGACCACCGGAGGGCTGTGCGCTGGTCGTCGACGTCGACGATGGGGACGGCGACGGCACGACCACGGGTCTGTGGGCCGATGCACCGCTCCCCGAGCCGATCGCCGGGCTCTACTGGCCTTCCGACCACACGGGCGTCCAGGCCGACATCGGTCTCGACTGCGCCTGACCCCGCCCGACGCGACCGTGCCGGCGGGATCCGGTCGTTCCCGGGTCACCCCCATTCCGTGAGGACGAATGTCCGGTCGATTCAGCCGGCGCCGTAGAGGTGGAGTTCCTCGGCCTCTTCGTCGGCCATGTGGTAGCTCTCGTCCTGGTTCGGGAAGGCACCGGACCGCACGTCGGCGGCATATGCCTTGATCGCCTCCACCGAGGCCCCCTTGATGTCGGCATAGCGCCGCACGAACTTGGGAACGAAACGGTCCTCGATGCCGAGAAGGTCGTGGTAGACGAGGACCTGGCCATCGGTGTGGGGGCCGGCTCCGATACCGATCGTGGGGATGTCGATCGCGTCGGTCACCATCGCCGCGACCCTCACCGGCACTCCTTCGAGCACGATCGCGTAGCACCCGGCATGGGCCAGTGACTTCGCCGCCTGAACCAGCTTGCGGGCGTGTTCGGCCTGCTTCGCCTGGACCTTGAATCCACCCATCGTGTGAATCGACTGGGGTGTGAGCCCGATGTGGCCCATGACCGGAATCTCGGCGTCGATGATCTTCTCGACCATCGGGAGTCGCTTGCGGCCACCTTCGAGCTTCACCGAGTGCGCTCCGGCGCGCATCAACTTGGCCGCGTTCTCCACCGTCTCCTGCGGCGAGACGTGGTAACTCATCCAGGGCATGTCACCGACGATGTGACAATCCGGCTCGGCTCGAGCCACAGCGGCGGTGTGGTGACACATGTCGTCGATGGTCACCTGGAGCGTGTCGTCGTAGCCGAGCACGACCATCGCCAGGCTGTCGCCGACCAGGATCAGGTCGGCACCGGCATCACTGGCCATTCGGGCGCCCGGTGCGTCGTAGGCGGTGACCATCACCAACGGGTCGTTGCCGTCCCGGGTCTTGTGGGCGGCGATTGCAGGGGCACTGAGATTGCCCATGTCTGACTCCTTTCCCGTCCAGCGCACGAGGCTGCCGGCGGTGACATCAAGGGTACAAGCTCCGGGCCTCCGGCTCAACAGAGGT
>JAJRXJ010000124.1 GCA_024276355.1 Actinomycetes bacterium | reverse complement strand
CCTCGAACCAGTTGCCCAGCGGCACCGCGCTCAGATCGGTGTGAATGAGGGACTCGGGGTCCTCGAGCGTGTCGAGCAGAATCGGGGCGGGTCCGCCGAAATCGGAGAACCGCGCGCGGAATCGTCTGATCCGATCGGGCTCGTTATCGCGCGTACCGATTGGGGCGTTGGCGACGGCGAACACATAGAACGTGTCCTCGCCAATTGGAACGATGCCGAGGCGCTTGCCCCGCCCCCACATCTCGCACATCGTCGATTGTCGCAGCCGGGCATGGGCCACGAAGCGCCAGCAGGTGTATCCGGAGTACTCCGTTGGGACATGGCCGAAGGTGAGCTCTCGTAGGCGGGAATGGATTCCGTCGGCACCAACCACGAGATCGAAGTGGTCCTTGCGGCCGTCGGTGAGAGTCGCGTCGACTCCATCGGGATGCTGGACCATCCGCTCCACGCTCATTCCCAAGTTGATCTCAGCCTCACTGGCCCCCTCCAGAAGCGTGGCATGGAGTTCTGCACGATGCAGCGCAATGGTGGGGCCGAACTCTGCCTCGAGGGCGCCAAAGTCGCTTCGAGCCAGATTGCGGCCCGACTGATCCGCGATGATCCCACCGCTCAGCCGGAAGCCCCGTCCCTCGACGGCTTCGGCGACACCGAGCATGCGCAGCGCTGCCATCGCGTTGACGTTGAGCACGATTCCCGCGCCGACCGGGCGCCATGACTCGGCCTTCTCGACGACCACGCAGTCTACCCCCGCCCTGGTGAGCCCTCCGGCCATGGCGAGGCCGGCGATTCCACCGCCGACAATCAGGACGCGTTCGAGCTTCATGGGTTGCCCTTCTCGTTGTTCGCGGCGCCGTCGATCTGGGTCCGGAGCGCTGATCTCAATCCGCGACTCGCCTCGCGCCGGCTGATCTGGTCGGTTCCCAGCCACAGTTGGAGCCAGAACACGTAGTGGGCCAAGAAGGAAAGTGCGAGCTGGTCTGCCGAGATGTCAGTCCGCAATTCCCGACGGTTCTGGGCATCGCGGACGGATTCGGTGACACGGTCCCGCAGTTCGTCGTGAAGGGCTTTCAGCTCAGGGTTGTCGTGACCTCGGAACAGTAGGTCCTGGGTGAACAGGCGAGCCAGGGCCGTGTCGCGCGCGTACAGGCTGAGGAATGCACTGAAGATTCTGAACAACCCCTCCTCGAGCGACTCTCCTTCGTTCAGTCCGCGGGCTAGTCGATCGAAGACGGCTCGGGCTTGTGGGCGGAACATCAGCGCCAGGAGATCTCTCTTGTCATTCACGTAGAGGAAGAGGGTTCCGGTCCCGATCCCGGCTCGCTCGCAGATCTGTCGTCCGGTCGTCGCCTCGAAACCCTGCTGGCGGAAGAGATCGGCAGCGGCCTCGGTGATCCTCTCCAGCTTCTCAAGCTTCTTGCGCTCGCGCAGGCCGAGATGTTCGGGATGCTCTGCAACTCGCGACCGGGGAACTCGAGGCTCAGACATAAACTGATCCTGATCATATCTGATCAGGATCAGTTTATGGCGGGCAACTCAGGCCAGAAGGTCGGAATCAGCGGGATGGTTGCGGATGTAGGCGGCGGCGAAGCCGCAGAGGGGCGCGATGCGACGGTCGTGGGCCCGTAGATCATCAAGCATCCCGCGCATCAGACGGTCGGCCATGCCCTGGCCCCGCAACTCCGGATCGGTCTCGACATGGGGCACGACCACGACGCCGTCGCTGGTGATGTCGTAGTCGGCGATCGACACGATGCGATCGTCGATACGCAGCTCATAGCGGTGTCGGTCGGGATTGTCGGAGACTTCGAACTCACTCACGTGACGATTGTCGCAGATGGTGACCGGCAATCCCGGCCATTGCGCGGGAATCGTCACCATGCCGACGGGTCTGAGGCCGTACGATGATCGACCGATGATCGAGCAACTGCAAAACGCCGTGGCCGAGGCCGAGACACGCCTGACCGCGGTCACCGACCTCGACCAACTCAAAGCCCTCGACTCAGAGTTTCTGGGCAAGAAGTCGCTTGTCTCCAGCCTCAAGAAGCAGCTCGGTGGGCTCGACCCCGAAGAGCGCAAGGTTGCCGGCCGAGCCATCAACGACAGCCGTCGCAGGATCGAGGAGGCCGTGGCCGAAGCCCGGTCCCGTCTCGACGCGGAGGCTCTCGCCAAACGCTACGAAGCCGAACGCCTCGACCTCACCGAGCAGCTTCACCGGATCGAGCGTGGTCACTACCACCTTGTCACCCAGGCCCGCGACCGCCTCGAAGACGTGTTCGTCGGCATGGGCTTCCACATCGCCGAAGGCCCCGAGGTCGAGTCGGCCTGGTACAACTTTGAGGCCCTCAACATTCCCGAGTGGCATCCGGCCCGAGGCAGCTTCGACACCATCTTCGTCGATCTGGGTGAGCCGGAAGAGGTGATGTTGCGCTCCCACACCTCGCCGGTCCAGATCCGCACCATGGAAAACCAGGAACCGCCGATCTACATAGTGGCTCCCGGCCGAACCTTCAGAACCGACACCGCCGATGCCACCCATCTGCCGGCCTTCAACCAGATCGAGGGTCTGGTGATCGATCGCGGCATCACCATGGGTGACCTCGCCGGCACCATCGACAGTTTCGTCCACGCCTTCTTCGGCGGCGACGTGAAGAGCCGCCTGCGGCCGTCCTACTTCCCGTTCACCGAACCCTCGGCCGAGTTCGACATCTCCCGACCCGACGGCTCGTGGCTCGAGCTGGGTGGCTGCGGGATGGTCCACCCCAATGTGTTGCGCAACTGCGGAATCGACCCCGACGAGTGGCAGGGATTCGCTTTCGGCTTCGGCATCGACCGACTCGCGGTGATGCGCTACCAACTCGACGACATCCGCGAGTTGGTCAACAACGACGTTCGCTTCCTGAGGCAATTCTGATGAAGGTCCTTCTTTCCTGGCTCCGCGAGTTCGCTCCCGACATCGATGGCGACCCCGTCGACATCGGCGAGACCCTCAGCGCACTCGGCCTGGCGGTCGAGGAGATGACCATCACCGGCGGCGGGCTCGACGGCATCGTGTTGGCCCGGGTTCTCGACCTCAGCCCCCATCCCGATGCCGACAAGATCCAGGTGGTGCAGGTCGACGCCGGGGATGGCGAGGCCACCCAGGTTTGCTGTGGCGCCTTCAACATGAGCGTCGGTGATCTGATCCCGTTTGCCACCATCGGCACCGTGATGCCCAACGGGATGGAGATCGGCCAGCGCAAGATGCGGGGCGTCATGTCCAACGGAATGTGTTGCGCGGCTTCGGAAATCGGGCTGGGTTCCGACAGCGATGGCATCATGATCCTCAACGGGCGGGCCTCCGCCGACCAGCTCGGTGCACCGATAACCGAGGCGCTCGGGATCGAGTCGGATGTCCTGTGGGATCTCGAGGTCAATGCCAACCGTCCAGATGCGATGTCGGTGGCCGGTGTGGCTCGCGATCTCGCCGCCGGGCTGGGTGTGCCGTTCGCCTTCCCGGAGTTCAGCGTTCCGGAGTCCGACACCAGCCGTTCGGTCCACGATCTCACCAGGATCGAGATTCTCGACCCGGTTCTCTGCGGACGCTTCGTGGGTCGGGTGCTCGAGGGCATCAACATCGGCTCGTCTCCGGCATGGATGGCCAACCGGCTGACCGCTCTCGGCATGCGTCCCATCAACTCGGTGGTCGACATCTCCAACTATGTGATGCTCGAGCTGGGTCAGCCCAACCACACCTACGACCTCGGCAAGGTGCCCGACGGTCATCTGCGGATCAGGCGGGCCCACGAAGGCGAAAAGATCGTCACCCTCGACGAAGTGGAGCGTTCGCTGATCGCGTCCGACGGTGTGATCGCCAACGGCAACGACATTGCCATCGGCATCGCCGGAGTGATGGGCGGTGCGTCCACCGAGATCTCCGACTCCACCACTGATGTTCTGCTCGAGATGGCTTGGTGGGACCCGCCCTCGATCTCACGCACCGTCAAGCGTCTCAACCTTCCCAGTGAAGCTTCGGGCCGCTTCCGCCGCGGCGCCGATTGGGGTGAAAACATCGACCGGGCCTGCGATCGCTTCGTGCAGCTCGCCGTGGCCAACGGTGTCATCTCCGCCGAAGGCGTGGTGTCGGGGCAGCTCGACATCGCCGGTGAGCTTCCCGACCGCACTCCCGTTCGCGTACGTACCCGGAAGGTCAACGGTCTGTTGGGCACCGACCTCACGGCTTCCGAGATGGCCGACCATCTGACATCGATCGGTTTCGGTGCCGAAATGGTCGACACCGACCTCGACGTCACCATTCCCACATGGCGATGGGACACCACCACCGAGACCGACGTGGCCGAAGAAGTGGCCCGGATGCACGGCTACGCCAGGATCGAACGCACCGTGCCGCGCGGTGTCCAAACCGGTTCGCTTACCGGTTATCAGCTGGACCGGCGTCTGGTCCGCGAGACTCTGGTGGGTGCCGGATGCGACGAAACGCAACCGATGCCGTTCTTGGCCCCCGGCGACCTGAGTCGGGCCGGGCTGCCCGAAGACGGAGTCACCCTCACCAACCCGCTCGTGGCCGACGAATCGGTGCTGCGCACGTCGTTGCTTCCGGGTCAGCTGAAGGCCATCGCCTACAACGAGTCCCATCGAAACCCCGACGTCCGGTTCTTCGAGATCGACCACGTGTTTCTCACCCCGGCCGATGGCCAACTCCTGCCCGATGAGCGTGAACACCTGGCCGTGGCCCTGGCCGGCAGCGATGCCACCGCGGCGGTTGCGGTGCTTGAACTCCTGTCGGAGGTTCTGGCCCTACCCAATCTTCAGCTTCGCTCGGCCACACCCCCCGGGCTTCACCCGACCCGCTCGGCCGAGGTCGTGGTTGCCGGACGGGTGCGCGGTGTCGTGGGTGAGGTCGCTCCCGATGTTGCCGAAGCGTTCGGTGTCTCGAGCCGAGTCGGATGGATCGAGCTTGATCTGGGCGCGCTGCTCGAAGGTCCCCACGGCAACCGCAAGTACCGGCCGGTCAGCAAGTATCCGTCCAGCGACGTCGACCTGGCCTTCGAGGTGCCCGAGACCGTGCCCGCGGCGAAGGTCGAGGGATCCATTCGTCGGGGAGGCGGCAAGCTCCTCGTCGACGTGCGTCTCTTCGACGTCTACCGGGGCGAGGGAATGCCCGACGGCGTCCGAAGCCTTACCTTCCGGCTCAGGTTCCAGGCGACCGACCACACGCTGACCGACGCCGAGGTGGCCTCCGCCAGACAGGCGTGCATCGACATGGTCGCCAAGCAGCAGGGCGTGTCGCTGCGGGCCTGACACCGGCCACGCCGGGCGTTAACTTCGCCCCATGCGCATCTGGCAGTCACACGAACTAGGCAACCCCATCGACGTTCTCGCCCTCGAAGAGGTTGACAGCCCCGAGCCCGGCCCCGGCGAGATCCTTGTCGAGACCACCGCAGTGGGCCTCACGTTCCCCGACGTGCTCACCTGCCGAGGCGAGTACCAGGTGCCCACCCGTTTCCCCAACACCCCCGGCGGGGAGACAGCCGGCGTTGTTACGGCGCTGGGGGAGGGAGTCGACGGTGTTGAGATCGGTACCGCTGTCACGATGCTCGGAGGCGGGCTCAGGGAATACAACGTTGTGCCCGCCGGCTCGCTGTTTGCGTACCCCACCGAGGCATTGACCGCCGCGGAGGCCGCCGCCATACCCGTCAACTACTGCACCACATGGTTCGCGCTCCACAACCGTGCCCGAATCCAGCCCGGTGAGACCATCCTGATAACCGGCGCGGCCGGGGGCACGGGTACGGCCTGCATCCAACTGGCGCTGGCCGCCGGGGCCATCCCCATTGCGGTGGTGGGCGGTGGCGAAAAGGCCGATCTCGTGCGCTCGCTCGGTGTCGACCATGTGGTCGACCATCTCGCCCATCCGGATTGGGTCGACGAGGTGCGCGACATGTCGGGCGGGGGAGTCGATGTGGCGTTCGACGCGGTCGGCGGGGATGCATTCCACAAGGTGAGGCGCTGCATGGCGTGGAACGGCAGGCTCTTGATCATCGGATTTGTCGGGGGAATCGCGCAAGCGCCCACCAACCACGCGTTGTTGAAGAACTATTCGATCGTGGGCGTCCATTGGGGTGCGTCGCTGATGCGCGACCCGACGGGTTTGCAGAATCAGATGAAGGCGATCTTCGACCTGGCCGGGCAGGGCAAGGTCAAGCCGGCGTTGTACCCGCCGGTGGCCTTCGACCAAGCGGCACAGGCGCTGCAGGACATGGCCGATCGCAAGGTATACGGCAAGTTGGTGGTCGACATGTCCGTCTGACCCGCGGGTTAGTCGAGATAGCAATCCTGCTAGACCCTCTAACACGTCGGTGCTAGCTTGCGCCCATGAACGAACACAGGGCCAGGGCCCAGGCTCACCTGGTGCCCCACTTCACCAAGGGCGCGGCGTGGCAAAGCGACGATCTCATCGTCATGGATCACGGCGACGGGTGCTACATCCACGACACCGACGGCAACCGCTACCTCGACGGCCTGTCGGGCCTATTTTGCACCAACCTGGGCCATGGCCGATCCGATCTGGTGGCCGCAGCCGCCGCGCAGATGCAGAAGTTGGCCTACTACCCGTCCTGGGGATACGCCAACGAACCCGCATCCACCGTCTCGGCGATGATCGCCGAATTGGCCCCCGGCGACCTCAGCGAGGTGTTCCTTGTCAGCTCAGGTTCAGAGGCGGTGGAGTCAGCACTCAAGTTCGCCCGCAACTACCACGTCAGCCGAGGCGACACGGGTCGATACAAGGTCATCTCGCGGGAGTGGGCATATCACGGCACAACACTCGGTGCGTTGGCGGTCACAGGAATACCGAAGTTGCGCGACCCGTTCACCCCGATGCTGTGGGACGGCGTGCGCCACGTTCGCAACACCCTCGGCGACGCCGTGTCGCCGGGCAAAACCCCCGGCGAACTGGCGTCGGTCAGGGCCGTCGAGGACATGATCCTCGCGGAGGGCCCCGACAGCGTCGCCATGGTGATCGCCGAGCCGGTCCAGAACGGTCGCGGGTCGCTGGTGCCTCCCGACGGATACTGGCCCGAACTGAGGCGCGTTTGCGACAAGTACGGCGTGCTCCTGTGCGCCGACGAGGTCATCAATGCCTTCGGGCGTATCGGCCATTTCTTCGCGAGCGAGCGATACGGGGTGGTGCCCGACCTCATCACCTTCGCCAAGGGCGCCACCAGCGCCTATCAGCCCCTCGGCGGGTTGGTGATCCGCCGACCCCTGGTCGAGCAGATCTGGGATTCGGAGATGGCGTCGTATCTCCATGGTTCGACCTTCGGAGGTCATCCGGTGGCGGCTGCGGTGTCGGTGGCCACCATCACCGCCATGAAGAAAGAAGACATACCCGGTCGTGTGAGAGACAATGAGGGGTACTTCCTCGCCGGCCTCCGGAAGCTGGTCGACGGTCACCGCACGGTGCGGGAGGTTCGGGGCGCGGGTTACTTCTACACGCTGGAACTCATGGCCGACAGCGACACCGGGGCCGAATTGAGTGCCGAGGACTCTTCGGAATTGCTGGGAGGGGTGCTGCTCGGATTCGTGCGCGAGGCCAAGCTGTTGATTCGTCCCGATGATCGGGGCGCGACCATGCTCAACCTCTCGCCACCGCTGGTGGCCGACCGGGGCGTTCTCGACGACCTCTTCGACCGGGCTGACCAGGTGCTTGATCGGGTCGACGGCTGGGTCGCAGGACGGCGCTGAGATCCGGCCACAGCATCGTGCATCGAATTCTCGACTCCTGGTATCGGCGGGCCGCATCCAACCCCCAGCGGGTTGTGCTGGCCGACGCCGGCGATCATCGGGCTCTTGAAGCCGCGGGTCATCTTCGAGCCGATGGGCTGGCCGAACCCTTGGTCGTGGGGCGAGACATCGGCACGGTGGCCGAGGCCGGCCACGCGGCAGCCGATGAGCTGGCCGACCGGCTGGCCGTTGTCGACCACGATGGTCCTTGGGTCGGCCGCCCGATGGATCTCGGCGATCCGCTCGTCGTCGCCGCGGTGCTGGCCAAGTCAGGATGGGCCGATGCGTGCGTGGCCGGTGCCAGCCGCCCGACCCCCGACGTCATCCGCACGGCGATTCGGGTTTTCGGCATCCGGCCGCGTGCCGAGGCCGTCAGCAGCAGCTTCCTCATGGTGCTTCACGACGGAACCCCGGTTGTCTTCGGCGACTGTGGAGTGATTCCCGATCCCGATGCCCGTCAGCTGGCCACCATTGCCGTCGACAGTGCCGCCACCTACGAGGCGCTCACCGGTGACCCGCCACGCGTGGCGATGCTGTCGTTCTCCACCGCCGGCAGCGCCACCCACTCGCGCGTGGAGAAGGTCAAGGAGGCTCTCGGCATCGTTCGCGGTGACCACCCCGATCTCCTGATCGACGGTGAGCTTCAATTCGATGCGGCATGGGTGCCTGAGATAGCCGCGGAGAAATCCCCCGGTTCTCCTCTCGGTGGCCGGGCCAACGTGTTTGTGTTCCCCGATCTCGACTCGGGAAACATCGCCTACAAGATCACCGAGCGGCTGGCGGGTGCGCGGGCCTTCGGACCGCTGCTTCAGGGCCTCGATGGTGTGTGCCACGATCTGTCCCGAGGTTGCACCGCTTTCGACATGGTCAACGTCGCGGTGATCGCGGCTTTGCAGTCACAGGCCCGGGCGAGGTCGGACCGATCGGTCTCGACCGATGGAGTCGTGTCGTGACCAGGCGTACGCTCGACGAATTGCAGGTTGTCGAAGCAGCAGCCGGCCTCGCCGACAGCGAGGGCCTCGATTCTCTCACACTGACCCGTCTGGCCAAGGAGCTGGGGGTCAGGCAGCCGGCGCTCTACCGACACGTCGACAGTTTCGACGCTCTCGTGCGCAGTCTCGGGCTCATCGGGCGCGATGTACTGGCCGACGTTCTCGGTGCGGCGGCGATCGGCCTGAGTCGTGACGACGCGGTGGAAGCGGTCGGTCTCGCCTGGCGGCGAGTGGCGCGCGAGCGACCCGGCATCTATGCGGCCACCGACCGTTACCCGTGCGCGGGCGACCCCGAGCTCGAGCAGGCTGTGGAGAAGGTCGTCGAAATACTGGGGCGGGCATTGGGGGGATATCGCCTCGACGATGATCAGCGGGTTCACGCAGCCCGCACACTTCGCAGCGCGTTCCACGGCTTCGCTCATCTCGAGGCCGGGGACGGTCACCCTCTCAGCCAGGACCTGGACGACTCGTTCCACCAGATGATCCAACTGATCTGCGCCGGTATCCGAAGCATGGAGGCCGGCACCGAATCAACCGACAATTCACCAACCTTGAAACCACAGGAGACACCGATATGACCCGCATGACCCCCAGTGAGGCATTCGTCGAGACCATGGTCGCCCACGGCGTGGACACGGTTTTTGGCATCATGGGTTCGGCGTTCATGGACGCGATGGACATCCTCGAGCCCGCCGGAATCAGACTGGTGCCCGTGGTCCACGAACAGGGAGCGGCCCACATGGCCGACGGCTTTGCGAGGGTCAGCGGCCGTCACGGAGTGGTGATCGGCCAGAACGGTCCCGGCATCTCCAACTGTGTCACGGCGATCGCTGCTGCGTTCTGGGCCCACAGTCCGGTGGTCATCGTCACTCCCCAGACCGGAACCATGGGCATAGGCCTGGGTGGTTTCCAAGAGGCGAATCAGCTTCCGATGTTCGAGGAGTTCGTGAAGTATCAGGGACACGTCAACAACGAGCGACGCATGGCCGAACTCACCGCTCGTTGTTTCGACCGGGCACTTTCGGAGATTGGTCCCACCCAACTCAACATTCCCCGCGACCGCTTCTACGGCGACATCGACGTGGAGATCCCCCAGCCGCAACACCTCGATCGAGGCCCCGGCGGTGAACGCAGCCTGAACGAGGCCGCGAACCTGCTAGCCGAGGCTGAATTCCCCGTTCTGATATCGGGCGGGGGAGTGGTGATGGGCGACTCCATGCCGGACGCCATCGCGCTTGCCGAACGCCTCGGTTGCCCGGTCGTCAACTCGTATCTCCACAACGACTCCTTCCCGGCCTCCCATCCGCAGTGGTGCGGGCCGCTGGGATACCAGGGCTCCAAGGCGGCCATGAAACTCATCGCCAAGGCTGATGTGGTGGTGGCGCTGGGCACCCGGCTCGGCCCGTTCGGCACTTTGCCCCAACATGATCTCGAGTACTGGCCCGATGATGCCAAGATCATTCAGATCGACGCCGATTCCAAGATGCTCGGCCTGGTGAAGCCGATCCAGGTCGGCATCCACGGCGACGCCGGGGCCGCGGCGCGTGCGATCCTCGACCGGCTGGAGGGTCGTTCCCTGGTGTGCGATTCCACCCGCGACCAGCGGGCGGCCGACACCGCGGCGGAGAAGGCCGCTTGGGAATCCGAGCTCGACGAATGGACCCACGAGACCGACCCCTTCAGCATGGAGATGATTGCCGAGGCCGCGGTCGAGCCCGGCGAATGGATGCATCCGCGCCAGGCGCTGCGCGAACTCGAGAAGGCCATGCCTGCCCGGGCGATGGTTTCAACCGACATCGGCAACATCAATTCGGTGGCCAACAGTTATCTGCGCTTCGAGGAACCCCGGTCGTTCTTCGCTCCCATGAGCTGGGGCAACTGCGGCTACGCGCTGCCCACGATCATCGGGGCCAAGGCCGCGGCTCCCGAGCGGCCGGCGATCGCATATGCGGGCGACGGCGCCTGGGCCATGAGCATGGGCGAGACCATGACCGCCGTCCGACACGACATTCCCGTCACTGCGGTGGTGTTCCACAACCGTCAGTGGGGGGCCGAGAAGAAGAACCAGGTCGACTTCTACGGTCGTCGATTCGTGGCCGGTGAGCTCGATGGAGGCGAGGACTACAGCCAGATCGCCCGGGCTATGGGGGCCGAGGGGGTGAGAGTCGACCGCATCGACGAGGTCGGCCCGGCGCTCACCGCCGCAGTGGATGCCCAGATGAACGACGGCAGGACAACCATCATCGAGGTGATGACGACCAAGGAACTCGGCGACCCGTTCCGCAAGGACGCCTTGTCACGACCGGTTCGCCATCTGGCGAAGTACGCCGACTACACGTGAGGGCGGATTTACACGTGTGGTGCCGGTGAGTGCGACAATGCCGTTCATGATGATTCGTCGTGTCCTGCCGCTCACCGTTGCCATGGCCCTCGTCGCCGCGGCCTGCGGCGGATCGGGTTCAACCAACGCATCGAGCACCACGTCCGCGGCGGTGGCATCGACCATTCCAGCGTCGGCTCCGACCACACCCACCACCACATCGACAACCTCGACCACGACCACGACCACCGCGGCCCCCGACCCGGCCGACCTGCTGCGACTCAACGACATCCAGGTTCTGGGTTCCCACAACTCATATCACCTGCGCCCGATTCCGGTGGTGTTGGCAGCCATCGGGGTCTTGAGCCAAGAGTTGGCCGAGTCGATCGACTACTCCCACTTGCCCCTCACCGAGCAGCTCGACACATACGGGATTCGTCAACTCGAACTCGATGTCTTCGCTGATCCGGATGGCGGGCTGTGGTCGTCGCGTCAAGCGCTACCGGTCATCAACCTGCCGGCAGAATCGG
>JAJRXJ010000006.1 GCA_024276355.1 Actinomycetes bacterium | reverse complement strand
TGACCCCGGCTGGTGTTGGCGCGGTCAGCGAATGGCCTTCACGCTTCGATGGGCCACGGGCGTGGAGGTGACGATGTTGGTGATCGTGTCGCCGAACTCCCAGAATTGCTCGACCAGCTCGCCGAGATGCTCCACGTCGCGCAGGCGAACCCTGAGCACGTGGCTTTCGGAGCCGGTGACACGATGGCATTCCACCACCTCGTCCATCTCTTCCGCGAGTTCGTCGACAAGGCGCGACTTGGCGCCTGCGGAACGGATGCGCACGATCGCCAGCATCGGAAAGCCCAGGGCAGCAGGGTCGACCTCGGCGTGGTAGCCGGTGATGACCCCGTCTCGCTCGAGACGGCGGACCCTCTCGGTGACGGCTGGGGCGGAGAGCCCCACCTTGTCGGCCAGGTCGCGATAGCTGATGCGACCGTTCCGCTGGAGCTCGTCGAGTATCTGTCTGGATATGACGTCGGTCATATGCGGATTTTACCTTTGAATAGTGTGCTTAAGATCCAATATAGCCTTTGAAACAACGGATCTAACGCCTTACAACCCATGACAAACGCTGATTCCAAAGCGGTAAAATCCCTACAGTGGAGGCATGAAGAACTTCGACTCCGAATTCCAAAACCTCCTGTCCACATGGAACCGCCACCAGGACCTGCGTTCGAGCCACGCGCCGATCTCAGCCTTGGCCGATTCCCACTTCGCGCTCGAGCGGGTGCGCCGCAACTTCCGCTGAGCCAGCCCTCCTGAGCGGGCCAGCGCCACCCCGGGTCGGGTCTTGTCTTTGGACAAGCCCCCCGGCCCACTTACTCTGGGTCCATGCCCATCCCAGACATCCAGTCCGTCGACTCCGCGGATGAGGTGGCCGAGGCCCTGAGGGCCCACCACTACCTCCCCGACGAGGGACTGGCCACCTCCATCTTCCTGGCGCTTCGACTGCACCGGCCCCTGCTGCTCGAAGGCGAGCCGGGGGTCGGAAAGACCGAGGTGGCGCGGGTGCTGGCCGACTGGATCGGCGGGCCGTTCATCCGGCTTCAGTGCTACGAGGGCATCGACGTGTCCCAAGCGGTCTACGAATGGGACTACGCCCGGCAGTTGCTGCATTTGCGCACCGCCGAAGCCACCGGTCGTGCCAGCGGCGCCGACGCCGATCAGCTCGAAGATGAGCTCTACGACGAGCGATTCCTGGTGAGGCGACCGCTTCTGCAGGCGATCGCCCACAGCGACGGGCCCCCACCGGTGCTGCTCATCGACGAGGTCGATCGGGCCGACGATGAGTTCGAGGCGTTTCTGCTGGAGATCCTGGCCGACTACGCCGTCACCGTGCCCGAGATAGGCACGTTCAAGGCCGCTGAGCCGCCGGTCGTGGTTGTCACCTCGAACCGCACGCGTGATGTCCACGATGCCCTCAAGCGTCGTTGTCTCTACCACTGGGTCGAGCACCCGGATCAGGCCCGCGAGGTCGGGATCATCCGCATGCGGGCCCCTGAGGTGTCGGAGAGCCTGGCCATCCAGGTCGCGGCAGCCACCTCGTCGATCCGTGAAATGGGTCTCTACAAGCCACCGGGGGTGGCCGAGAGCATCGATTGGGCCCGGGCGCTCACGTTGCTCGGAGATCACGATCTGGTGGAAGCCCATGTGATCGACACCTTGGGCACGCTCGTGAAATACAGGGAAGACCAGGATCGGGTCAAGGACCATGATCTCTCGTCGGTGCTCTCGGCCGCCCGTGTCGTCGCCCATTCCTGAGACAGCCGCGGTGGGTTTCACCACCACGCTGCGACAAGCCGGTCACGGTGTGTCGCTCACCTCGTCGATGCTGTTCGCCGAGGCCATCTCCGCGGTCGGTGTCGATAATCCGGCCGGCGTCTACTGGGCAGCGCGGGCCACTCTCGTGCACCGCCCCGAGGACGTGGCCACGTTCAACGGGATCTTCGTGGCCTACTGGGGAGGTTTGCCGTCCGGGCTGGTCTGGCGTCCTCCCCAGGATGAGGTGACCATCACCATGGAAACCGACGACCCCGACGCGCTTCCCGCCGCGCAACCGACCGGCACCGACGACGACACCATCACCGTCACCTACAGCTCCGTCGAGGTGCTGCGCAGCAAGGACTTCGCCGCCTATACCGACGACGAGCTCGAAGAGTCACGCCGCATCATGGAGCGAATGCGTTTCGACGGTCCCTCGCGTCGTAGTCGCCGTCGTCGACCCTCCCGCAACCATCTGGGTCGTCTCGACATTCACCGCACCGTGCGCCGGGCCATCGCATCGGGTGGCGAGCCGCTTCGACTGGCCCGAACCACCAAGGGCGACAAACCGAGACGCATCGTGTTGCTGCTCGATGTCTCCGGAAGCATGGAGAACTATGCCCGTGCCCTCATCCGGTTTCTTCACGCCACCGTGGCCGGCCGGGCTCGGGTTGAGGCCTTCGCCCTGGGCACCAGACTCACCAGGCTCACCCGGGAGCTGTCGAGCCGCGACCCCGACCGGGCGCTCACGGCCGCCGGTGAGGCAGTCGCCGACTGGTCGGGCGGTACCCGACTGGGTGAAGGCATCAAGTCGTTCAACGACGAATGGGGCTGTCGCGGAATGGCCCGTGGGGCGACGGTGGTGATCATGTCCGACGGCTGGGATCGGGGCGACCCCGCCGAGATGGACGAACAGATGCAACGGCTTCATCGCGTGGCCCACCGCGTGATCTGGGTCAATCCACTCAAGGCCTCACCGGGTTATCAGCCGTTGGCGCGCGGCATGGCCGCGGCTCTGCCCCACATCGATGATTTCCTCGAGGGGCACTCTCTCGAATCATTGGAGACCCTCGCCGGGCTGATCCTCGACTCCGACGGCCCGGGCACCAAGTTGGCGCCGCGTTGAGGCAAGATTGCGAAAGGCATCCCTCGAGATGATCGGTATCGACCAATGAAGGAACTGATCGACGACATCGACGAATGGCTCGGCAACGGCATGCGGGTGGCGATAGCCCGCGTGGTCGACGTCGACGGGTCGGGGCCGCGTCTGCCCGGCGCGGCCATGGCCGTGTCGGAGCACGGCGATGTGATCGGGTCGGTCTCTGGTGGCTGTGTCGAAGGCGCGGTGGTGGCCGAGGCCCTCGATGTGCTCGACACCGGTGAACGCCGCATGGTCACCTTCGGTTACAGCGACGACGACGCCTTCGCGGTCGGCCTCACCTGCGGAGGCACGATCCATCTGTTCATCGAACCGCTCGA
>JAJRXJ010000123.1 GCA_024276355.1 Actinomycetes bacterium | reverse complement strand
CCGATACGCCTATGTCAACAACAACCCCGTCAACTACACGGACCCGACCGGGCACGAGACTTGCGGGTACCGGGGCGGTGATTACGTATGCTGGTCCGAGGTCGAGAACATTCCCGGGGTTCGCGCTCGCGACACGGTATGTAACGGCGCGGCGTGCACGATTGCCGCGGCCGCACCGGCCCCGGACAACCGGTGCACGTCGTATTGCCAGCAGTACGACCCAGAACGGGCCGCAGCGCTACACGAAGCATCTGGAGCGTTTGATCTTAACGACGTTGCTGCTTTCAGTGTCTCGTTTGTGTGGAATCACAAGGGCGAGATTGCAAAGTATACAGGCTACGTTGGGCTGGGGGTATGCGTGCTGCTATCTGACGGGCTCTGTACGGTAATCACCCCATACGTTATTGGTGTCACGGCCTCAGTGGGTGTTGCGCAAGTTACGGAAGGTGTGATTGATGGTGACAAGTATGAGGTGACTAGTGGATCATTGAACCTAGTATCTGCCGGTTTGGGTAAGGCAATGTCGTCCGGTTCTAAGACATTGATAGATGCTGGAATGTCAGTGACGGATGCACGGACTCTATCTAAATCTGGCAGTGTCCTCGTGACCACAATGCTGGACACGGCCGGTCGAGGGGTTGATGCTTTCAGGAGGCAAGTTCGGTGACTAGTGGTAATCGGGATGGTTGCTTTCCCAGTGAATCTGTCGAAGTTAAGGAGCTGAGCATCTCCGAGACGATCGGATTCTGGTGGCGACTGCGACGACCCACGGGAAATCGACTTGCAATGATAATGGTCTTTGGGGCTACGGTTCTCAGCCAAGCGGTGTTGGATAGCAATCTTAGATCAACATTAACGATGATTACGATCGTGACGCCTATAATTATCGTTCTTGGTCCGCTATTTGAGAAAAATCACGTTAACGGCGTCTTCGCCTCGTGTCGAGGCTCGGGCACTCGTTTGGAAGCCGCACGGGATAAGAATCCTATTTCACTCTGGTCAGATCCGGTAGAGTTTATATGGGTGGATGCTGACAATTGTGTGCACTTGATAAATGATAAAAAGGTGCCAGTCCCGGTTGATGCGCGAGTGGAAGCTGTGGCTCTTGGCGCGTATCGATCGGAGGTTCGTGCCGTCAAGTTTGGTGAAGTCCGCGAGTGGAAGCCAGCGAGGCGTCGATGAGTTCGAGCTTGGCAAGCGATGTGAGGCCGAGCAGAGAATCCTCCACGGCCCGGAAAGATGGCTGGCTCCGCCGGTCGATCATTGGTGCCGACACTGCAACGTGGTCGTCGGCCTTCGGTAACAGCTGAACCTGATAGTAGCCGTGGGGTGAGGGGTGACCGGAGGCCCGTGGGGCACGCGAGGCCCAGCTTGGGCCGGGGAATGGTGCATCCACGGCGCCAGGCTCGATGGCTGCTGCTCTGCAGGTGCGTCTGCATCTGGACCGATCGGCGTGCATGCTCATCAACACCAGCGGCTCACTCACGCCTTCACCGGCACTACGGCGTGCGCGGGAACCGACATGGTGTCGGGCCCGGCACCCTTCGACCGCACGTATGGTTACGACCAGATCGGGAACCTGACCTATGATTCGTCGATCGGAACATTGACCTACGGCGAAAACACGGCGGGGCCCCATGCGGTGACCTCCACCACAGCTGGTGACACGTACAGCTACGACACCGATGGGGCTGTGGTGTGGAGGAGCCTGGCCGGTTCGCCGGCCCAGCATTTCGTGTACAACGCTTTGGGCAGGGTCCGTTACGAAGCGAACTGGCCGGAATACGAGTTCAACGATTACCAAGCCGACGGGACCCGGATAGCGAAAGCCACCCGGGACGCCAAGATCGTGACGATCGAGGGCCTGTTCGAACGCAGGATCGACAAGGCCACCGGTCAGGTCACCGACACGTCCTACTACGACGGCCCGGACGGGGCGCTGGCAGCCATGTCGATTGACGGCAGCATCGTGTACGCCTACACCAACCAGCTCGGGACCGTAGCCGCCACCTGGAACACCGTAACCGGTGCCATCAACCACCAGTACTACCTGCCGTACGGCGAAATCCGGGCATCTGACGGGCTCGACACGACCCTCGGCTACACAGGGCAACGCCATGACCCGTCCGGGCTGATCTACTACCAGGCCCGCTACTACGACCCCCACGTCGGAAGGTTCACCCAACCGGACACCATCGTGCCCAACCCGTCGAACCCAGCCGATTTTAACCGCTACACCTACGTCCGAAACAATCCGGTGAATCTCATTGATCCTGATGGTCGGTGTCCGACTGATAGCGCCGCGGCGACGGCATGCTACGCGGCATATGCGGCGCAGCAACCCGGCGTCAGTTCCAATGATCGGCTTATATCTCAACTGTGGGCGGCGTGGGGTCGGATCAGCGTGGCGACCCAACATTTCGTGGGGTCGTTCGCGACCCAGCCCGACACGGTGGGGTACTCCACGTTCTACGCGTCGGCTGACCCGGACTACACCGCGAAGCAGACCCAGGACTTAGCTGAGGCCGCGTTCGTCAGCCAGGTCGGAGCTGATCTTGCTGGCCTTCACGCTGGCAATGGAGTATTCCTGTTGCCGGAGAGCACCTTCGAGGGGCCATCGCGTGAACGTCCACCTGGAGAGATCCGGGGCAACTCAGGTTGGCGAGCTGGTCTCGTCGATGGCGATAACTCACCGGCTCGTCATCTGTTGGGGTGGTTGCTCTTTGGCTATGTGTACCCAGAATCACAGGTTGAAGCCGGTCTTCGGGTGGCCGAATCAGCCGGGGTCAACGGAGCTTCACAGCAGGACTATGACCTTGGCGTAATCGGCTATCAGGCTGGGAGTCGGCTGACCGCTTTGGACTACACGGTCCCCGACCCGATCAACCATCTCCATGCGTTGACCTCCGATAGTTCGCAGGCGCAGTTCAGCGCGCAGCCCGCCCCTCCGAACGGCGTTCCGGGGAGCGGCCCACTGTGCTACTTCGGCGTCACGTGCTAGTTCGTTGGCTCGTCGTCGTAGTGGTTGGCTTCCTCTTGTCAGCCTGCACTGGTCCTCTCCTACAGGAGCCTCTTCAGGCTGGCACTCGAGACGGTTCGGTGACTCGTGGGCCTGGTGATCTGGCTGACCTTGTCGTGTGTTCAGCCTGGGCGGAAGACCTTCTGTCAGTCGAGCTCCTTCGCGATGACACCGTAGTGTGGGGTGCGATGGTCTCCGGTGACGAAGGATTGCCGCTTGATACTCCCGTTGCAATTGCTGATCTTGAGTCATCGGCTCTCTATGACGCCACCGGGCCACTCCCTGCGGGAGAGCTGGAAGATGTGGTCGTGATTCGCGGCACCAACAATCAGCTGACGGTGGTGATCGATGATGGATTCGGCGGGTTCTCCGCTCGTGACGATCTGAAGTGCGCGGGCTGAGCTATGGGCCACGTCGGTTCGGCCGGCGACAACGCGGGGAACTGGCGGCCGTGACGGGGACATCTGAGATGGCTCGCCCGGCGGTTCCGGCATGGTTCTCCGGCCCAGCTATGATGGGCCCGGCCGGATCGCAGGGGTGTCATTGCCATCGGCTGTTGTGGTGGCGACCCGCCCGGTCCCTTGGGTCGTGGACCCGTGATGCGAACGGCGCCGGGTTGCGGTCGGCGATGCGCGTCGACGTCATGTGAGTTTTGAACGACGTTGAAACTGGGGGCGTTGATCGGCTGGTGCACTCAGGTGCATTGGTGTGGACTGGTTCTCGTTAGCGTTTGGTGCAGTGGTCGTTGCTGGCTGTGCACGGGTGGCGTGGTGGCGCGCCGAGGACTCGTCGAAGGCTCGGGGGTCGGGCCGGTCTTGGGTGTATGGGTCGAGCCCCCCGGCGACCGTTGCTGTTCTCAGATTCGGCACCCGCCCGGCAGGTTCAGCGGGCGATGTCCGATGCTTCCGCTAGGTGAGCAAAGCGCACCTGGCAAGTCTGTGCCACTCATGTCAACGCTCATCGGTGCAGTCGGACGGTCCTCGAGGACGAGCTTGTCTTCGGTGCAGGCAAGGCCGTCACCTGACTTCGGGTCGGTCATGCGGTGGCCCCGCCCGGCTTATCCACCGGCAACCGGCCGACGAGCTCTTCGAGGCTCGTTCGGGGGATCACGATTCGTCGGCCGAAAGTGAGGGCCGGGATTTCGCCCCGCTGGATGCTTTCGTAGGCGGGGGTCCTTGAGATTCCGAGAATCGCAGCGGCCTCCTCGACGGTGTAGGTGAGTCTTCTGATCATGGATCTCCACTTCGCCAATGATTGGTGCGCCCCGAATTGAGCGCCGCCAACCCCAAAAAGGCGCGTCGAAGACCGAAAACGCGACTCGGTATTCAATCTGGGGGTGCGATTCCGCAGCGGTGACCGCCCAGTAGGGGCGAGGATTGTGCAGCCATGGTCGAGTGTCAGCGCCGTGCAGTAGTCTTCGGTCATGACGCAAAAGGTCTGGACATCCGAGGAGATCGAAAAGCTGACGCCTGCCGAGCAGGACGATCTCTTCGATCGGAGCATCGTCACTGACCTGGCCGATGTGCCGCCCGAGTTCCTGGATCGTGTCAAAGCGCGTCTCGCCGATCGGATCACGACCGAGACCAGCGATCGTCGTTGAGCGGCCAACGCCGGATTGTTCGCTCAACATCAGCGTTCTTCGAAGATCTTGATCGGCAGCTCCGGCCCGAACGAGGTCCCAATGGCGAACCCTCAACTACTGATTTCCAAACATTTGAGCTGCTGAGAATCGTGGAGCGGTTCGCCACGGGTTTCGATGACCTGCCTCGTCTCATCGAGGGTCGTGACGACTATCGCGTGCTTATTGCGTCCGGCACACTCGTGCCGGGCATCTCAGTGATCGGGCAACTCGCCCGGGATGGGGCGGTCGAGCTCATCCAGCTTGATCTCGATACCGAGAATCCTTGGTGATGCGCGCCCGTTGAAAGTCGGCTCGACTTCACCGGCCACTGCACCAAGCACTGCACCAAGGACTGCACCGGGCACTGCACCATCGGGGTGAACAGGCTGGTCAGGGGTCCAGGACATCTCCGACGATGCCGGCGGCTTGAGCGTCGGCGTGGGCGGTGCGATGGGCGTAGATCTTCATGGTGGTGGCGCCGCTGGCGTGGCCGAGCCGGGCCGCAACCGTGGGCAACGGCACCCCGGCATCGAGTAGCTGGGTGGCCTGCCAGTGGCGCAGGTCGTGAAGCCGGATGGTCTGGTCGACACCTGCCCGGTCTCGCACCTGGGCCCAGCGGGTCGAGACGGTGTCGGGGCGCCACGGGTTGAGGCCGTCGCTGGTGAACATGTACTGATCCGTACCAGTGAGTTCTTCGGGGTAGCCATCGCGAAGCCCGGCGAGCGCGGCCAGGGTTACCGGGTCGAGTGTGACGGTGCGGGTTGAGCGGGTCTTGGTCGACTTGTCGGTGCGAACCCCCGGCACGGCCACGTGGCTGCGTCGCACCGTGAGCACACCGGCCTCGGCATCGAGGTCGCCCCATTTCAACGCACACGCCTCGGCGCGCCGCATGCCTGTGGCAGCCACCAGCCTGACATACACCCCCAGCACCGGATCGAGTTCGGTTGCCGCGGCGAGGAGGGCCCGGACCTCCTCGACGGTCGGGGGTCGCTGATCACGCTGTGGTTGCCGCGGAGGAGACGCGAGCTTGGCCACGTTGCGGCCGACCAGGCTCCACCGTTCGGCCTGGTTCAGTGCGGCCCGCAAGATCGCATGGGCCTGCCGGACGGTGGCCGCAGCGAGGCCCCTGTCGGTGAGCGAGTTGTAGAAACGGTCGATGTCGAGAGCAGTGAGCTTTGACAGGCGGATCGAACCGAGCGCCGGAACCAGATCACGCTCGATGTAACGCCGGTAGCCATACAGCGTGTTCTCCGAGCGGCCCTTGGAACGAAGATGATCCATCCAACGCTCGAGCAACTCGGCCAGAGTCACATCCTCCGGGCCGATGCGACCCGAACCCACCTCGACCTCCAACGCCGACAACGCGGCCTTGGCCTCGCGCTTGGTAGCGGCCCTCACCGTTCGGATCACCCGACGGTAAGAACCGGTGGCAGCATCACGGCCGGCCGACACCGTGAGCTCCCAGGTGCCTTCGCTTCTCTGCCGCATCGTTCCCACCGCCGACCCCCTTTGGATTCGCGGCATTTTCGCGGCATCAGGGTAGCACGCTGGGAAGGCCGTGGTGAGCAAATGCCCTCTGACCTGCGGGTTTGAGTAGGCCGCCCGGGGCTCGAACCCGGCACCTTGGGATTAAAAGTCCCCTGCTCTACCAGATGAGCTAGCGGCCCGTGACTTGCGACATGCAGCCTACGGGTTGATGACGATATCGAGCCGGTCGAAGGCATCCCGCAGGGTCGACTCCACCGCTTCGGGCGACGGCCCCCGGGCGAACATGAACCCGAGGTATCGGTCACCTTCAGGCAGCGGTTTGACCCACCGACCGACCGGGATGGTGATCTCGAGTCCCTGAATCCCGAACACCGCCCGAGCCTCGTCCTGGCCGTTGACCGCAACCAGCCTGCCCTCGGTGGGGATCGGCAGCATCAGCACTCCCGACGAAGCGCTTTCACGCGTCAGGTCACTCGCCGGCAGGTGCAGCGCATGGCGCAGGATGAGGGTTTCGAGACTCACCCCGAGGCCGAAACGCAGCGACCTGGAACACAGACCCCCGATGGAGCGGGCCGCCAGTTCGAGAATCCACACCCGTCCGGATGAATCGATCCGGGCCTCTGCATGCACCGGTCCGTCGACGATGCCGATCGCCGCAGCTGCCTCGGCCACGACCCGGCTGACCTCGCTGAGCGCGTCGGCAGGGAGCACCGAAGGGGTCACGTAGTAGGTCTCCTCGAAGTACGGGCCGGAAGGAGCATCGGGCTTGTCGAACACAGCCAGCACGCTGAACGCACCGTGGTCGACCATGCCGTCGACGGCCACCTCTGCTCCGGCGATGTAACGCTCGATCAGGATGGTCGAATCGGGCTCACCGGCATCGGCGGCCACACCCCGCGCCCGGTCCACAGCGGCGTGGAGTTGGGCCGGCCGATCGACACGGATCACCCCTCTACTGCCCGAAAGCCCGACCGGCTTGACCACCACCGGCAGGTCGGGGAAACCGATCGAACGCGCCGCGTCGTTGACCCCTGCACCGGACGAGCCAGCCGGCACCACCACGAAATCAGGTTGGCTGACATCGGCCGCGGCCAGCCGGTCCCTCATGGCGGCCTTGTCGCGGGTGAGCATCACCGCCTCAGGTGGGTTGCCGGGCAGGCCCAGCAGCTCGCGGGTGTGGGACGCGGTGAGCACCCCCACGTCGTCGGCGGCCACCACCGCGACGACCTTCTCCCCGGCCATGGCATCCACGATCGTTCGGGCCGCCACCTCGGGCCCGGCGAAGTCGACCTGAATGGCAGACCCAGCAGCGGAAGCCGGACTCGAGGCGGCGTCGGTGACCACCACCACATCGACAACCTGGTCCGAATCACCACCCCCGCTCGGAGCATCATCTGCCAGGTCGCGGGCGGCATCGATGAAGTCGGTGGCTCGGTACGTGCCGGCCGGCAGCAGGAGCAGAACCTTCGCCATGGTCCTATCGTGCCCCTACACGGCCACAACTCCACCAGGGAGCGAAATGTCAGACTCCACCGGCTCCGCCAACCTCCTCACCGTCACCGACAAGGCCCGCGCCAAGCTGCTCGGCATGCTTTCGGGCGAGCCCGACGGCGACAAGCTCGGCCTGTGGCTCGAAGTGGCCGGCACCCGTGGCCCCAGCTACGCCTACGACATGTGGCTCCAGTCGGTCGACGAAGCAGGCGCCGATCACGTGGTCGAACAACACGGCGACCTACGGGTCGTGCTCAAGACCGCCGACGCCGACAAGCTCCGGGGTTCCACGCTCAACCACCGGCAGAACCTTCTCAAGACCGACGACCCCGGCGGTTTCGTGTTCGACAATCCCAACTCCCCGTCACCCGACATTCCCGGTGGCGACATCGAACTGTCCGGCGACGTGGCCCAGCGAGTCACCCAGGTTCTCGACCAGCGCATCAACCCGGCCATCGCCAGCCACGGCGGATCAGCTCAGCTCGTGGCCATCGAAGGCGATGCCGCCTATCTCCGTCTCGGCGGCGGATGCCAGGGGTGCGGCATGGCTGCGGTCACTCTCAGCCAAGGCATCGAAGTGGCCATTCTCGAAATGGTCCCCGAGATCACCAAGGTGATCGACGTCACCGACCACGCCGGCGGCGAAAACCCCTACTACGAGGCCGCCAAGAAGTAGCTGCCGGGTGTCACACCGGTCGGCGTTCAATCGCTGAGCGATTCGACACATCGGCCGGGTAGTACGGTCACCCCGATGGGTGTTGAGCTGACCGGTGATCCAGCCGGATATCCGGTTCTGTGGTGTCACGGAGGCCTGAGCAGCCGTCTCGACGCGCTCTCGGTCGGGCCGGCAGCCGAAGCCGCCGGAGTGGCCATCGTGAGCATCGACCGCCCCGGAATCGGCACATCGGTGCGCCGCAGCGAACAAAGCGTTGCCGACTGGCCCCAAGTGGCATTGAAGGAAATGTCGAGGCTCGGCCACGAGCGTTTCGCGGTGGCCGGTTGGTCGGCCGGCGGGCCCTACGCGCTGGCGTGCGCCGCGGCGGCCCCCGACCGGGTCGAGAAGGTGGCCACCATCGCCGCGATGCACCCGATCGACGACGACCGCTACCGGCGTGAGCTGGGGATGCGCCTCGACAGGATTCTGTTCAAATGGTCGGTCGACCGCCCTCGCATGGCGAGGATGCTGGTTCGAGCCGGGTCCCATGCGCCTGACTGGATGATCATCAACGACGTGATCAAGATGACGGTCGGGGCCGAACGGCAGCTCATGCGGGCTCGGTCGTCGCTCGTTGTCGACTTCATTCGCGAGGCCACCAGATGCGGGTGTGAGGGTGTGGTCCACGACTACGCCCGACTGGCCACCGACTGGGGTTTCGAACTCTCGTCGGTGTCGTGTCCGGTCACGGTTTGGCACGGCGTCGACGATCCTCTCGTGCCGCTCGACCACGGCCGGAAGCTGGCCGGGCGGCTGCCCAACGGCCGCTTCGAGCCGCTCACCGATCGGGGCCACTTCCTGCCCTTCACCGACGCCACCGGAATCCTCCACGACCTGACGCGTCAGAGATAGACCCGCGCCGCGGTCAGAGGTTCAGCTGTCGTCGGCGATGAGGCGCTCACTCGGCATGTTGGCGAGCACCGAACGCAGAAACGAATCGCGGGCCAGGTTCTCGTCGACATCACGACCGGCGGCCGCGTTGAGCGCCTTCTTGTGATCGAGATAGCTGATGTAGAGTTCGGCTGGCTCAAGCCGGTCGGTCAGTTCGGTCGGAATCTGGTCGACGAGTGCGTCGTAGCGTTCGGACAGCCATCGGTAGGCCCTCACAGCCGTGGGCTGACTGCGCCCCTCCGTGGCTTCGAGCCACGCGCCGTAGGCGTTCATCGCACCGAGAAGCCGGCGCGCCTGGTTCTCCTGAACAGCCAGACCGGTGAGCCGCAGAAGAACCCGATGGTGATGGCCTTCCTCGACCACCACCGGTTTGATCCACAGCCGCGAGCCGTCGGCCGAACGCTCGATGGCCAACTCTCCGATGTCGAACCCGAGCTGATTGACGCGGGCGATGCGCTGATCGATCCGGAATCGTTCCGACGGGTCGAGCTCGTCGGTCCGCGTGAGCTCGCCCCAAAGTTGGTCGTATCGCCTTCGAAGATCGTCGACGACCGACACCGGATCGATGTCCATCGGGAACCGGCCCTCCGACTGAAGATCCAACAACCCTCCGGCGATGTTGGTGGCCCCGACATCGAGGTCGTTCAGCCGAAGTTCATCGGAGACAGAGGGACTGTGTTCGCTGGTCTCGGCATCGACCAGGTAGGCGGCGAGCGAACCGGCATCGCGGCGAAACAAGGTATTGGACAGGGAGCAGTCGCCCCACACGACCCCGTGAAGGTGGAGCCTCACCAACAGCACGACCAGCGCATCGATCAGACGCTGACGGTAGTGCTCGGACTGGTCGCTGCCGAACAAGTACCGATACGGCAGCGAGAAGTCGAGATAGCGGGTGATCAGTACGGCCCCGAGTGGGTGTGGTCCGACATGTTGCGGGTCCGACGACCGCGCCGACCGACCCTTCACCACTGCTATCGGCTTGACGGTGGGCAGGGAGAAATCATCGTGAAGCAGGCGCAGCATCCGGTATTCGTCCGTGGCCGGCTGGTCGATGGTCTCCTTGAGTGCGAATACTTTCTCGCCGTAGGCGACAAAACGAACGATGTGACGCGAGATCCCATGCGCGACGTTGGCCATGCGGGGATGGGTCCAGTCGATCAGAGGCACGTCCCACGGCAGATCGAGAAAATCGGGATCCGAAACTCGGCTGGTTATACGGAGCCGGGGCTCGGCCGGTTGCGCGAAGACCACCCGCTGAAACTACCCGAAGGGGTCGACTTGGGCTTCGAACACCACCGCGGTCGGATGGGGCACCGCGAACCAATGGTGATCGACTCACGGCCCGCGACGTGTCAAGCTACCTGCATGGTGGCGTTGAGATTCGAGGCGACAATGCCCGGATCGTCTTCCCCGACGGAAGCGACTTGAGCCCCATCGAAGATCCTTGGGTCTGGTCGCTCGAAAGGCAGACACTTGCCGATTGACATCACCGATGGTTTGGAGCATCTGCCACGTAGGTGGCTTCAGCACGCCCTGCGAGCACTGTTTCTGTTGTCGCTGGTGGGCTTGGCATTGACCGGCTTGGCGCTCAAGTCGTCCGCCGAACGAGTCGGTCATTCGGGGATGGTTGCCAGAGAGGTGGTGGGCGGCCTCGCCGAGATACGCGGAAGCAGCGCAAAACTGGCCCATCAATTGAGCGCAGACCACGGTTCCACCTACTCGGTTGACGACATCGCGATCTCGTATGGGCTGGCCCGCGGGCAACTTGATGTGTCCGCCGCTGATGTCGAACTACTCGACTCTCCAAGGGCCGACGAGCTCTACTCGGAGCTGACCGACCTGTACAACCGCCTGGATCCGGTCGTGACGAGGGCGAAATCCTCGGGCGAGTTCGACTACTCGGCGGCCGAGCCGATTGCCGAGCCGCTGAGGGTGAAGGCCCGTCAGCTCGTCGACATCGGGTTCGAGAAGGTCAGAATCGACAGCGCCACCGATGGCATCTCCGACTTGCTCGAGGCCGTCGTCGTTGCGATACCAACACTTGCAGTGATCCTGCTCTTCGCCCTCAACCGCGTCACCAACCGCGACATGAGGACAGAATTCCAGCGGGCCAAGGCGAAACTGATGTCGGAAGACGCCCACCGGCGACGGTTGCAACGTATCTCCAAGGGACAGGCCGAGGCGCTCCAGTTGGTGGCCGAAGGCGCCGGAATGGAGCTCGTGACCGCGAGCCTCGACCGGGTGGTGGGATCCGAGACCAACGGCCGATGGCAGGTGACAAACCAGGGGCTCAAGCCAACCGGCGTCATCCCGGAACCACTCGACGAAGACCTGGCGAGTGTTGTCAGGCAGGTGATCGACGTGGCCACCGAACGAGACCGGGTCGACAAGGCCCTCGTTCACGAAGCCACCCACGACTCGCTCACCGGACTGATGAACCGGGCCAGCATCACCGCCGCTGTGGGCAGCCTCATGAGTCACCGGGACCGGCGGTTCGACGTTGCCTTCCTGTTCGTCGACCTCGATCGATTCACGCAGGCCAACGACACCTTCGGCCATCAGATCGGCGACCAGATTCTCATGCAGGTCGCCGATCGGTTGAGGTCTGCAGCGCGAGATGGAGACCTGATAGGACGAACCGGTGGAGACGAATTCGGGTTGTTGCTCCAAGAAGCCTCCAGCGAGGTTGCGTGGGAGGTGGCCGAGCAGATCGTCGATGCGATCGATGAGCCGTTCCATGTCAACGGAATCGAGGTGATCATCGGTGCGAGTGTCGGCATCGTCGTCGCCGGCCCCGACAGCCACGATGCCGACATGTTGCTCAGCGAGGCCGATCAGGCCATGTACAACGCCAAGAGCAGCGGCAAGCCGATAGTCGAGATCGACGGCGAGCTGCGAGACAAGTACCGCCAACGCGGGGAGATGGAAGCCAATATTCGGGAGGCCCTTCGCTTCGGCGGGTTCGTCATCTACTACCAGCCGATTGTCGATGTGGTGGCCGATGAACTCATGGGAGTGGAGGCACTCGTGCGGATGAGGATCGGAGACGAGATCGCCGCCCCCCACCGGTTCCTGCCCATTGCCGAGGAGACCGGGTTGGTGGTTGGCATAGACCGTCTCGTCCTGGCTGAGGCCTCCCACCAGGTCGCCGAATGGAACCGGAGGTTCGGTCTCAACCTCGAGTTGTCGGTCAACATGTCGGGGGTTCACATCAATCGCGTTGATTCATTCCGGGGGCTCGAAACGGTGATGAAGCGCAGCGGGTTGCCGCTCGAGTCTCTGGTCATGGAGATCACCGAAGGGGTGTTTGTCGACGACTGGTCCGACGCGGCCCGACGAATCGGCGATGTACGACGGGCTGGAGTCAGGTTCGCCATTGATGACTTCGGAACCGGCTACTCGTCGCTCGCATACCTGCAACGCCTACCCGTCGACATCCTCAAGATCGACAGGGCCTTCGTCGGTCGTCTCGGCGCGTCCCCCGGCGACGATGCCATAGTGAGAAACATCATCGAACTCGCAGGGGCTCTCGAGCTCGGTGTGATAGCGGAGGGTGTGGAAGAACCCCAACAGCTGGAGACCTTGAAGGCCATGGGCATCACGCTGTGTCAGGGCTACCACTTCGCCAAACCAGTGGATGCTGACCACTTCGCGGCCCGCTGGTTCGGTACCGACCGCTGACATCGCGAAATCCACAGGCCAAAACCCTGATACGGGTCGACTCCGTCCCCGAACACATGTACGTTCGGAATGGGCACGGCGAGCCGAAGGGGATCACGACTTGGCAGACGACACCAACAGCGGCAGCGGCGACCCCACGCGGGTGTCGGTGAGGCTCCAGGATGATCTCCACTGGGATGCCACCGATCCCCGCCATCCGGTCGTGATTCACGATGGCCAACCGGTCGCATCCTTCGAGTGTCTGTTGCCAGATGAACGGCGCGTGGCCACCAGGCTCGAGTTTCTCGGCGGTCGACGCAGCGTCGAGGTCGGAGTCCAGCCCGACACGATCGTTCACCTGCTGAGGCGACTGGCCATGAGCCGCAACAACAACGTCGACGCGTGGCAAAGAGCGCTGCGACGACAACTCCTCCTGACCAGCACCGAGTGGGGGATCACCACCGCGATCGAACCCCACGACACCCTTGCCGAGGTGATCGCCGTACTCGGGTATCCCCTCGTCGGACTGGCCCGGTCGAGAGGGGTACGACCACCACCGTTCATACCCCGTTGGGCCGAGCCGGTGCTGGTGGCCGCCGAACCACGAGCCGCGGCTCGGGCCGTGTTCGGTCAGCGGGCCAGTCGTCGGGTGGCCCGGGCTCTGGCCACCAGTCTCGTCAGCCACGAGGCGCAGGGCATGGTCCTGATACCACTGGCCTTTGCCATAGCGCTCCCGCCCGCGGCGTCCTCCGATGTGATCGCCAACGTGCTCGAAGGAGCCACCGCCCCCCACGCCCCGCAACACTGGCCCTCCGTCGACCAGCTCCACGTCATTCGCCGCGGCTTCGGTCTCATCGGAGCCGACGCCTCGGCCCGACTGGCTCTCGAGACCATGCAGATCCTCGACGGCCCCCACACGCTGGCCGCGCTCATGGTTCACCTGCCCCGTCTGTTGGCGTCATACAACCGGTCGTGCCCGAGGCGTCTCCAACAGCTCCAAGGAGCGGTTGCCGAGTTCGTCAACGAGCCGGTCGAGATGGCTCGCCGGGCCGCCAACCCTCAACCCCGGCCCGCCCTTGCGGCAGTTCCAGCGCCGCCGGTCGCGCCGGCGCCTGTGGCAGCCGACGCGGCCAGGCAGGCGGGCGGGCGGGTTGCGGCCCACAACCATGGCGGCGGTATCGACCTCCCGGTCGAACCGCTCTACGCGCCGGGTCCCCCACGGGAGGTTCCGCCCGGACAGGAGTTCCTCTACCGCGAATCGGTGATGCGTCTCCACGGCGCCAGGTCGGGTGAACACTCGCTCTGGTTGCCACGCTCCCGCAACGAACTCCGGGCCTGGGGCCGAGAGCTGGCCAACTGCATGCCCGACTACTGCACCGCGGTGGCTGCTCACGACTCGATCGTCCTCGGCCTCCGCCGACGAGACAAGCTCGTTGCCGGAATCGAGCTCACTCCGGATCTGCGTCGGGTGCGTCAATTCGTACGCGACAACAACCAACGCCCGTGGCGAGCCGAGCGAGACGCGCTCAGAGACATGTTGGGTCGCCTCGGAGTGGGGGGAGGATGATCCACCCGCGCAATGCGGTGATCACCGACCATGTCACACCCCCGCGAGACAATGTCTCGAAGCCCAACCTCGTCCAACCCCGCTATCGCCACGCCCCGACCGCCCTTCGCCACGCCCCACAGAGCCGAGAGAACACGGCATGAACAGCCACCAGCCCAACTTCATCCATGCTGCCGATCTCCATCTCGGTGCGCCCCTGCATTCGCTGGGGGCCAAGCTGGGCCACCACTCCGACAAGCTTGCCGAGCTGCGCCGGTTGGCCTCGCGCTCGCTCAACAACCTCGTCGACGTGGCCCTCGAACGTCAGTCGGCGTTCGTGGTCATGTCGGGAGATGTATACGACACCGCCGACCGCGAAGTCTCGTCCCAGCTTTCGTTCGACCGGGCACTTCGCCGGCTGCAAGAAGCCGACATCCGGGTGTTCGTGGTCCACGGCAACCACGACCCCATCGTCGACGGCTTCTCGGGCGCAACCCGTCTGCCCGAAAATGTCCACGTCTTCGGGTCGGGAGAGCCATCCTTGGTGGTGGTCGATGTTGCCGGTGTCGGGCGTGTCAAGGTGGCCGGCGTCAGCTTCTCCACCCAGTCAGAGGCCAACAATCTCGTCAGCCGGTTCAGCGACATTTCCGTTGATCGTTCACTGCCCACCATCGGGGTGGTCCACGCCAACGTCGAAGGCACCACCGGCCACGACCCGTATGCGCCGTGCTCCAAAGACGATCTGGAGACATCGCCCGTCGGATACTGGGCGCTGGGTCATGTCCACAAACGAACCGTCACACCGATGGGCCCCGGCCGCTGGTGGGCGTATCCCGGCAACCTCCAGGGCCGATCCACCAAACCGGCCGAGTGTGGAGCCAAGGGAGTATTGAGCGTCGGAATGATCCCGGGAGGGTTTGCAGAGCCCGAGTTCGTTGCCTGCGATTCGGTGAGGTTCCTGCGGCTCGCGATCGACGTCACCGATGTCGATGATCTGGGTGAGATGATTCGAGACGTGGCCGATGGCGCGTCGGAAGCCATCGCGGCCGGTGGGAATCGGCCCGTGTTGATGGCGATCGAACTAGTCGGGCGAACCCCGCTCCGATCCCGCATCAGAGCCCTCGCGCCCGGAACTCTGCTGGATCAGTGCCGCGAGGAGCTCGGCGAGAGTCTCGGGCTGAGCGATGTGCTGGGCATCCGTGATTCCACCCTGCCCGATGCCGACCTCGCCGAGTTGTCAAGACGCACCGGTTTGCTGCCCGAAGTCCTGCGCTTCATCGAGCGCATCGAATCGGGCGATGATCCGGATCTCGAAGATCAAATGGACGACCTGCTCACGGACTCGCTCGACTCGGTGATCGTCGATGCCCTCGGCACCGAAACGATGGCCGGCTCGGCCCGGCGATTCCGTGAACTACTCGAGGCATCCCGCCAGATACTCGTCGACGAGCTACTCGAAGCGATGGTCGACTGATGCCCGACAAATTGACGGTCGGATCCGTCCACGCCAAGAAGTTCGGGGGGCTGGGTGATCGGCTCCTGGAGATTCCCGACGCGCCCATGGTGGTGATCCATGGTCCCAACGAGACCGGCAAGTCCACCCTCACCGAACTGATCACCTGGCTGCTCGTGGGCCCCAGCTCCGACACCAAGCTCATCAGCGTTCTCGGTGGCCCGGGCGAGACACTCAGCGGAGTGCTCGAGGGTCGGCTCAGGAATCGACTGTTCACCGTGAGCGGCGACTTCAAGATCACACCCAAGTCCAATGAGATAGCGAAGAACAGCACGGTCACCCACGAACTCGACGGAGGTCTGATCACCCCCGGCGACTGGCAGCGAGAACTGAAGGACCTCGACCGCGCCGCGATGATCGGCGTCTACCGGCTCTGGGGCCAACAGCTCCACGATGGTGGCGACTCCGAAGCCGAGATGCGGCGGGCTGGTCTGGGTGCCATATCCATGAAGATCGACCCTCGTGACGAGGTCGAGAAGCTGCTGAAAGAGTCGAAGAGAAGCTTCAGGATCGGTGCCGACGGCACCTCCGTTGATTCCATACGGGCTGATCTCCGCAAACTCGACAAGGAGATATCCCAGGCAGGCAGCAACGCCGACGAACACGGTCGGCAGTCGCAACATCTCGCCGAGATCCAAGCAAAGTACGAATCGCTCACCCAGGAACGCACGAAGGTGCAGCAGGGCCTCGATCTGCTCGAGAGGCTCCGGGTGGTGGATGGTCTTCGCCGGTCGGAGTCCGAGGCCGAGGACGCACTTCGCGACTGCGAAGCCGTACCCGAGGCATGGATGCCGGCAGTCGGCGAAATCCACCGGCTGCGCAACCTGCTTCAGCAGTGCGAAGACGCGGAATCGAGTGTCGACGAGGCCAGGAAGCACTTCGTGGTTTGCGCCGCGTCGGTCGGGGTGAGCCCGTCGATCACACCAACAGACGTGGTCGACACAATCTCCATACGCGAGGCCGACACCGCCGCGGTGGCGGCGGCGGTGCGCGATGTTGAACACGCCCGGGAGTCGGTCGGCTCCAAGGAGGCCGATCGCCGTGATGCGGTTTCCACGTTGGATGCCGCCACCGAAGAGATGGACACGGCGCTCGATGGGTTGGGAGCCAGTGCCGAACGCGTACGACATGCCCACCTCGAAGCCGGTCTGGTCGGCGAGGTCACCAGCCTGGTCACCGGATTCAGCAACTCACAGCGTGACCTCAATACGGCCCGTGCTGCCCGTGATTCGGCTCAGGTGGCGGTCGATGTTGCCACCCACGAACTCCGGGCTGTCGAGCATCAGTGGGACCAACTGGGTGTTGGCATCCCGATCAACAAGTGGCGAGCCCGACACGCCGGGGGAACCCAACCGTCCGTCGGCGGGATCACCGCGGCCAAGATCGCGCCGCTGATCCTGCTGGCGTCTCCGGGTGTGGTGGCTCTCGCCACCGGTCAGTGGCTGGTGGCCGCGATGTTGGCATTTGCGGCTGTGGTCATGTGGATCCTGGGCAGGCAGACACGTGTCACCACCGACGATTCGGTGATCCGCGAGGTTGTCGACAGGTTTGTCGAGGCCGAGAGCCGTCTCGGTGACGCCCAGCGCGCGCTCACCGAGTCCGTGTCGAGGATCGGTGTGTGCGATCGGAACCTGGACGAGGCCCGCCGAGAGGTCAGATCGATGGGCCCACCACTGGGTATCGATCTGCCCGACGATCCGATGATGGTGGCCGATGCCGTGGCGGCCTGGTCCAGGGCCCAGAAGTTGGTCATCGCCCACGACAGAGCAGTCAGAGATCTCGAAGCCGCCGAAGGGCAGCTCCGCGACGCGCGGGCCGTGGAGGCCGAGGCGCTGTCGCAGCTTGATTCGCTGCTCACCGGTTATGGACTGCCGGCAGGGGTTCCGGCCGTTTCCGCCAACGAGATCGCGGTGGGCTATGCCAAGTTGACCGCGGCCGGCATCTCCGCTGTCAGCGCGCAAGAGACCGCAGACACCATTCGAGCCGAGGTGACGACCCTGCTTGGTCCTGCCGCCGATGAGGTTGCGAGCTGGAAGCCAAGCGACATTCGCGACAGGGCCGAGAGACTGCTTCTCATATCCCAGACCCGTCAAAAGGCGGCCGATGCCGCAGCCAAGGCGTCGGAGAAGATCACCGATTTCGTCGGGCACCACGACGAGCTGGCGGCTTTGATAGAGCAAGACCTGCCCCAACATGTGGTTGATGCCCGAATAGCGGAGGCCTCACGCACAATCGCTGAGCTCGACAAGCAGATTCACGACCTGGCCGAGACCACCGGCGCTCTGAAGGTCGAGATTGCCAAGCTGGCCGAGCGTGAGGAACTCGCCGATCTTCTTCTGATCCGCGGCTCGCTCGAGGAATCCCTGCAGGAGCTGGCGATGCAGACCGCCACACGTCGCCTGGCGGCACTGGTGCTCTCCCGGGTGATCGACGAGTTCGAGCGAGAGAACCAGCCCGACCTGGTTCGGCGCACCGAGGCGTTG
>JAJRXJ010000122.1 GCA_024276355.1 Actinomycetes bacterium | reverse complement strand
CCGGCGAATCTTCCACGAACTCGGCCGGATCCCACCAGCCGAATACGAGGACAACTACTACGTTCACACCGAGTCAGGCCACCAGGTCGAGACTCACACGATCGAGCCTGCATGAAACCCGGGGAGGTTCAGGCTGCTTCGGCGGGTCGTTCGTCGATCATCGTCAATGGGACGACGAACCGGCCGCGTCGTTGATCGCCTCGCCGGCGAGTTCGACGGTGGCGGCGGTGGGTCCGCAGAATGGCCTGGCGGTCACGCCGCAGAAACTGGTGGGGGCTGTAGAGCGCCTGATAGATGGTCTCCACCGCGATCGGACGGCGGTGCTCGTCACGCAGTACGTGGGCGACCTGTTCGGGCTCCAACGCTGATCAAGATAGTGCTGTACCAGCCTGCGCAGCTCACCGTCGCACTCGAGGCGCCGCCGTTTGGGACGTGCCCGCCGGGCGAGCATCATCGCCTGGGCCTGGTGTGGCCGGTAGTCACCATCGGCCGGCCGTCCGGTTCCGTGCCAGCTCGCGGCTCACCGTCGAGACCGCCCGGCCCAACTCGGCGGCGATTGAGCGCGCCGACCGGCCAGCCCGAACACCGTCGGTGATCACGACGCGTTCGCCCTCGGACAAGTAGCGTCCCGACTCGACGGCAATCGGTACCTTGTCGATGATCGGCTCAACGACCCGAACGACCCCGTTGCGGGTGACCACCCCGCCGTTCTTCCACCAATGACCGGTCTTGCGGTCGATCCCCAATCGCCGACATGCCTCAGAGTTCGATACCCCCTGCCGAATCAGCTTCACATACAACGCACGCTTCTCAGTCATCGGCCGACGCCCAGGACGCCCACTCGAACCAGATCTCATGGCTACCTCCATGCGACAGGTGTAGCGACAATCGCTGGAATCCGCCCCTCACTGAGATTCCCCACCTCCTGAGTGGGTGTGCTTATCTGATTCGGACCCACTTTGGGTTGTTTCGCTCGTTTGATTTGGCCCCACCTGGTGCGTTGATTCCTACTCTCGGTGGCTTCTGATGGAGAAGTTCATCGAGGTGGGAGAGGGAGATGTCGAGGGTGCAGTTGTTTGAGGAGATACGTCGTGAGCGTCGTGAGGGGGCATCGATCCGTTCGTTGGCTGATGCCCACCATGTGCATCGCCGCACGGTACGTCAGGCGATCGACGATGCGGTACCGCCGCCACGCAAGACGCCGTATCGTGACGCCCCGGTGTTGGGTCCGTGGAAGGACACGATCCGTTCCTGGCTCGAGGCGGATCTCAAGGTTCCAAGGAAGCAGCGTCACACGGCGCACCGTGTGTGGGAACGTCTCGTGTCTGAGCATGGCGCCCAGGTTGGCGAGTCGACGGTGCGCCGGTTCGTGGCCCAGGTGAAGGCCGAGTTGGTGAAGACACCGATGGTGGCTGTCCCCCAGACCCATGGTCTCGGGGAGGAGGCTGAGGTCGATTTCGGTGAGTTCTATGTGTGGCTCGCTGGGGAATGGATCCGACTGTGGCTGTTCGTGATGCGTCTCTCGGCGTCAGGCAAGGCGTTCCATCGGGTGTTCGGGAATCAGTGTGGCGAGTCGTTCTATGAGGGTCACAACCTGGCGTTCACCTACTTCGGCGGTGTGCCTACAACGATCCGGTACGACAACCTGAAACCGGCAGTGATCAAGGTCCTGTTGGGACGTGAGCGGTGGGAGAACCCGAAGTTCATCGCGTTGCGGTCTCATTACGGGTTCGAGTCGTTCTTCTGTATCCCTGGTATTGACGGGGCACATGAAAAGGGCGGCGTGGAGGGCGAGATCGGCCGGTTCCGCCGCCGCCATCTCGTCCCCGTCCCACGGGTCGAGTCGCTCGACGAACTCAACGACCTTATTGCTGGGGCCGATATCGTCGACGACGGGCGCGTCATTTCGGGGCGTCCCCCACTTGATG
>JAJRXJ010000121.1 GCA_024276355.1 Actinomycetes bacterium | reverse complement strand
CTTTTCGATCACGATCGACGAAAGGAACGGCGAGCCCGACATCGGTGTGGCCAGAAGATCGGCGGCGAGCTTCGGCTCCCCCCGCATGTCGGCCAACAGGCCGAATGCGATCTGGAACTCGTCGGCACGGGCCCACACGGAGACGGGTTTGTGGCGTCGCAACGCGGCCGCCAGCTCGACGGTCGCCTCTGCGGGCTGGCCACACCCCCCGACGATGACCGCCCGCACGATGTCGACCTGGTAGTGCCACTCGTCTGTCTCGACCTTCGACTTCCAACCCCGGACGCTTTCGAGTGACTCCTCGTGTCGTCCGGCCAGGTACAGCGAGATGGCCTCGCCCGTCTCGAGCGCCAGAAGCAACCGTCCCGGATCGTTCACCAAAGCGAGCGCATCACGAAAGTGGTCGACTGCTCGGTCGTAGTCCCGACGATGATGAGCGACATGGGCCCGGCGCATGAGCGCCCACGCCGTGTTCACGTCTCGCGAGTCGCTCCGGTCGGCAGTCGATTCCGACAGGTCGAGCAGTTCCTCGGTCGACCTGGACATCGGGACGACAAGACTCAGCAGCGCGAGGAAACTGACCGCGATCGGAATCCAGTCATACGACTCCCCGCCCGCGAGAGCCAAGGACTTTTCTCCCCAGGGTGCGAGCATCGCGAAGTTTCCGACCAGCATGTCGGCCTGCAGGAGCCCGGCGGCTGCAGCACTGCGGGCCGCGTCGGACACCGCCTCGTCGTCGACGATGGGTCCGAGCCAGCGAACCACTTCCGAATACAGCCCATGATTCACCCACGGGCCGCAGCAGCGAATGAAGAACCAGGCCAGTTCCTCGGTATGTCCGATGTCGAGCAGATGAACGAGAGCCTCTGTCACGTTGGCCTGCTCGGGGACCAGGGCCTCTCCTGCTTCCGCGATCGATCCAAGCTCGGCAATTCCCCACGGCGCGGTGAGTTCCCTGAGCCAGTCGGTAAGCCGGCCGAGGAACACGCGGGTTTCACGGCGATCACTCAACCGGGCCGAGGCGAACTCTCTGATGGGGGCATCGAGGACATACCGGTCATCGGCTGCCAGCGTGACGAACCCACGATCTGTGAGGCGGCTCAGGTCGGCGAGCACCGGGCCACCCTCACCGCATACGTGCTCCGCGGCGGAAACCGTGCAACCACCGGCAAATACCGAAAGCCGTGCCAACAGCGTCTGCCCGGCGGGACTCAGTGAATCCCAGGCCACGTCCAGGGCGACGGTGACCGCGTTGCCCGGAGACGCTATCGACGCCGATTCGAGTCGGGCACGCAGCTCGGAGACCGGGGTGTCTCCCAGAAGACCGGCAGCCAGGTCGATTGCCAGAGGATGCCCCCGAAGAGATTCACAGATCGCTTCAACGTGGTCGAGATGCAACTCATCAAAGTCGCCGTCATCGAGATGGCCGGCGGACCTCGCGACGAACAGCTCGGCTGCCGGCGACGGACGCAGCGATTCGCTGGTCTCCTTGGTCCGGAGCATGTTGAGTCGGTGGACGTGTTCGCTACCGGCCCGCAGGGGTTCGCGCGAGGTGGCGAGAACGCGAACACCCGAGGCCCGCGACACCAACTCCTCGGCCAGCGCGGCACACTCCGGCCGAAGATGTTCGCAGTTGTCGAGAACGATCAGACACGAGATCGAAACCAAGTGCCGCGCCAACTCGGCCGGAGTGGTGACCACCTCGGAGGCCGGAACCCCGACTGCCGCAGCAACCGTGGGAACCACCCGGGCGGCATCTCGCAGCGGTCGGAGATCGACGCGATGGACCGCCACCCCGTTGAGCTCTTCATCGTCGGCCACAGCGGTGGCCAGCATCGACTTGCCGGATCCGGCGAGGCCGACGATCGACACCAGAGCATGTGCCGAGATCCCGGATTGGATGGCGTGCAGGTCGGAGTCTCGCCCTATCGGGGCACCCGCGACAGTGTGCATGTCGGCCGCGGATCCGATCGATGTGCCGGCCACGACGTGGGCCTCGAGCCGGTGTATCGCGTCGCTCGGCACCAGGCCAATCTCGGCCAGTTCGGTACGAAGTCGCTGACAGGCACGCAACGCGTCGGCCGTGCGCGCCGAACGGTGAAGCGCGTCGATCAAGTGAGCCCACAGCCTCTCGTGATACGGGTGCGAGAGCACACCTTGTTCGAGAACCGCAATGAGTTCGGCGTGGCGTCCCGTGTCCAGTTTGAATCGGGCCAGGGTCTCGAGGATCTCGATCCGAAGTTCTTGATTGCGTGACAGGATCGGCGCCACTTCGGGCAGGTCGATCAGCCATTCGTTGGGGGTGGTGCCGACCAGCTCCATTACGCCCCCGATGCACTCGTGAGCCTTCTCAAGGTCGGTTTCGGCGAGCTGCTTCGCCTTCGCCAGACCGGTCTGGGCAATGTCGGAATCGAGCTCGCCCTGATGCACGATCACGCGATAGCCACCACCCTCGGTGACTATTCGGTCGCCATCAGGGCCCAGGGCGCGGCGCAGATCGGCAACGAACCGGGCCACCGAGTTGCGCTGGGTCTTGGGGGGATCGTCGCCCCAGAGGAACTGGGCCACCTTGTCCCACGAGACGCTGCGGTTGGGGTTGAGCAGCAGGCACAGCAGCACCGTCCGGGGTCGCCGATTCAGCGGAACCTCACCCGAATCGGTTGTCACGGTCTCTGGTCGCAAGACCCGCCAAGTGATGCCCACAGGCAACATTCAAGCATGCCGAGGTTCATCTTACTCATTGCTGACTCATCGCCATCTGGTGAAGTCCGCTCTCAAAGACAGCGAACAAACGCGCAGACAGTGGGGGCATCAATGACTGCAACAGTCGGGATCAACGTCGTTTTCACCGACCTGGTCGGGTCAACGGAGATGTCCAATCGGCTGGGTCCGGAGCTGACCGAAGAACTCCGGGTGGTGCACTTCGGGTTGCTGCGCGGGGCCATCGAGGCCCATGGCGGCACCGAGGCGAAGAATCTCGGCGACGGGCTGATGGTGGTCTTCCCGAGTTTGGGGGCGGCCCTCGACGGTTCTGTGGCCATGCAGCAGGCCATCGAGCGCCACAACTCGAGCGGCCGGGAACCACTGGGAGTGCGTGTGGGCATTGCCACGGGCGACGCCACCGAGGAAGACGACGACTATTTCGGTGAACCGGTGGTCGAGGCGGCACGCCTCTGCGCCAAGTGCGATGCCGGTCAGATCATTGTCAGCGAGTTGCTGTCCATGATCGCCCGCAGTTCCGGGCACGCGTTCACATCGATCGGCGACCTCGAACTTCGAGGCGTTCCGGAGCCCGTACCTTCGATGACCGTCGAGTGGGATCCGATCGAGGTTCAGGGGGCGGTGCCCATCCCGGAGCGGCTCGTACCCGATATGGATCTGCGGATCGCCGGCCGGGTCCGGGAGCTGGAAATGATGGCCCAGGCGTTCAAGGACACCGCCGGAGGATCCCGGCGAGTTTCGTTTCTGGCCGGTGAGCCAGGGGTGGGCAAAACCCGCCTCTGCGGCGAGTTGGCGTCCACAGCACACGGGCAGGGTGCGCTCACCCTCTATGGCCGTTGCGATGAGGAACTCAGCCTCCCGTACCAACCGTGGGTCGAGGCCATCACCCACTTCCTTGACCACGGTCCCGAATCGCTCATCAGTGAGGTGCTGAGCCTGCACGGCCCCGAGCTGTCACTGCTCGTGCCCAGCATTCGGCGACGATTCCCCCAGATCGAGGCACCATTGGCCTCCGATGCCGAAACCGAGCGCTACCACCTCCTCCAGGCGGTCACCTCGCTCACCATGCTGATCTCGCGGGATCAGCCGCTGCTACTGGTACTCGATGATCTTCACTGGGCCGACAAACCGAGTCTGACCATGCTGCGTCACGTGTTCACCAACGGTGCTTCTTCATCGTTGATGATTGTCGGTACCTACCGCGACTCCGACCTCGGCACCGGCCACCCGCTGATCGACACCGTCGCTGCGCTGAGGCGGGAACCCGGGGTGGACCAGCTCTCGATCCGCGGTCTCGACGACGCCGAAATGGTCGAGCTGGTGAGCATCTCCGCCGAGCACGAGCTCGACGAGGCAATGGTGGCGATGGCTCACTCGCTCCGCCAGGAAACCGCCGGCAATGCGTTCTTCGCCCACGAGATCCTGCGCAACCTCGTCGAGGTGGGCGACCTTGTTCTCGGCGACGACGGCAAGTGGGTGGTGAAGAAGTCGTTCGAGGACCTCACACTGCCCCAGAGTGTCCGCGATGTCGTCGGCCAACGCATCGCCAGAATGGGTGATGAGAGCCTGAAGGCCCTGCGGGCCGCGGCCGTTATCGGCAAGGATTTCGAACTCGAGCTACTTGCCTCGGTCACCGGTTTCGACGAGGACGATCTGCTTGATCTGCTCGAGGCGGCAATCGGGGCGGGCATCCTTGCCGAAGTCCCGGGCCCCGATGAACGGTTCAGGTTCATCCACACACTCACCCGCAACACCCTCCAAGCCGAGCTGAGCGGGGGCCGACGGCGCCGACTTCACCGCAGGATCGCGGAAGCATTGGAGACTTCGATCGGCGCCGATCCGGGTGATCGTGTGGGAGAACTGGCAACGCACTGGCTCGCAGCCGCAGCCTCGGTCGACAACGCCAAGGCGACCGATTATGCCCGCCGGGCCGGTGAGCGGGCTGCGGCAGCGTTGGCGCCCGACGAAGCCGTCCGCTGGTTCGAGACGGCCATCGAGAGTCTGGAAGAGGCCGACGAGCCCGACGAATTGCTGCGGGCCCGACTGCTGGTGGACTTGGGCACGTCGCAGCGCAACGCAGGCACACCCGATTATCGGATGACTCTTCTCAATGCCGGTGAGCTGGCCGAGGCGCTGGGCAATGCCGACCTGATGGCCGAGGCGGCCATAGCCAACAACCGGGGCATGTACAGCAAGCTGGGTGGCAGGGACACCGACCGCATCGCCGCCATCGAAGCGGCCATCGAGGCGGTGGGCCCCGACCGCACCGCCCGCCGGGCAAGGCTGCTGGCCACCCTTTTCAGCGAACTCGAATACGCCACGGCGTTCGAGGACCGGGCCGCGATCATCACCGAGGCCGAGTCGATCGCGCGCGAGGTGGGCGACGACCAGGTTCTGTGCACGGTGCTCAACCGCTCCTGTGTGACATCGGCGGCACCGCACAACCTTCACCGACGGCTCGAGACCAGCGTGGAGGCGGTGATGATCGCCCAACGTCTGGGTGATTCCACCCTGGAGTTCTGGGCGAGATGCGGCGTGTTCCAAGCGGCCCTGGGGGCTATGGACCTCGCGGGTGCAGAAACCGCACTCGGGGAACTCTTGGCGCTCGCCGAGGACTCCGCCCGGCCGACATTTCGATGGATTGCGGGGAACCTGCGGGCCACCCTTCTTTCGGCGTTTGGCGACACGGATGCCCTCGAGATGGCCGCCACGTCCAACTTCGAGCTCGGGTCGAGCAGCGGAGAACCCGACGCATTCGACTACTACGCGGCTTCGTTCATGATCGCCCGTTGGATGCAGGGACGTGGGCCCGAGATCATGGATCAGCTCCTGGCCGCGGCCGATGACATGACCGAGATCGGCAGTTACCGCGCCATGGCTTCGATGAGCCTCGCCGAGGACGGAGATCGCGAGCGGGCCACCGAGCAGCTTGAGTTCGGAAAGGCCAACCACCTTGATCCTCGAATCAACAACGTCTGGTCGTCGACCCTTGCTCCCTTCGGTGTGGCAGCAACTCTGCTGGGAGACCGGGAGGCCGCGTTGCCGATCTATGAGGCCCTGTTGCCGTGGGCCGGCCAGATGGTCTGCAATCAGGCCTTCACGATGCGAGGTATTGACGGCGTCCTGGGTGGACTCGCGGCGTTGTTGGGTCGAAACGACGAGGCCGAGGCCCACTTCGTCGAGGCTGAGTCCGGAGCCCGTGAAGCCGGCGCCCATTGGACTTCAGCCAACGACGACCTGGACCGGGCCCGTTTCTGTCATTCAAACGGTGAGACCACGCGAGCACAGGACTACGCGTCCCGGTGCTTGGTCACCTCCCGCGAGCGCGGCTACTCAGGGCTCGAGGCAAGGGCCCGGGAACTCCTGGGAGCGCTGGCATCGTCGTAGGGTTCCATGCCAACGCGGCGGTCGAGAACGCCGTGTCATCGACCGCTTGGCACAGGACCCAACCGTGCCGTGAATCAGCCGGCGCTGCGGCCGACTCGTCGGCCGGCCACCGGTGGTGGTACCGATGCTGTGAGCACGGCGACAATCGGAGGCCCTTGTGCATCTCACTCGTACCCGCGTGGCTGCTGCAGTCTTGGCACTCGTGATTCTGATGCCGGGGCTGGCTGTGGCTGTGTCGCCCTTTGTCGACGTGGTCCCGGGCAAGTTCTATGAGGCTCCGGTCAGCTGGGCGTTCAACAACGGCATCACCACCGGCAAGGACTCCACCCACTTTGGACCGGACGGACAGGTCACCCGCGGCGAATCGGTCACGTTCCTCAAGCGCTACCACGACAACATCGTGCAGCCGGCCATCGACAGCATCGGCCGGTCACTCGGCCAGCTCACCTGCACGACCGGGCAGGTTGCCAAGTTCGACGGCAGCAGTTGGGCGTGTGGCAACGACATCGACACCACGATCGCCGACACAACAATTCCGAACACCGACGTCCTCGCCGGCCTGGGTTGCACCACCGATCAAGTTGCCCGTTACGACGGGACCAGCTGGGTGTGCGCCACGATCACCCCCCACTACGTATTGTCGCCGGGATTGGTGACCGCCGTCGACACCACCGCCACCTACACCCAATTCGCTTCGATCGCGGTGATGGCCGACGACCTTGCCCTGATCACATACTGGAACGCCTCTCCTGGTCGACTCATGGCGGTCCACTGCACGAATGCCTCCTGCTCCACCCACGACACACCGGTCGTGCTTGACAGCGGCGGCACCAACGTCGTCGGCGAATTCACATCCATCGCGGTCGGTACCGACAACCTCGCCACCATCAGCTACTACGACGTCACCAACGGGGATCTCAAGGCCATCCACTGCACCAACACCGCATGCTCCACCCACGACACACCAGTCGTGCTCGACACCGGCGGCACCGGCGTCGTCGGCAAGTACACCTCCATTGCCATCGGCACTGACAACCTCACCACCATCAGCTACTTGGACGTCACCAACACCGATCTCAAGGCCATCCACTGCACCAACACCGCATGCTCCACCCACGACACACCAGTCGTGCTCGACACCGGCGG
>JAJRXJ010000120.1 GCA_024276355.1 Actinomycetes bacterium | reverse complement strand
GTCAGGCCGCCGAAGGCGACCTGACCACTGCCCTGATCGATGAGGTCGGCGCGCAGTTCGCCGACGATGCCAACGCTGCCAAGCAGATCAAGGCGGCCATCCGCTCGATCACCAAGGCCGTGGTTCGCAAGCGGATCGCCGAAGAGGGCCTGCGTATCGACGGCCGCGGCACGTCCGACCTGCGGCCGCTGTCGGCCGAGGTAGGCGTAATACCCACCGCCCACGGTTCTGGTCTGTTCTCTCGTGGCGACACGCAGGTGCTCAACTTCACCACGCTGGGCATGGGTCGTACCGACATGATGATCGACGACCTTTCGCCCACCGACAAGAAGCGTTACTTCCACCACTACAACTTCCCGCCGTTCTGCACCGGCGAGACCGGCTTCATGCGGGGTCCCAAGCGCCGCGAGATCGGCCACGGTGCCCTCGCCGAGCGGGCCGTGTTCCCGGTGATCCCGAGCTTCGAGGAGTGGCCCTACACGGTTCGCACCGTCTCAGAGGTCATGGCCTCCAACGGCTCGAGCTCAATGGCTTCGGTCTGTGGTTCCACCCTTTCGTTGATGGACGCCGGTGTGCCGATCAAGGCCCCGGTGGCCGGCATCGCCATGGGCCTGGTTCACTACGAAGACAAGTACATCACCCTCACCGACATCCTCGGTGCCGAGGATGCGTTCGGCGACATGGACTTCAAGGTCACCGGTACCTCCGAGTTCGTCACTGCTCTGCAGCTCGACACCAAGATCCTCGGAATCCCGGCCAACGTGCTCGCTTCGGCGCTCAAGCAGGCCAAGGAGGCCCGCACCGAGATCCTGGCCGTCATGGCCGAGGCCATCGCCGAGCCCCGTCCCGAGGTCCGCGACACCGCTCCGAAGATCGTGTCGTTCGAGATTCCGATCGACAAGATCGGTGAGGTCATCGGCCCGAAGGGCAAGGTCATCAACTCGATCCAGGCCGAGACCGGCGCCGACATCTCAGTCGACGACGACGGGATGGTCGGAACCGTGGCCATCGCATCGGTCGACAGCGCCAAGGTCGCCGAGGCCCAACGTCAGATCGAGCTGATCCTCGATCCTCCCACCGCCGAGGTTGGGGCCACCTACACCGGCCAGGTCGTGAACATCACCAAGTTCGGTGCGTTCGTCAACATCCTGCCCGGCCGTGACGGTCTGCTCCACATCTCGAAGATCGGTGGCGGCAAGCGCATCGATCGTGTCGAGGATGTGCTCGAGCTCGGCCAGCAGATCGAGGTCGTGGTCGGCGATGTCGATCCCAACGGCAAGATCTCCCTCAACCTCGCCGGCGATGCCCCCGAGGCCAAGAGCGACGATTCCTCCGATTCGGGTTCGTCGGATTCCGGATCATCGGAATCGTCGGCACCCCGTGCCGAGCGCGAAACGGTCTCATTCGAGGCCGAGTTCGATTCGGCTCTCGAAGAAGAGTTCGGTGATCTTGGTCCCGAGGCTCAGCGTCGTAGCGGCAGCGGCCGTGGACGTGGCGGCGACCGTGGCGGTCGCGGGGGTCGTGGCGGACGCGGAGGCAACGGCCGCCGGTGAATCCTCCGGTGCTGCTGTCGGACTCCGACAGTCAGATCCGAATCAGTCGTCTCTCAGGCGGCCTGCGGGTCGTCACGGAAACCATGCCGAGCTCCCTATCCGTTGCGATCGGGTGCTGGGTCGGTGTGGGCAACCGTGACGAACCCGCGGGCATCGCCGGGGTTTCGCACTTTCTGGAACACCTGTTGTTCAAGGGCAGTTCCACGCGTTCGGCGCGTCAGATCGCCGAGGGGATAGACGCGGTCGGAGGCGATCTCAACGCTTTCACATCCAAGGAATACACGGCGTTCCATTCACGGGTGGCCGCCCGAGACATGGATTTCGCCCTCGACACTCTGCTCGATGTGATCGCCGACCCGGGGTTCACCGACGAGGAGGTCGAGGCCGAACGTCATGTGATCCTCGAGGAGCTGGCATGGAATGCCGACACGCCCGACGATGTGGTCCACGGCTCGCTCACCGAGTCGTTGTTCCCCGATCACTCACTTGGATGGGAGGTGCTCGGCACCACCGATACCGTCAGCGCGATTGATGCCGACAGCATCAGGGAGTTTCACGACAAGTGGTACCGCCGGGCCAACCTGGTTGTGGCTGTTGCCGGGCCCGTCGACCACGACCGGATCGTCGAACGGGTCGAGTCGGCTCTCAGCGGCGTAGGCCCCGGCAGCCACCCCGAACGCGACGCACCCGGTTCGCTCACCGAGTTGCAGGTTCGCCTCACACGACCGATCGAGCAGAGCCACATCGCGATGGGCTGGAGGTCGATAGATCATTCCCACCCCGACCGCTTCCCGCTCGCGGTTGCCAACCAGGTGTTGGGGGGCGGATGGTCGAGCCGGCTGTTTCAGGAAATCAGGGAGCGTCGGGGCATGTCCTACACCGTGTTCTCATCGGTGGGCGCCTACACCGACACCGGCACCATGTCGGTATACGGCGGAACCAACCCGGGACGCTCCAAGGAGTTTTGCTCCGTGGTCGACGACATCGTGGCCGACCTGGTCGAGAACGGCCCCAGCGAGCGTGAGATGGAGGTGGCTCTCGGCGGTTTCGAGGGGGCCACGATCCTGGCCATGGAAGACACCGGGAGCCGCATGTCGCGGTTGGCTACCAGCGTTCTAATTCGTGATCGGGTCGTCCCGGTCGAGGAGTATCTCAAGCTGGTGAGGGCGGTGTCGGCACAAGACGTGAGACGTGTCCTGGGGGGGATCACCTCCGGTGGGAAGTGTGTGTCGATCATCGGCCCCGACCCTGCCGTTCCGGATATCGGTGCCACGGGGGCGTAACCTCACCAGAATGATTCGTGTAGCCGTGGTTGGGGCAGCCGGACGTATGGGCGCCGAGGTGTGTCGGGCCGTTCGAGGTGCCGAGGATCTCGAACTCGTCGCGGAGGTGGATGTCGGTGAGGCCGGCTTCGAGGTCGTCACGGCTGCCGGAGCCGATGTGGTCATCGACTTCACCGTCATCGAGGCGGCCCGCGACACCCTCGCCGCCGCAGCCGCCGCCGGTATCCATGCGGTGGTGGGCACCACCGGTTTCACCGACGACGATCTCGCCGCGCTGCGAAGCAACTTCACCAACAGCAACTGCTTGGTGGCCCCCAACTTCGCCATCGGTGCGGTGCTCATGATGCGTTTCGCCGAACTGGCGAGCCCCTGGTTCGAGTCGGCCGAGGTGATCGAGCTTCACCACGACGCCAAGGTCGACGCTCCCTCGGGTACCGCCATGAGCACGGTCGAGCGAATGGCGGCGGCTTCCAGCGAGTGGGGCGACGATCCCACACTCAACGAGATCCTCCCCGGCGCACGAGGCGGGTCCGGCCCGGCTGGTATTCCGATTCACTCCGTGCGCATGCGCGGGTTGGTGGCCCATCAAGAGGTTCTGCTCGGCACCACCGGGCAGACCCTCACCATCCGGCACGACACCATCGACCGCACCTCGTTCATGCCGGGGGTGCTACTGGCCACACGGCGGATAGCCGACCTACCGGGACTCACCATCGGCCTCGATGCCCTGCTCGACATCTGAACCAATAAGGTCGTTCGCCGATGCGTAGATTCTTTTCGTTCGCGTGGATTCTGTCCCACCTGTTCGTGTTGTTCATGGTGGTGTTCATGGTCAATCTCGGCTTCTGGCAGTTGCGTCGGCTCGACGAACGCAAGGCTTCCAACACCGAGATTCGTACGGCGATGGCTGCCGATCCAGTCGACTTCGACTCCCTGTCGCCCACCGAGCCTCCGCCGGCATACACCCCGGTCGTTGTCAGCGGGCAATACGACGGATCCCACGAGATGCTCATCGCCAACCGCACCTTCGAGTCGCAATCGGGGAGTTGGCTGGTCACTCCGCTGAAGCTCGACGACGGGCGGGTGATCGCCGTGGTGCGGGGATGGGTGCCCAGGTTGTGGGTGGCCGGTTCCGACACCCGCGACGCGAGCGCTCCGTCGGGTCGTGTCACCATCGAGGGGCTCACATTCGAATCGTTGGCCGGCGGCAAGGTGGCCAGCGAGAGCGTGGCCGGATTGCCGGAGCTCAACCGGATGGACGCATCGCGCTTCGATGAGGTCACCGGCCTGTCTTTCGAGCAGACATGGATTCGCCTTCAGGCCCAGGTGCCCGAGCAGGGGGTGCTGCCGGTCCCGGTTCCGGTGAGGGATCTCGACAATGGTCCGCATCTTTCCTATGCGATCCAATGGTTCTTCTTCTCGACCGCAACGGTTGTGGTCTACTACCTGATTCTCAAACGCAAGTCCGAGGAATGGGCCAAGGAGGCGTGACCACCGTCTGGCTGGTGGACGGCATCGTCCGCTATCCGGAGAGATTGTCGTCATCGGCGAATACTGCCGCGGAGGCCGCTGTCGATGCCCTCGGGATGTTGCCGATGGTGGCGGCGGTAGAGATCCACGCCGATGACCCGCGGTCGGTGGTTCGCCGTGAAGGGATTCTCGATCAGATCGACTCCACCGGACCGATCGCCCGGGCGATCTCGCCACCGCTTGAGCGGGCCATGGCGATACGCCCGACCAGCCCTGCGCCTCCGACCATCGCCCCCGCAACCATGGTCCTGCTCGCCGTCAGACTGCGGAGTCGCGGTACCGAGAGCGATGTGGAGCGGACCACGGCGTCGCTGGCCGGGGCAGAGGTGCCTGAGTGCGGCTCGATCATCTCGTCTCTCCTGGCCGATGGCCTCCTGCGATGTCGCGGCGAGCTGCGGAGAATCTCGCTCACCGCTGCCGGGACCGACCGGCTCCGCACCGATCTTGCGGTCTCGACCGATCGGTCCGGCCGGGCTGAAATCGAGGCGACCTACCACGACTTTCTCGTCGTGAACTCGGACTTTCTTGCCGCTGTCAGCGCATGGCAGACCGGGCCCCATGGCAACATTGGTGAGACCGTCGCCGGGATGCGTTCCATGGCCGACCGGCTGACTCCGCTGCTGGCCTCGCTCATCGCATTGCTTCCGCGGTTCCATGGCTACATGCCCCGCTTCGACAGGGCGTTGGGGCGTTCCGAGGGGCGGACCGAGTGGCTCGACTCGCCCGGGCTGGATTCGGTACACACCGTGTGGTTCGAGCTTCACGAACATCTTCTGGCCACTCTCGGGCGCACACGAACCGACGAACGCTGATCCCGAGCGTGACCTTCGCCGCCCGGAGCGCGTGAACGTCTTGTTCTCGTGGCACCATTGCAGCATGGATGCAAGATTCGGGCGGGTACTCACCGCCATGATCACCCCCTTCAAGTCCGATGGTTCGCTGGATCTCGACGGTGCCCGCGACCTGGCCCGTTGGCTGGTCGGGCCCGGCGGCAACGATGGCTTGGTGATCGCCGGAACCACCGGCGAGAGCCCCACCCTCACCCAGGATGAGCAGATCGATCTGATAGAAGCCGTGGTCGACGCCGTCGACGCGCCGGTCGTGGCCGGCGCCGGAAGCAACAACACCGCGTCGGCAGTAGACAACACCCGTCGGGCCACCGAAGTCGGCGCGGCCGGTCTGCTCCACGTGGCCGGCTACTACAACAAGCCATCGCAGGCCGGGCTGTTCGAGCATTTCCGGGTGTGCGCCGAGGCCACCGACCTGCCCATCCTCCTTTACGACATTCCGGGGCGAACCGGCCGCAAGATCGCCACCGAGACCATCGTCGAGCTTGTTGCAGAGGTGCCCAACATCATCGGCGTCAAGGATGCTGCCGGCAGTCCGGCGGAAACCTCGCGGTTGTTGTCGATCGCTCCCGAGGGCACACAGGTATACAGCGGCGACGACGGTCTCACCCTTCCGCTTCTCTCCGTGGGTGCCGTCGGATGCATAGGCGTGGCCACCCACTGGGTGGGCAACGAGGTGTCCGAGATGATGGCGGCGTTCTTCGCCGGCGATGTCGAGAAGGCCACTGCCATCAACCGTCGTCTGATCCCGTCGTATCTGTTCGAGACCGGCGATGCGGCGCCAAATCCCGTGCCCAGCAAAGCGATGATGCGGGTCATGGGCCTGCCCGGTGGGCCGTGCCGATCGCCCATGGGTCCCGAACCTGATGGTCTTGAAGCCACCGCCAAATCGCTGCTCACCGAACTCGGACGGGGTTGACGATGGTCTCACCCGTAAGGATCACTTTTCTGGGCGGTCTCGGCCAGATCGGCCGCAACTGCGCGGCCATCGAGACCGACGGCCGGATCGTGGTACTCGACTGCGGCCAGATGTTCGCCGGCGACGATCTTCCCGGTGTCGATGCTGTTCTGCCCAATCTCGATTGGTTGATCGAGAACGGAGATCGTGTAGAGGCCTGCATCGCCACCCATGCCCACGAGGACCACATCGGGGCGCTGCCCTATCTGATGAAACACCTCTCGTTTCCGATCTACGGTTCGCCGTTCACCCTCGGGCTCGTTCGTCACAAGCTCAAGGAGGCCGGTCTGATCGACCGAGCCGAGTTGTGTGTGGTCAACGATGGTGATCGCATGGATGTCGGTCCCTTCGACTGCGAGTTCATTCCGGTCACCCATTCGATTCCGTCGGGAAACATCACCGCCTTCCACACCGATCAGGGAGTGATTCTCCACTCGAGCGACTTCAAGCTCGATCTCACCCCGGTGGATGGACGCCGTACCAACCTGTCACGCATCGGATCGCTCGGGCATTCGCCCGGCATCCGGCTGATGCTGGCTGATTCGACCAATGCCGACCGGCCGGGCACCAGCAGCTCAGAGCGTTCGGTCGGTTCGGTCCTCACCGCGATAATGCGCGAGAACGAGGGCCGGCGGATGATCATCGGTTCGTTCGCCAGCCACATCCACCGGTTGCAGCAGATCGCCGATGCCGCGGTGATCACCAACCGTGTGGTGGTGACTCTGGGATTGTCGATGAGGCGCAATGTGAAACTGGCCCGGGAGCTGGGCGTGCTGCGCATCCCGGATCATGCGATCCGCGACATCGAGGACATCGAGGATCTCGACCCGGCCCGCGTGTGCGTCGTGTGCACCGGTTCCCAGGGAGAGCCCCGGGCCGCACTCACCCAGATGGCTCTGGGCACCAGCAGATGGTTGAAACTCGATTCCAACGACACCGTGGTGTTCAGTTCCCATCCGATTCCGGGAAACGAGGCCGCGGTCGCATCGGTGAGAAACGGCCTGGCCCGCATGGGAGCAAGGGTGATCCACAGCTCCCAGGTCGACGTTCACACCAGTGGCCACGGCAAGCAGCAGGAGCTGCGCACCCTTCATTCGGTGGCCGTGCCCGAGTACTTCGTGCCGGTCCACGGCGAGTACGCCCATCTTGTGGCCCATCGGGAGCTGGCCCACGGCATGGGTATGGACACTGACCATGTGATGCTGTGCGAGGACGGCGACCGCATTGAGTTGAGCGACGACGGGTTGGTGCGTCTCGAGTCGGTTGGAGGTGACCACATCTACGTCGATGGCACCGTCGGCGACCTCGGCAGCACTGTTCTCGGCGATCGCCGCACCCTTGGCGACGATGGCTTCGTGGCGGTTCTGGTCCACGTCGACCTGGAACGCGGCGAGATCCTCGCCGGCCCGGATGTGGTGTCGAAGGGTTGGGTCGAACAACCGGCGTTGGGAGCCCACGAGACCGCCGTTGCCGATGCTGTCGAACGCGATATCAACGCGGCCTTCGATGATCCTGAAGTGAGCCTGAAAATGCTCACGCAGCGAGCCCGCAGAGCTGCTGGTCGAACGGTCAACGATCGCACCAGGCGTCGGCCGATGATCGTGCCGGTCATCCGCGAAGGTTGATGCCGCGAGGGTGCCCCGGGGCCGCCTCGGCACGCTGGTAGCGTCGGACTCATAGTGGTCACCTCGCAACGATCCAACAAGACCTCGCGCGCCGCGAAATCTTCCTCGCGCCGCAAGAAGCCCGCGGCCAAAAAACCCGCGGCCAAGAAGCCCGCGGCCAAGAAATCGAAGTCGTCGTCTCGCAAGGCCGTCGGTTCGGTCATGTCGGACCACTCGGCGGATCTCTGGGGCGTCGGCGCGGTGGTGCTCGGATTGTTGGTAGCGGCCAGCGTCTGGGTCGGTTTGGTCGGCGCGGTGGGAACGGTCATCGACGATGTGCTCGCTCTTTCCCTTGGCTTGGTCCGGATGGTGCTGCCGCTGGGCCTGGTTGCCGCGGGATGGGTGATGGTCCGTGGGCGCGAAGAAGATGGCGACTCCTCTGAGCGAATCGCTCGGGCTGTGATCGGCGGACTGCTGCTCACCGTGAGTGTCGCCGGTCTGCTTCACGTGGGGCGTGGCCGACCGGGAATCGACGATCCGATATCCGAGCTGGGTGCCGCCGGTGGAGTGGTGGGAATGGCTGTGGGCGGCCCGCTCCATGCGCTTGCCGCCGTCACCGGGGCTGTACTCATCCTTGTCGGCCTCGGTTTCATCGGAGTGATCGTTCTCACCGGTTCATCTGCTCGGGCCTTTGGTTCCACGCTCACCGGGCTGGTGAAACCGGCCGGTTCGGCTGCCATACGGGTTGTGCGTGGTCTGTTCGGCGAACCCATCGATCAGTTCCCCGGGGAAATTGATCTGACCGATGATTCCGCGGTTCAATCGGGGCCCCCGCCAGTTTCTTCCCCGCAACCGGAACCCGTGCCCACACCGGAGCCGGAGCCGCCGGCCCCGGTCGGCCATCACGAGAGAGCGGAGCCCGCCGCCGAGGTCGAGCAACAGGCCCTGCCGTTGCCGTCCGCCCCCAAGAACTCGATCTGGAAGCTGCCGCCGACCTCGCTGTTGAGCCGATCAAGAAGGCAGTCGGTCGACAAGACCCTCGTTGTCGAGCGTGGTCGTCTGCTCCAGGCCACGCTGTCCCAGTTCGGAGTCGAGACCACGCTCTTGCAACCGGTGGTTGGTCCCACGGTCACCCGATTCGTTCTCGAGCTCGGCGAGGGCGTGAAGGTGTCGAAACTCGAGAGCCTTCGAAAAGACATCGCCTACGCGATGGCTTCGCCCGACGTGCGGATTCTGGCGCCCATCCCCGGTCGAAGGGCGATCGGGGTCGAGGTACCCAACACCGACCGTCAGATAGTGGCGGTGGGCGACATCCTTGCCTCGCGCGAGGCCCGGGAGGCCAAACATCCCCTCGAGGTGGCCATCGGACGCGACATCAACGGTCGCAACACCATGATCAACCTGGCCACCATGCCCCACGTGCTGATCGCCGGGGCCACCGGAGCCGGCAAGTCCTCATGCCTCAACTCGATCCTCACCTCGATACTCATGCGCTCCACCCCCGATCAGGTCCGCATGATTCTCGTCGACCCCAAGCGTGTCGAGATGGGCCAATACGAGCGGGCGCCGCATCTGCTCACCGCGCCGGTAACCGATCCTCGCAAGGCAGCCAACGCCTTGGCGTGGGCGGTTCGAGAGATGGATCGCCGTTACGACCTTCTGTCGAAGGTCGGCTTCCGCGACATCACCGGCTACAACAACGCGATCGACAACGACAAGCTCCATGCCGGACTGGGCGAGGTCGATGCCTCAGGCGAGCCGCTGGTCTACAAGCGGCTTCCGTTCATCCTGATCGTCGTCGACGAGCTTGCCGATCTGATGATGGTCGCCGCTCGCGATGTCGAGGATTCCATTGCCAGAATCGCGCAGATGGCCCGGGCCGTGGGGATCCATCTGGTGATCGCCACTCAGCGGCCGTCGGTCAACGTGATCACCGGTGTCATCAAGGCCAATGTTCCGGCCCGACTGGCCTTTGCGGTGTCGAGCCTCACCGACTCGAGGGTCATTCTCGATCAGCCCGGTGCCGAACGTCTGGTCGGCAAGGGCGATCTGCTGCTGCTCGGCCCGTCCTCGTCGTCTCCCCATCGCATCCAGGGCTGCTGGGTGGAGGAGGAGGAGGTAAGGGCGGTGGTGAAGTTCTGGCGCGATCAGGCACCTGAGTTTGTTGAAGACAACCAGGTGGCCACAGAGCCGTCACCCACGGCCGATGGGCAGTATTCAGCCGGCCCGTCGGCGGCTCCCGTGGCGCTCGCGCCATCCATCACCGATGCTCCCCCCGAAGTCGAGGACGGAGGCGATGAATTCCTGGCCCAGGCCATGGATCTCGTGGTCCAGACCCAACTCGGCTCGACGTCCATGCTTCAACGCAAGTTGCGGGTCGGTTTCGCTCGAGCCGGTCGGATAATGGACCTGCTCGAGCAGCAGGGAATCGTCGGTCCGTCGACGGGATCGAAGGCCCGCGAGGTCCTGATCAGCCCCGAGGAACTCGCCGCCCGGCGGGCGCAGG